>DATFPH010000316.1:0-4415 GCA_035264905.1 Thermoanaerobaculia bacterium
CGCCTTGCGGGCTTCGAGCCTGTGAAGACCTCGCCGCCGATGGACGTGCTCTGGTTCAAGCTGCCTCGAGAGAAGAGCGATCCACAGGGTCTGGTGGGCCGCTTCGGCCGGGGGCACATCGCCATCATGCTCGACCGCGACGATTACTGGCAGGCCGGCTACGTCATCCCCAAGGGCACCTTCCCCGAGCTGCGTCACGAGGGGATCGAGTCGCTCCGGCGGTCCTTCGCCGAGCTCATGCCGCAGTTCGCGGATCGCCTCGAGAGCCTGGAGGATTGGAGGCAGGTCTCGCTGCTCTCGGTCGAGTCGAGCCGCTGTCCGCGGTGGTACAGGCCGGGGCTGTTGCTGATCGGTGACGCCGCCCACGTGATGAGCCCGGTTGGAGGGGTGGGGATCAACTACGCCATACAGGACGCGGTCGTGGCGGCGAACGTGCTCGCCGGGCCGCTGAAGGAGAGCCAGGAGCGGCTCAAAGATCTGGACACCAAGTACCTGGCGGCGGTGCAGCGGCGGCGCGAGTTGCCGACCCGCTTCATCCAGGCGATTCAGACCCAGATCCAGCGCCGGGTACTGGCGAACGTGCTCCGTTCGGACCGGCCTCTCGCGCCACCGGGCTGGCTGCGCCTGTTGCCCCGCGTACCGGTGGTGCGTAGCGTGCCCGCCCGTATCTTCGGCCTCGGCCTCTGGCCGGTGCGCGTGAAGGAGTAGGGAGACACTTATGAGCGAGGCCGAGAAGTTGACGCTTCCTTTCGGAGACCTGGATCGCACCATGCTGCCCATAGCCGGCGGCAAAGCGGCGAACCTTGGCGAGCTGGCCCGCGCGGGGCTGCCGGTGCCCGATGGCTTCTGCTTGACCACTGCGGCCTACGAGCTCGTGGCCGAGGGTGCTGACCTGGACCAGATCCTGAATGACCTGGCCGGGACGGACCCCGAAGACACATCGCGCCTGGCGGAGCTCGCCGCAGCGGCGCGCGCCAGTCTGTCGGAAGCATCGGTGCCGGACGATCTTGTCGAGGCTATCACCAGGGCTTACCGGGAGCTCGGTAACGGCGCGTCCGTCGCGGTGGCGGTGCGCTCCTCGGCCACGGCGGAGGATCTACCCTACGCGAGCTTCGCCGGCCAGCAGGACACGTACCTCAACGTCGTCGGCGCAGACAACGTGCTCGATGCGGTGCGGCGCTGCTGGGTCTCGCTCTGGACCGATCGCGCGGTCAGCTACCGCGCCTCCAACGGGATAGACCACCGCAGCGTGCGCCTCGCCGTGGTCGTGCAGCGGATGGTCGAGGCCGAGGTCGCCGGCATCCTCTTCACCGCCAACCCGCTCACGGGGAGGCGCCGGCAGGCCGTGATCGACGCCGCCCCCGGCCTGGGTGAGGCGGTGGTCTCCGGCGCGGTCAACCCCGACCACTTCGTCGTGAACACCTCAACCGGCGAGATCGTCGAGCGCCGCCTGGGCGACAAGCGGGTCGCTGTCATGGCCGCCGGGGACAACGGTACCAAACGGGTCGAAGTGGCCGGGAACGGGGACAAAGCCAGTCTCGGAGACGATCAGATAAGGGCTCTGGCGGATCTGGGGGCACGGGTCGAGGCGCACTATGGGTCGCCGCAGGACATAGAATGGGCGATCGACGGCGAGATCTGGCTTCTGCAGGCGCGGCCGATCACGACCCTGTTCCCGTTGCCAGCCGGCGCCCCGGCGACGGACGAGGACCTGCGGGTGTACTTCTCGGTGAACGTCGCCCAGGGCGTATACAGGCCGCTCACGCCGATGGGCCTCCAGGCGTTCCGGCTGGTGGCTTCGTCCATGGCCGCGTTCGCCGGCCGTCCGCCGCGCGACCCTTACGCCGGTCCTGCCTTCTTTACCGACGCGGGCGGGCGTATCTTCCTGGATATAACGCCGGCGCTGCGCAACAAGCTCGGAAGCTGGCTCCTCGATCGGCTCACTCAGATCGGGGAGGCCCGCGCCACCCCCATCCTCCGGAGCCTCGGCGCCGATGCGCGCCTCGCGCCCGTGGCGACACGCCGGTGGCCCTTCTTTCGCGCCGTGCTCTTGCTGCTGGTCCGGGGACGTATACCTCTCCGTGTCGCCCAGGCGCTGGCGCACCCGGAAGCGGCGCGGGCTCGGGTAGCTCGCCTGGAGGCGGAGCTTAGGGCGCTGGGCGACGTGCCACCAGGCGCCAACGCTTCCCAACGCCTGCGCGTGGTCGAGCGCATGCTGCGTAACACCATGCCGCGTGTCGTGCCCGGCATCGCCCCGGTCTTTGGAGCCGGCATGGCGGCCAGAGCTCTCGCCGGAAAGCTCCTGGGGAACCTCGCGACCGCGGACGAACTCCAGGTCGTGCTGCGCGGGCTACCGCACAACCCCACCACGCAGATGGACCTGGCGCTCTGGGCGCTCGCCCGGGAGGTGCGCGCAGATCCAAGCGCCGCGAGAACGTTGCGCGAGACCCCGCCCGTTGAGCTGGCGCGGAGCTATCGTGAAGGCACCCTGTCCCCCAGGCTCCAGGCGGGTCTGGAGAGCTTCCTGCGTCTCTACGGACATCGCGGGGTGGCCGAGATCGACCTCGGCCTGCCCCGCTGGTCGGAGGACCCCACCTACATTATCGGGGTGCTGGCGAACTACCTCCGCCTGGACAACCCGGAGCTGGCGCCAGACGTCCAGTTCGGAAAGGGGGCGCGGGAGGCAGAAGAAATGGCCGCCGATCTCACCCGGCGCGCCCGGCGCAAAGACCGTCTCCGAGGTACCCTGGTCGGGTTCCTCCTGAAGCGAGCCCGCGCCCTGGCGGGTCTGCGGGAGGTCCCGAAGTTCTACGCCGTCGTGGTGCTTACGCGTGCGAGGGAGCTGCTGCTGGAGGTCGGAGACGAGCTGGCGGAGGCCGGGCGCCTAAGAAAGGCCGATGACATCTTCTTCGTCACCCTGCCCGAGGCAAGGGCGGCCCTGGCGGGCAAGGACCTCCGCTCCGTGGTCCGCGAGCGCCGCGCCGTTTACGACAGGGAGGTAAAGCGCCGGCACGTGCCGCGCATCCTGCTCTCAGACGGCACGGAGCCGGAGGCCCCCGGCGAGACCGCCGAAGGCGCGCTACACGGAAGCCCTGCGTCTCCGGGAACCGTGAGTGCGAAGGCGCGTGTGATCTTCGACCCGAGCGGCGCGCAGTTGGAACCGGGGGAGATTCTTGTCGCCCCCTCGACCGACCCGGGCTGGACGCCCCTCTTCCTCACCGCCGGCGGCCTGGTGATGGAGATGGGAGGGGCCATGTCGCACGGCGCCGTCGTGGCCCGCGAGTACGGTATCCCCGCCGTCGTCGGCGTGCCGGACGCCACCGGACGCATCAGCACGGGAGAGCGGATCACGGTGGACGGATCCGCCGGGACGGTCGCGAGCGACTCATAGGCTGCGCTCATCTGTGAACGCTTTTATTTGCGGCGTATCGCTTTAAACGGTAATCTTGTGAGGCTGTTCTCCGCGAGCGACAGCACAGTGAATCTCTCGGCGTCCTACCAAGCTAGGAGAACGAGGTCTATGTACAAAGAGATCTATGTCCCAGTAGACAACTCGGACTACTCGAACCAGGCGTGCGTCATAGGGGTGGACGTGGCGCGCAAGTTCGGTGGCCGGGTGGCCGGGTGCCACGCCTACGCCGCGAAGATGCACGACGTGCGCTTCCGGCAGATGGAGAGCGGGCTGCCCGAGGAGTTCCGCGACGAGGACGAGATGAAGCGGCAGCGCAAGATCCACGACCAGCTCATCACCAAAGGCCTGGAGATAATCACCGACTCGTATATCGACGTCCTCGAGCCTCTCTGCGAGAAATACGACGTCGAGCTGGTGCGTCGCTCCCTCGAAGGCAAGAACTTCAAGGTCATCGTCGAGGACGTGAACTCGGGCGACTACGACCTCGTCGTCATAGGCGCGATGGGCATGGCCGCCGTCAAGGACACGGTGCTCGGCACCGTCACCGAGCGCGTCGTGCGGCGCCTCGAGAAGGCCGACACCCTTATAGTCAAGGACCTCGATCGGAGCCCGTTCGAGCACATCGTCGTCGCCGTAGACGGGAGCGCCAAGTCGCTCGGAGGATTGAAGCGAGCTATCGAGCTCGCGCGGGAGTTCGGCGGCACCGTCGAAGCGATCTCCGTCTTCGACCCGTACTTCCACTACGCGATGTTCCACTCGATCGCGGGCGTATTGTCTACCAAAGCGCAGAAGGTCTTCCGCTTCAAGGAGCAGGAGAAGCTGCACGAGGAGATCATCGACTCGGGGCTCGCCAAGATCTACACCGCCCACCTCGAGGTCGCGAAGCAGATCGCCGAGGACGAGGGCGTCGAGCTCAAGACGACGCTGCTGGCCGGCAAGCCCTTCGAGCAGACCTTCAAGTACGTAAAAGAGGTCAACCCGACGCTCGTGGTCATGGGCCGCA
>DATFPH010000317.1:0-1624 GCA_035264905.1 Thermoanaerobaculia bacterium
GGCGCTCGGCAGCCTGCGAGGCCGGCGCCTTGCCACGGCTCACATCGATCGGTTCCGTTCTTGACGAGAACGAGACGCGCTCGCCAGCGTTGCGCGCGATCACCCGCATTCGGTCGTGCTTTCACTCCGGCCCGGTTGGGATCGTTGTGGCGGGCGTGAGCAGGCGGCGCTCCCGGACGAGTCGCCCAGATGTAGGGCGGTTGACGAGAGCGGCAACGTGGCGGGAGGATACGGAACCGTCCCGCGCGGCGGTTGCCGCTCTCCTACTACGCTAAGCTTCTGTCATGTTGCCGTGGCTACCCGCTGCCGTCGCCGCCGTCCTCCTCGTCCAGACTGATGCGGGGAGGACTGCGCTCGCCATCGGCTCGTGGATAGTGGACGCAGCTGGAGAAGGCGTCGCTGCCGAGCACGTCGCCATGACTCTCAGCAGCCAGGGCTCCGGAGTGATCGCCTTCACATGTCGTCGGCAGCGCGCAAGCGTTGTCATCGGCCTGAACAAGACGCGCTTCAGGACGCCCGTAGGCGCCAGTACGGTTGTCCGGATCGCAATTGGCGATCACCGAGCAGAGACCGCGGCCGAGGTGGTTTCTGAAGAGAGTGCGCACGTCGATGAAGGCGTCACTCGGGACCTGCTCGCGCGGACGCACGACGGAGCTGTCTTTAGTTTCACTCTGCCGTTCGTGGATGGTGACGACGTCACGCTCGTATTCCGACCTGTCGAAAGCACCAAGGCTCTCGGCCCCCTGAAGGCCGCGTGCAACATCTAGGGACACGCTCCCGACCGGCTGGGTGCCGCCGCTTGTGCCTCACGAACTTAGCTTATACCAATGGCCCCGCCTGGTGACTCGCGAGGGATTCCCTGGTTCGGGTTGAGCTGATCTCATGGCGCAGGGAGGATTCGCGCCATGGCATCAGCGGTTGACCTGCGGGCGGACTATTCGGCGGCCGAGCTCCGTCGCTTGGCGGCAGCGACGAAGAACGCAAGCCAAAGCCGCCGGCTCCTGTCTTTGGCTGGGGTCCTGGACGGTATGAACCGGACGGAGGCAGCCCGGATTGGCGGCATGGACCGGCAGACGCTGCGCGACTGGGTCCATCGGTTCAACGCGCATGGCCCCGAGGGTCTTCTGGACAGCTGGTCCAAGGGTCCCGAGCCGCGCCTCTCGAGCGAGCAGCGGGCCGAGGTAGCCGAACTCGTCTCAACCGGGCCGGACCAGGCCATCCACGGTGTGGTGCGCTGGCGTCGGATCGACCTGCAGCGCGTCATTCTCGAGCGGTTCGGGATCGGCTACCACGAGCGCACAATTGGCAAACTCCTGAAGGCGCTCGGCTTCTCCCATATCAGCGCCCGCCCGCGCCACCCGGCGCAGGATCCGCTCACGATCGAGGCGTTTAAAAAAACTTCCCTGCCACGCTGAGAGCCCATCTGGGCAGGATCGCGACGCGCAAGCCCATCGAGATCTGGTTCCAGGACGAGGCCCGCATTGGCCAGAAGAACGGCCTCGTGCGGCAATGGGCGAAGCGCGGAACGCGGCCACGACAGTCGGCCGATCAGCGCTACGAAAGCGCCTACCTATTCGGCGCGATCTGCCCGGCCCGCGGCACGGGCGCCGCCCTGGCGCTGCCC
>DATFPH010000318.1:0-3064 GCA_035264905.1 Thermoanaerobaculia bacterium
GATCCCGGTGCCGACCTTGGCCGCCATCATGTAGCCGAAGGCGTAGGGGACGAGCTCGCGCAGATCACACCAGGCCGAGAAGACCCCGGCGTAGGCGGGGGCGCCCTGCGCCCGCAGCAGATAGGCGCCCTCGATCCCGCATTGCAGGCCGATGATGAAGACCAGCCCCCAGATCACCAGGGTCGAGCCCAACACCAGGATCCCCGCCTGACGGAGCGCCTCGCCGAAGAACTGGAAGACCCGCCCGTTCCAGACCAGCACCGCAATGCGGGCGCAGAAGCCGAAGATCTCGCCGAGGCTTCCGACCCAGGCCCTGGGGACCTCGATCCAGTTCATCGCCCGCCGTCCAGGAGCCTCAGCATCGCCAGGCCGATGCCTGCGGTGAGGATCGACAGCCCGATCCCGCCGACCCAGACGAGGGCGGGGGAGCGCACACCTCCGTAGGCGATCCAGATCCACAGCATTGGTACGAGGAGGAGCAGGGAGATCGCGCCCAGGACGAGAAGAATCCGATCCTGGCCACTGCGAACCGCGCGCAGGGCGTTTCGCATCGCACCGGTTTGCCGCGCCTCTCCGGGGTACGGTGGTCTCCGACCGTGAACCGAAGCCTTCGACGAGGTCGAATGCATCGCTGTATCAGAATACAACTCTGTATTCGAGTGCGCCGCAGTACAAGATGCCGGACGAGCTGACGCCGGATGCGGACCGCCCACCGCGGCGGACGCGCAAGCAGAAGCAGGCGGAAACTCGACAGCGCCTGATCGAGGCGGCCGAGAAGGTCTTTCTGCGCCGAGGGCTCCAGGGGTCGAGCGTCGAGGAGATCACCGAGGAGGCGGGGTTCAGTCGCGGCGCGTTCTACTCGAACTTCAAGAGCAAGCAGGAGGTATTCGTCGAGCTTCTCCACGTTCGCGTCTACGACCGAATGGCGCGGCTTGCCGAAGAGAGCTGGAAGCAACCCGGAGGGCCTCGCGAGCGGCTGCGCTGGGGCGTCGAGCGCCTCCGGGGTCTCTACGAGGAGGAGGATGGCGCCTGGCTCTTCCGTCTCTGGCTCGAGCTGCTCACCCAGGCAACGCGCGACGACGAGTTCCGCGAGCTCGCGGCGACCTTCTGGAGCGGCAACCGGGCACTCCTCACTGAGCAGACCAAAGAGGTCTTCAAGGAGGTCGGCCGAAAGCCCCCGTTGCCGCCGAAGTCGATCGCGACGGCCATGATCGCGCTCGACATCGGCCTTGCGGTGCAGCACCTGGTCGATCCCGAGGAGGCTCCGCTGGATGACTACGTGCCGCTCTTCGACCTCCTGATCGGTCGGCTGGCGGAAACGGACGCGGAGTAGGGCGCCGGCAGTCCCATTTCGCGCGGGATTCGTCGGGCCCCATCCCTAGCCTGGATGCGTGGCCGGGAAGGCAGCCTCATATCGCTGTTCGGAGTGTGGTCACGCCGCGCTCACCTGGACCGGGCAGTGCGCCGGCTGCGGCGCGTGGAACACGCTCGAGGAGGTGAGCGCGCCGGCGGCCCGCCCGGGGCGCCGAGCAGGCGGGAAGCGGGCGGGGGGGCCGAAACCTGTCCCGCTCCGCGACGTGAAGGCCGAGCGCTCGAAGCGCCTCCGGACCGGCATCGCGGAGCTCGACCGCGTCCTCGGCGGGGGCCTGGTGCCCGGCTCGCTGGTTCTGCTCGGTGGATCTCCCGGCATCGGCAAGAGCACGCTCGCGGGGATGGCCCTCGCCAACATCGGGGCCGCGGGGCATGAGGTCCTCTACGTCTCCGGCGAGGAATCCGCTTCACAGGTCCGCCGCAGGGCCGAGCGGCTCGGCGAGGCGGCGCTCGCGGTGCCGATGCTCGCCGAGCCCGCCCTGGAGAGTGTGCTCGCCGCGCTCGAGTCGGAGCGGCCGGCAGCCTGCGTGATCGACTCAGTACAGACCCTGGCGATCCCCGACGCGGCGCCGGGCGGCGTCGGCGCGGTCCGGGAGGCGACCTCCGCGCTGCTCGAAGCCGCCAAGAGGCTCGACGTCACGCTGATCCTGATCGGGCACGTCACCAAGGAGGGCTCGATCGCGGGACCGCGAGCGCTGGAGCACCTGGTCGACTGCGTGCTGCACTTCGAGGGTGAGCGCGAGCGCACCTTCCGCACGCTGCGGGCGCTCAAGAACCGCTTCGGAGCGACCAGCGAGGTCGGGGTCTTCGAGATGCGGCAGGGAGGCCTCGTCGAGGTCGCCGACCCGTCCGCCCGCTTCGTCGGGGAGGCTCGTCCAGCACCGGGATCGGTCGTGCTCTGCGCGATGGAGGGCACGCGACCGCTCCTGGTCGAGGTCCAGGCTCTCGTCGCCCCGACCGAGATCGTCCCGCCGCGCCGGACGGCCACCGGCATCGACCGCAACCGGCTCGCCCTCGTCCTCGCCGTCCTGACACGCCACGCCGGCGTCTCCCTCTCCGCGACCGACGTCTTCGTGAACGTCGCGGGCGGCGTGCGCGTGGACGAACCCGGCGCCGACCTGGCCATAGCGCTGGCGGTCGCCTCCGCCCACTCGGGCCGACCGTTGGAGACGGACGGCAAACCGCTCGCCTGCTTCGGCGAGATCGGGCTGACCGGCGAGGTCCGCTACGTGGCCCACGCCGACCGCCGGGTGGCGGAGGCGCGCAAGTTCGGCCTCTCGCGCGTCCTCGGCCCGCCGCCAGGCGACGAAGTGATCAAGGGCCTCTCCGTGGTGGGGAGCGTCAAGGCAGCCCTGTCGGGCAGCGCCACGCGCGGCTCCCTGCGGCGGGCTGCGTAGGCGCTTCTCGCGCGGGTGGCGCGGAATCTCATCCGGGGTGAGATGCCTCGATCCCCGGTGAGATTCCGCGACAGGACCCGCGCGCCGAGCGCCTTGCCCCGAGCCGGGCGGAAGTCGCGCGGGAAACCCCTCTTGACAAGCACTAACCCGACCTGTCCACACGGATTTCCCCGCAAAGCACGCCGGTTTGCTTTCTGCTTCCATCATTCCCGATGGCGTCTTCGCTTCCCGGCGACGATCTACAGGAGTTGGAGGCGCGACAGGACCCCCGGCTTCTGCGGGCGCTCGACATCGTT
>DATFPH010000319.1:0-53870 GCA_035264905.1 Thermoanaerobaculia bacterium
ATGGCGATTTCAACAGCTACAAGTCGACCAGCCGCGTCTTCCGCAGCGACGATGCGGGCGAGCACTGGACCGAGGTGAGCCGCGGCCTGCGGCCCGGCACCGTCATCGTCGAGCTCGCCGCGGACCCGTCCTCCACGGACGTGATCTACGCGGGCACCGAGGGGCAGGGGCTGTTCCGGCTTGTCTTGGAAGACTGAAAGGAGAAGCATCATGCATCACCATCGCAAGTCGAGCCGGCTCTTCCCATGGCTGGCCGTCCTCGCCCTGTCGCTGGCGGCGGCGCCCGTGTCCGCCGACCGCTGGCAACCGCTGCCGCTGTGGGGCGGCGATGCGCGGCTGGTGGCGGCCGCGGGCGATCCATCGGTCGTCTATGCGGGGACGCGCCGTGCCGGGCTCTTCCGGAGCACCAATGGCGGACGGACCTGGCAATTCGTCGGGCTCGGGCCGAACCTCCTTCCGGCTGAATTCATCGACGTCGATCCGCACGACGCGGACCGCCTCTACCTGCGAGCCTACGATACGCGCGCGGCGGTCTGGAGCTTCTACCGCAGCGAGAACGGAGGGCGGAGCTGGCAGCGGAGCGACGCGGGGCTCTCGGCGGTGAACGCCGTGGCCTTCGACCCGCAGACGCCCGGCGTCGTCTACGCCGGAACGCTCTCGGGGCTCTACCGCAGCCGGAATGGAGGGCGCACCTGGCGACCTCTCGGTCTGGCCGGGAAGACGGTGATCCGGATCGGGATCGCCCCATCCGATCCGGACGTCGTGCTTGCGTCGGCGGCCGACGACGGCTGGACGACGCAGCGGAGCACCGACGGCGGGCGGACGTTCACGAAGGTGATCGACGACTACCTGGAGATCTTCCTCTTCGACCCTGACCGGCCGCAGCGGGTCTACGCCTCTCATTTTTCCGAGCTCTACCAGAGCGACGACCTCGGCGCCACGTGGACCAAGCACGACACGTCCATCACGATCCTTTCCATGATCCTCACCCGCTCCGGCGTCCTGCTCGCCGGCAGCTTCGACGGGGTCCACCGGAGCCTGGACGGCGGCCTCACCTGGGAGCCGCCCACGGGAGAGCACGCTCCGCCGCCGGATGCCATCCGCTCCCTGGTCGAGCTGGACGACCGGATTCTCGCCGGCGGCTTCCGCAATATCTGGCGGAGCATGACGGAAGGCCGGGGATGGCGGCCGTCGAGCACCGGGTTCCGGGGGCACTGGGTCGATCTGGTGGAGGTGGCCGGCGGCACCCTCTGGTTGAGCACCGAGGCCGGCCTGTTCAAGAGCGGCGATGAGGGAGCGTCGTTCCAGTCGCTCCTCGCCGGGCTCGGCCCCTACAACTCGGGCACGCGGGTGGAGCTCCTGGCGGTGGACCCGCGGCAGCCGGAGGTCGCCTATGTCTTCGGCTGCTGCGCCGAGCTCAGCGATCGGCCCAACGACTTCGGCCTGCTCAAGACCGAGGACGGCGGCGCGACCTGGCGCCGGCTGCCCTACCCCGGCGTTTTGCAGGAGGTGGCGGTGCTCGAGGTGAGCCCGGGGAATCCCGACGTCGTCTACGCCGGAGGCTTCTTCGATCCGAACGGCCCTGCCTGCACCGCGGCGCGCTCGAACGACGGGGGGGAGACCTGGGAGTGCATGCCGGTGGTGGGGAGCCGGGACTTCTCGGTGCTGGCGATCGCGCCCGGCAATCCGCGCATCCTGTACGCGGTGGCCGGCGACGAGCTGTTCCGCAGCACGGACCGGGGGACGAGCTGGAGCCCGGTGCCGAACGCGAGGACGGAGCTCCGGCGCATCGAGGTCGACCCCTTCCGCCCGGAGCGGCTCTACGCCCTGGCTGACGAGGAGCTCCTGCGCAGCGACGACGGGGGGCGCACCTGGACCCGCAAGCTGGCGGTTCCGCAGCCGGTCCTGTTCCGCGAGCTGGTCCTCGACCCGGTGCGGCGGGACCGCCTCTGGGCCACCGCCGATACCTTCCACCTCGGCGATGCCATCAGTGAGTCGAGCCGGATCTTCCGCAGCGACGACGCAGGCGGGCACTGGACCGAGGTGACAGCCGGCCTCAAGCCCGGGACCGTGGTCCTCGACCTCGCCATGGACCCGGACGGCGGAGACGTGCTCTACGCGGGCACCGCCGGACGGGGGCTGTATCGGCTACGGGTGGACGACTGAAGCGGAGCAAGGGCGACAAGGACTCCAAGGACGACAAGGACCATTGCAGTCCTTGTCGTCCTTGGTTGGAAGCCCTACTTGTACCCGGTGATCACGATGTTCGTGAACTTGAAGCCGTATGGGGGCGAGTAGGCGCCGTCGGCGATGCCGGGCAGGCCGAAGCCGACGATGATCGTCTTGCCATTCCTGGCCGACAGATCGTCGTTGAGCAGGCCGGAGCGCATGTCGGAGATCACCTTGCCCGCGCCGTTGGTGACCACCTGGCGCAGCAGCCGCTCGTCGGCGTTGGCCTCGATGTGGAAGTGGTAGTTGCTGCCGCTGACCAGGGGAACGCCGCTCTGCTTCGTCATGATCTCGATGTACGGCGTGCCGAGATCGATCATCAGCTTGCTCCGGTCGTGGCGTTCGTTGACGCCGAAGTAGAGAACCTTGCCGAAGCGCAGCGACCCCTCGGGCCGCCACATGCCGAGCAGGCCGCGGAAATAGGCGGGGTTCGTCGGAGGCGCGGCTTTCATGTTGAAATCGATCAGGATCGAGCGGTACCGGGTGTTCGGCGCGAGCGGCAGCTCGAAGTTCTTGGCGGATTTGCTGCCTGCGACCGTAAAGCTCGCGTTGGACACGAACACCTGGCGGGTGCCCAGGGTCGGCGGCTCGGGAGACGGGTACTGGACCCGGATGTCGGCGGCGCCCGGCGCCGGGAAGCTGCCCATCGAATAGAACGCCTGATCGCAGGAGACCGCGACGGAGAGGCCGGTGGTCGTGCCGACGACCTGGCTCAGGATGTCGGTGATGCGGGTCGCCCCGATCGCCGGCACCGCGATGTCGGCGCGCTCCTCGATGAGCTGGCCGTTGGGCGCCCTGAGCTGGGTGCCGCAGTGGGCCGTGGAGTCGCCGAGATTGAACAGCGAGAGGTGGCTGGCCACCGTGCCGTCCTTCATCAGGTTCAGCACGTGGGCCGTGCTGCCGGCCTCGAAAGCGTCGTCCGCCGTCAGCATGGGCAGCTCCCAGGCCGTCGACGGCTCGCTGCCGAGGATCGCCGTGGTCTCGATCCCCAGGAGCCCCGGCTCGCCTTGCATGATCACGAGCCCGCTGCCCGGCAGAAAGAACTTGGGATCGCTCCGCTGCGGAGGCTTCCGGTAGTCGCGGTTGTAGTTGTCGGTGAGGAGCGGATGCTTCTTGTCGGTCGAGGGGCCGGGGAGGACCTTGTAGTGCGCCGGGGTGATGCCGATGCCCGACTTGCCCTCCGCGATGTAGGTGAAGTTGACGTCAATCTTGCTCAGGTCCTCGCGCGCGAACTCCGTGCCGAAGACCAGGCGGTTGCCATTTCCCAGATAGGGAACGGGTACATAGAACTCGACCGCGCCGGCGCTGCCCGCCACGAGACCGGCTGCCAGCACACATCCCCACAAATTCTTTTTCATGCGTGAAGCCTCTTCTGTTTCTGGTCCATTCCTGCGGATTGCACAGATGCTTGAAGGGATTCTACTACATGCGGCGGCGTTTATCTCTTGCCTGCTTCTGTCGGAGCTGCGCGGCCCTCTGCTGCTCCGCGAGGCTTTGGACGCGCTCGAAGGTCGGCGCGGCGGCGTCGCCTCCGAGGTGGCGGGCGAGGAGGGCGACGGTAGGGAAGCGGAAAAGGTCGACGACGGGGATCTCCCGGTGCAGCTCCTCGCCCAGCTTCTGGTGGGCGCGGACGACCAGCAGGGAGTGCCCTCCGAGGTCGAAGAAGTTGTCATGGAGGCCGACACGGTCGACCCGGAGCAGAGCGCGGAAGATGCCCGCGATGGTGCGTTCGAGGGCGGTCGCGGGCTCTTCATAGCCCGGGAGCTCCGGGCGCGCGGCGGCAGGCTCGGGCAGGGCGCGGCGGTCGAGCTTGCCGCTCGGGGTGACGGGGAGCGCGGCGAGCGGCACGAAGAGCGACGGGACCAGGGGCTCCGGGAGCCGCTCGCGCAGGAAGGCGCGCAGCTCGGGGGAGGCTGGAGCTTCCATTCCTTCGCGCGGCACCACCCAGGCGATCAGGCGCTTGTCGTCGCCCGCGCCGCGCACGCCGGCCACGGCGTCGTGGAGCGCCGGATGCCGGCGCAGCGCCGCTTCGATCTCACCGGGCTCGATGCGGTAGCCGCGCACCTTGAGCTGCCGGTCGGCCCGGCCGCAGAAGAGCAGCTCGCCGCCCATCCGGAACCGGGCGAGGTCGCCGCTGCGGTAGACCCGCGCGCCAGGTAGACCGCTCCACGGATCGGGCACGAAGCGCTCCGCCGTGAGGTCCGGGCGTCCCAGGTAGCCGCGCGCCACGCCGGCGCCGCCGATCAGCAGCTCGCCGGGGACGAGAGGCGGAACGGGCTCGCCGCGCGGATCGATCAGGTGGACGCGCGCGCCCGGGATCGGCCGGCCGATCGGCACCTCGGGATCGTTCTCCAGGTGCGTCAGGTCGCGGTGGGTCGCGACGATCGTCGCCTCGGTCGGACCATAGGTGTTGACCAGCCGCACCCCGGAGCCGACCCGCGCGCGCCAGGCCGCGACCCGCTCGGGCAGCGCGGCCTCGCCCCCGATGATCACCAGGCGGATCGACGGCGGCAGCGCGAGGCCGGCGGCGAGGCCGGCGACGACCTCGTGCCAGAAGGCAGTCTGGAGATTGAGCACGGTGATCGCCCGGCGCTCCAGCTCCTCCAGGAAGCGCTCGATCGACAGCGACATCTCGGCCGAGCGCAGTACCAGGGTTGCGCCTGCCGCGAGCGCCGGCCAGATCTCCTCGGCGCTGGTGTCGAAGCTGATCGAGCCGAACTGGAGAACCCGGTCCGCCGGGCTGATCTCATAGAAGGCGCGGGCGGTGCGGGTGTAGGCCGCGATGGCGCGGTGGGGAACGACCACGCCTTTGGGGCGGCCGGTGGAGCCGGAGGTGTAGATGAGGTAGGCGGCCTGCTCGGGGGCAGACAAGGACGGCAAGGACGGCAGGGACGGCAAGGGCTGAGAGAGGAGCTCCTGGGTGAGGAGGACCTTGGCGCCGGAGTCGGCGAGCATGAAGTCGAGGCGGTCTTGCGGATATGCCGGGTCGAGCGGCACGTAGGCGCCGCCGGCCTTGAGGATGCCAAGCATCCCCACCAGCATCTCCGGGGAGCGCTCCACAGCGAGGCCGACGCGCGCGTCCGCTTGGACGCCGAGGTCCTGGAGGTGCCGGGCCAGGCGCTCGGCCCGGGCGTCCAGGTCGGCGTAGGTCAGGCGCCCGCTTCCGTCGATGGTCTCCACGGCCACGGCGGTGGGCGTGAGCGCGGCCTGCCGCTCGAAGAGGCGGTGCAGCAGAGGATCGCCGGCCGGCTCGGGCTCGGTGCGGCTCCACCTTTGGACGATCTCGGCGCGCTCGGCCGGGGTGAGGAGCGGCAAGTCGCGGAGGTCGCGGCCGGGGTCGGCCACGGCGGCTTCGAGGAGTGTGCGGAGCTGACCGAGCAGGCGCTCGATCGTCACCGCTTCGAAGATGTCGGAGCTGAAGTCGACGTGCCCGGTCAGGCCGGCTGATCCGTCCGATCCGTCCGATAATCCGACGGATCGGTCCGATCCGACCGATCGGTCCGATGCTTCCGACAACCACAGCGTGACGTCGAAGTTCGCCCTCTGCGATGCAAAACCCAGAGGCGCCAGGGTGATCCGCGACAGCTCGATTCCCTGGCGCGGGAAGTTCTGCAACACGAGCATCGTCTGGAAGAGCGGCGTGCACGCGGGGTCGCGCGGCACGTCGAGCGATTCGAGGAGCTTCTCGAACGGGACCTCCTGGTACGCGTAGGCACCGAGGGTCACCTCGGCGACTCGGCCGAGCAGCTCGCGGAAGGAGAGGTCGCCGGACAGGTCGGTGCGCAGGACGAGGGTGTTCACGAAGAAGCCGATCAGCCCCTCCAGCTCGACGCGCGGCCGGTTGCCGCTGAAGGTGCCGACGCAGACGTCGTCCTCGCCGGAGAGGCGGGCGAGCAGCATCTGCCAGCCGGCGAGGAGCGCCATGAAGAGGCTGCCGCCCTGGCGCACGGCGAGCCCGCGCATCCGGTCGACCAGCGGGCCCGGCAGCGCGGCCGGGAGCTCGGCCCCCTGACTGCTGCGCACCGGCGGGCGCGGCCGGTCGGCGGGCAGCTCGAGGACGGGAGGCGCTCCGGCGAGGCGCCGGCGCCAGTAGCCGATCTGCTCGTCGAGCACCGGGCCTTGCAGCCGCTGGCGCTGCCAGACCGCGAAGTCCGGGTACTGGAGAGGCAGCTCGGGGAGGGGCGAGAGCCGGCCTTCCGAGAACGCCTCGTAGATCGCCCCGAGGTCGCGCAGGAAGACGCCGATCGACCAGCCGTCCGAGACGCTGTGATGGATCGTGAAGAGACCGGCGTGGTCCTCCGCATCGAGGCGGACGAGGCGGGCTCGCAGGAGCGGTCCTGCCGCAAGGTCGAAGCCCAGGTCCAGGTCCTCGTGCAGCAGGCGTTGCAGCTCGGCTTCCCGCCGCGGCACGGGCAGCGCCGCGAGATCGGCCATTCCCACGGGGAGGTCGAGATGCGGCGCGACGACCTGGAGCGGCTCCTCGGGGCCGCTCTCGAAGGTGGTGCGCAGCGACTCGTGCCGGCGGACCAGCTCCTGGAGGCTCGCCAGGAGGACGGGAATGGAGAGCGGACCGGCCACCCGCATCGGCATCGGCACGTTGTAGGCCGGCGTCCCGGGCTCCAGGCGATCGAGAATCCACTCGCGGATCTGCGAGAACGAGCAGGGGAAGCGCTGGACCTCGCCGGGCCGTCGCGGCTGGCGCTCGATGCGCAGCGATTGGCTCTCCGGCTCTCCGGAGCGCGCCCGCTCAACCGCGGCGGCGAGGCCGGCGACGGTGGGCTCCTGGAAAAGCACGCGGAGCGGGACCTCCACGTCGAAGCTCTGGCGCACCGCCGCCACGACACGGTTGGCGAGGAGCGAGTGTCCGCCCAGCTCGAAGAAGTTGTCGAAGACTCCCACGCGCTCGACTCCCAGCAGCCGCTGCCAGAGCGCCGCCACCTCGGCCTCGGTCGCGTTGCGGGGCGCGACGATCTGCCGGTCCGATCGGCCGGCCGGCCCCTCGGGCGTGGGCAGAGCCTTCCTGTCGAGCTTGCCGTTGGCGTTGCGCGGCAGCGCCGCCATCGGCACGAAGGCGGAGGGGACCATGTACTCGGGGAGGTCGCGGCGGAGGTGCTCGCGGAGCTCGGCCGCGTCCGGAGCCGCGGCGCCGGGGGCGAGCCCGAGCCAGGCGACCAGGCGGGGCTCGCCGCGTTCTTCGCGGACCATCACCACGGCGTCGGCCACGCTCGGATGGGCGCGCAGAGCGGCTTCGATCTCGCCCGGCTCGATGCGGTAGCCGCGCAACTTGATCTGGTGGTCTGCCCGGCCGAGGTGGTCGAGCAGCCCGTCGCGCCGCAGGCGGCCGAGGTCGCCGGTCCGGTAGAGGCGGGCCCCCGGCTCCTCCGAGAACGCATCAGGGATGAAGCGGTCGGCCGTCAGGTCGGGACGCCGCAGATAGCCGCGGGCCAGGCCGGCGCCGCCGATGGCGATCTCTCCCACGGAGCCGAGCGGGACCGGCGCGAGGCGGCTGTCCAGGAGGTGGATGCGCGTCGCGGCGATCGGCCGGCCGATCGAGATCGGCGTTCCCGGCTCGACCTGCCAGGCGGTGGACCAGACGGTCGTCTCGGTCGGGCCATAGAAGTTCCAGAGGCCGCGCCCGAGGGGGAGCAGCTGGTCGGCGAGGTCGCGGCTCATCGCCTCGGCGCCGCAGAGCAGGAGCAGCTCCGGCCGGCCCGGCCACCCCGCTTCGAGGAGCAGGCGGTAGGTCGCGGGCGTCGCCTGGAGCACGGTCGCGCCATGTTCGTCGAGTGCTCGCGCCAGCAGCGTGCCGTCCGCGGCGGTGTCGCGGGTGAGGAGCGGCGTCGTGCCTCCGCCCAGCATGGGCAGGTACAGCTCGGGGACCGAGAGATCGAAGGCGATCGTGGTGATCGCGGGCATCGAGTCTCCGGCCTCCACGCGGTAGAGCCGCCGCATGGCGTGGATGAAGTTGGCGAGCGTACGGTGCGGGATCTCGACCCCCTTGGGCCGGCCGGTCGAGCCCGAGGTGTAAATGACGTAGGCGCGGGTGTCAGAGTCGATCGGATCGGACGGATCAGACGGATCGGTCGGATCGGCTTCCCAGGCCTTGTCGAGGCAAAGGGTGGGGACGCCCTCTGGCAGCTCGGCAAGCAGCCTTTCCTCGGTGAGAACCAGGGCAGCCCCGGCGTCTTCCAGCACGAAGGCGCGCCGCTCCGCGGGATGTGCCGTATCGAGCGGCAGATAGGCGGCTCCGGCCTTGAGCACGCCGAGCAGGGCGACGGGCAGCTCGGCGGTGCGCTCCAGGAAGATCCCGATCAGCACCTCGGGTCCGGCGCCCCGCCGCCGGAGGTGGCGGGCGAGGCGGCTCGAGCGGTCGTCGAGATCGGCGTAGGTGAGCACCCAGCCGTCGCCCCTCCAGGCGATGGCCTCGGGGGTGCGCGCCGCCTGCGCCGCGAACAGCTCGACGACGGTCGGTCGCGGCGCCGGGTCCGTGGTCTCGTTCCACTCGCAGAGCACCTGCTGGCGCACGGCCGGTGGGTACGCCGGCAGCTCCGAGAGACGGAGCGAGGGGTCGGCGGCCACGGCGGCGGCCTGGGCGAGGAAGAGGTCGACCATCCGGCCCGCGGTGGTGGCGTCGAAGATCTCGGCGTTGTACTCCAGGTAGCCGTGGACCGTCTCCGCGGCGTCCGTCAGCGCGAACATCGCGTCATAGCGGGTGTTGCCGTCGAATGCCTCGATCGGCTCGATGCGCAGGCCGAGACCCGGATCGGGGGCCGTGCCCGCCTGGCCGTCGAAGAGCTGGACGAGCGTCTGGACCAGCGGCATGCGGCCGAGCACGCGCTCCGGCTGCAGGACCTCCACCAGCTTGCCGAACGGGAGGTCCTGGTGGGCATAGGCGCCGAGGGCCACGGTGCGGACGCGGGCGAGCGCCTCGCGAAATGGCGGATCGCCGGTCAGGTCCACCGCCAATGGGAGCTGGGTCAGGAAGAAGCCGAAGAGCGGCTCAAGCTCTGCCCGGTTGCGGTTCGCGTTGAGCGTGCCGAAGATCAGCCGGTCCTGGACTGCGAGGCGGTGGAAGAGCGCGGCGGAGAGCGCCGCCACGGTCATGAACCGCGTGCTCTGCTCCCTCTTGGCGAGGTCGCGCAGGTCCCGCGTGAGACCGGGATCGAGCCGCACCGGACTCCGGCCGCCGCGCAGCGACTCGGTGGCCGGCCGCGGCCGGTCGGCCGGCAGGTCGAGCACCTGGGGAAAGTCGCGGAGCTGCTCCTGCCACCAGCCGAGGGCGCCCGCCAGCGCATCCCCTTGCAGCCACCCTCTTTGCCAGACCACGAAGTCGGAAAGCTGAGCCGGCAGCTCGGGGAGCGGCGACGGCCGGCCGGCGCCGAGGGCCGCATAGAGAATGCCGAGCTCCCGCCAGAAGAGCTGGAAGGTGATCTGGTCGCTGACGATGTGGTGGACCGCGCCCAGGCAGACGTGCTCCCGCGCGCTGAGCCGGATCAGGTTGAACCGCGCGAGCGGGCCGCGCTCCAGAGAAATGGTCTGCCGCGTGGCCTCGCCCACCAGGCCGAGAGCGACGGGCTCCCGCACCACCGGAGGGAGCGCCGTGAGATCGACGAGGGGGAAGGGGAGCGGGGCCGCGGGCGCGACGCGCTGCACCGGCACGCCATCCACGGCCGGGAAGGTGGTGCGCCAGGCCGCCTGACGGCGGACGATCTCCTGAAGCGCTCCGTGGAGCGCCGGCAGGTCGAGGTCCCCGATCAGCCGCGTCGTCGAGAGCAGGTTGTAGGCCGTGCTCTCCGGATCGAGGAGGGAGAGAATCCAGAGCCGCTCCTGATCGAAGGAGAGCGGCCAGTCGCCGGCGCCGTCCGGGCCGCTCACGCGCGTGATGGCGGGGGGCGCCGCCGGACGGGTGGGAGTTGCGGCCCGGCGCTCCGCGAGGAGCCGGTCGAGGAGCGCCTTGTGCGCGGGGCTGAGCGAGGCGATCCGGTCCTGAACGCTCAAGCCAGGACCCCCTGCAGGACCTCTTCCGCCGCGTGCAGGGCGGGGAGCCGCGACAGGCGGACGTCCGGGTCCGCGGTGACCGCGTCGATCAGCTCATAGAACAGCTCCAGCAGCCGCTCCGCCGTCGAGGCCTCGAAGATGTCCGCGTTGTATTCGAACGGCCCCGAGAGACCCACGTCGTGGTAGTCGTAGACCGCGAACATCAGATCCCAGCGCGAGTTTCCGTCGAACAGCGGGACCGCCTCGAAGTCGAGGTCTCCGGCGCGCAGCACGCTCTGCCCTTCGAGGACCAGCAGGAGCGCCTGCACCACCGGGCTGCGGCTGGGGTCCGGCTCCACCCCGAGCGCCTCGATGAGGCGGCTGATCGGCAGGTTCTGATGGGCGTAGACCGACAGCGCCGACCGCCGTACCCGGCCGAGCAGCTCGCGGAAGGTCGGATCGCCGCCGACGTCGACAGGGAACGGGACCTGGGTGAGGAAGAGGCCGAAGACCGATTCGAGCTCCGGCCGCGGGCGGTTGGCGCTGTTCGAGCCGACCACGATCTTCTCGTGCCCGGAGACGCGGTGGAGCAGCGCGTCGAGCACCGCGAGGAGGACCATGAACATCGTCACCCCCTCCTGCCGTGCCAGGGCGCGGAGCCGCTCCGTGCGCTCGTGCCCGGCCTGGATGTGGAGGAGGCCGCCGCGCTGGCTCTGGACGGCCGGCCGCGGCTTGTCGGTGGGCAGCTCCAGAGCCAGCGGGAACCCTTCCAGCTCCCGCTGCCAGAACTCGGTCTCCTGCCGCAGCACCTCGCCTTGCAGCCACTCGCGCTCCCACAGGACGAAGTCCGGATACTGCACCGGCAGGGGAGGGAGGGCGGGCGGACGGCCGTTCCGATGGGCGTCGTAGATCGCCAGCAGCTCGCGCCAGCAGACGTGGAAGGTGATCCAGTCGGTGACCAGGTGATGGATGGTGAACTGGGAGAGATGGTCCCGCTCATGGAGCCGGGCCAGCGAGACGCGCACCAGCGGTCCGCGCTCCAGGTCGAACAAGGCCCGCGTCCGCTCGAACAGCGCCTCGCGGCCGGCGGCCTCGCGCCGCTCGGCCGGCAGGGCCGTGAGGTCGATCAGGGTAAAGTGCGGGGCCATCCAGGGATGGACCCGCTGCACCCTCTGGCCGTCCACCACCGGGAAGGTGGTGCGCCAGGCGGCGTGGCGCTGGACGATCGCGGCGAAGGCGGCAAGCAGGTGCGGCACCTGGAGCGGCCCATGGATGCGGCTCCCGACGTCGACGTTCCAGGAGACCAGCTCCGGATTGTCGAGGTGCATGCGGAGCAGGCGCTCCTGGTCGAACGAGAGCGGCCAGTCGCCGGCGCCGGACGGGCCGGAGACCGGTTGGACCGGCGGCGGCTGCGGGGCCGCGGCGGGTCGAGCGAGCACCTCCAGGGCCTCTTCCTTGGAGAGCCCTTCGACGAAGGCAAGGAGCGCCTCCAGGTCTTCGGCGGATTCCTCGCCCCGCGCCCGGGCGACCGCGCCCGCCAGCCCGGCGATCGTGGGGTTCTCGAAGAGCGCCGTCACCGGCAGGTCATTGTCGAGCGCGGTGCGCAGGTGGGTCATGATCTGGATGGCGAGCAGCGAGTGGCCGCCCAGCTCCAGGAAGTTGTCGTGAATGCCGATCGGCTCGATCCCGAACAGCTCCTGCCAGACCCTGGCGACCGCGGCCTCGGTGTCGTTGCGCGGCGCCGCGTAGGGAGTCGGGAGCGCCGGCCGCGGCGCTTTCGTGCCGCTCGGCGCCGGGCCCATCTGCGCCAGGAGGCTGTCGGCGGTGACCGCACCGGCTTCCTCGATCAGCGCGGGGAGATGGCGCGCCGTCACGATGACCCGCGGCAGCCCGCTCGCGAGCAGCCGCCGCAGCGCCTCGCCGCTCGTCTCGGACGGCACTCCATAGGTCTCCAGGCTCTTCCGGACCTCCTCCGCGGAGAGGACGCCGAGCCCCGCGGCGTTCCCCGCGAGCCAGCCGTCCCATTGATAGGGGTCCCAGTGGACCGCCACGACGGACGGCCCGCCCCGCGCGGAGCCCTGCAAGGCCAGGACGTCGAGGAACGACCCCGCCGCGGCGATCTCCACCTGGCCCAGGCCGCCGGTGGCAGTGAACGAGGAGGCGCACAGCACGATGGTCTCCAGCTCTGGCTGCCCCTGCGCGGCCGCGAGGAGAGCCAGCGCGCCGCGGGCGACCGGGTCAATCGCCTCCCCGAGGATCTCCGGGCTCTTGAGTTGGACGAGGCCGGCGGTGAACGAGCCGGCGGCGTAGATGGCCCCCTGGACCGGCCCGAAGCGATCGCGCGCCTGGTCGAGGGCGGCGCGTAGAGACGGTTCATTCGCCTCGGCGTGGAGGGTCAGCAGGCGGTCCGGCCCCGCCTCCTCCTGGAGCTGCGGCAGGTGGCGGATGGCGGAGACTTGCGGCGGCAGCACGAGCGCCACCCGGGCACCGAGAGAACGGACCAGGTCGTCCGCAACGGCCACGCCCGGCCCCTGCGCGCTGGCCACCACGAGATAGGTGCCTCCGGGGACGAGAGGCCCATTCGAGGCCGTCTCCAGGTGAACCGGCTCGAAGCTCCGTACCCAGCGCTGGCGGCCGACGAAAGCCACCGCGGGCTCGGGGCCTGCATCCATCTCGGCGAGGATCTGGTCGAGGAGGATCTCCTCCTGCCGCGAGCCCGGAGCGGGCAATGAAACGTGGAGACTGGAGCAGGTGAGCCGCTCCGACTCCTGGTGAAGCACCTGGACGGCGCCGAGGGCGGTCGCCTTGGCGGGGTGGAGCGGCGCGCCGTCCGGCTCGTCGTACAGGCCGTTGACCACCAGCGCGATGCGAATCGCGGGACCATCCGCGGCGGCTCCCGTGATGGCTTGTTCCAAAAAGACGAGGCTGAGCAGGCCCCGCACCTGGGCATCTTCGTACGAAGGCTCCTCGGCAGTGACGCCCCACAGGTGGAGGATCCTGGTAGGGAGATCGCCGGCCATTCGTGCGACGAGCTCCGCATAGTCCTGCGGCCGCCGCGGATCGAATTCCGGTCCCGCCGCCACGGTCGCGACGGTGTGCCCCTCGCCGCGCAAGCGGCCGGCCAGCCGCTCTCCCAGGCCGTTCTCATCCAGGAAAATCAGCCAGCTCTCGCTCCCCTGAGCCGCCGGCCGGACGAGCGGGACCTGCTTCCAGGAAGGGACCCAGAACCAGTCCGCGAGATCGGCCGTGCGGCGGGGCTCGATCGACGGAGCCGCAGGAGTGCCCGCTGCCGGCGGATCGATCCAGAATCTCTTGCGTTCGAACGGATAGGTGGGGAGCGCCGTGCGGAGCCGCCGCGCACCGCCGTGGAAGCGCTCCCAGTCGATCTCCACCCCGGCAGCCCACAGGCGGCCGACCGCGGCGACCAGGTCGTCGAGGTCGGAGCCCGATCCGCCCGTGCGGCGCAGGGTCGGCACGGTGACCAGGTCGGCCTCCCCATTCGAAACAGAACCCGGATGCTGTCGGACCAGCGTGCCGAGCGTCCCGCCGGGGCCGACTTCCACGTACGCGCGTCCGGGCTCGCGCAGCAGCTCGCTTAAGCCTTCGGCGAAGCGGACGGTCCCCCGCATGTGGCGGGCCCAGTAGCCAGGATCGGACAGGTCCTCGGGCGTGATCCAGGTGCCGGTGACGTTCGAAAGGTAGGGGATGGCCGGCTGGAAGCCGGCGCTCCCAGCGGCGCCCTGCTGGGAGCGCCGGCTTCCAGCCGGCTGCATTTGAGCGGCCAGCTCGGTGAGAGGCCCGGCCGCCGGGTCCATCATCGCGGAGTGGAACGCGTGCGTTGTCTGAAGCCGCAGGCAGCTCGCACCACGGCCGGCCAATGTCGCTTCGAGCGCCGCGACGGCCTCCTCCGGCCCGCCCACGACGCAGAAGTTAGGGCCGTTCGTGGCAGAGACCGAGAGGCGCTCGTCGAGTAGCGGCCGGACCTCCTCCTCGGCGAGCGGCACGGCGAGCATGGCGCCGGGCGGCAGATCCTGGATGAGCCGCGCGCGGCGCGCCACCAGCAGGAGAGCGTCATCGAGGGAGAGGGAGCCGGCGAGGCAGGCGGCCACGTACTCGCCGATGCTGTAGCCGATCATCGCCGCAGGGTCGATCCCCCACTCCATGAGCAGGCGGCCGAGCGCGTACTCGACGACGAAGCACGCCGGCTGCGCGAACGCAGTCTGGTCGAGCCGCGCTGCCGCGGGATCGTCCGGCCGGGGCTCCCGGCGCAGCAGGGCCTTGAGGTCGGGGCCCCCGCCGGCCGCAGAGGCGGGCTTCCAGTCGCCGGGGGAGAAGAGCACCTCGCGCAGGTCGCAGCCGAGCCAGGGTGTCAGCTTGGCGGCGCAGAGGTCGACCTGCTCGCGGAAGAAGGGCTCCGTCTCGTAGATCTCGCGCGCCATGTCGACCGCCTGGTCGCCCAGACCCGGGAAGAGAAAGACGACGGAGCGTCGGCCGTCGCCGTCGCAGCAGGCGGTCACGGTGCGGGCCGGGTCGCGGAGAGCGGCCGCGGCGCTCTCCGGGTCGCGGGCCACCACGAACCGGCGGTGCTCGAAGCCGTGGCGGCCGGTCTGGAGGGTCCAGGAGACGTCCGCCAAGGACTGCAAGGACTGCAAGGACTCCAAGCGGTCGGCCAGCCGCGCCGTCGCCGCTTCCAGAGTCTCCGGCGTCCTTGCCGACAGCACCACGAGCTGCGGCTGCCGCGAGGGCGCATCGCTCGGCTCTGGCTCTGGCGCCTCTTCGAGCACGATGTGGGCATTCGTGCCGCCGAGGCCGAAGGCGCTCACTCCGGCGCGGCGCGGGTTGCCGTCCGTCTCCCAGGGTGTCGCCGCGGAGCAGACGTAGAAGGGGCTCGCGGCGAAGTCGATCCGCGGGTTCGGGCTTTCGTAGTGCAGGCTTGGCGGGAGCGTGCGGTGACGCAGGGCGAGCGTGGCGGCGATGAACCCCGCGACGCCGGCCGCCGCGCTGCAATGCCCGAGATTCGTCTTGACCGAGCCGATCGCGCACGCGCCGGTGCCCTGGGCTCCCGCTCGCCGGAAGGCCCGGGTGAGCGCCTCGACCTCGATCGGATCGCCCAGCGCCGTACCGCTGCCATGGGTCTGGACGTAGCCGATCGTGTCCGGGTCCACGTCCGCGAGCAGCAGGGCCTCGGAGATCGCCGCGGCCTGGCCGTCCACGCCGGGCGCGGTGAACCCCACCCGGGCGGGGCCGTCGTTCGTCACCGCCGAGCCGAGGACCACGGCGTAGATGCGGTCGCCGTCGGCCACGGCGTCGGATAGGCGCTTGAGCGCCACCACGCCGCAGCCGTTGGCGTCGACCGAGCCCGCAGCCGATGCGTCGAAGGCGCGGCAATGGCCGTCCGGCGACAGGATGCTCCCCTCCTGATAGAGGTAGCCGTTGGCGAGCGGCGTGCTGATCGAGACGCCGCCGGTCAGCGCCAGGTCGCACTCGCCGGTGAGGAGGGCCTGGCAGGCCAGGTGGATGGCGACCAGCGAGGTCGAGCAGGCGGACTGCACGGCCACGCTCGGACCCATGAGACCGAGCTTGTAGGAGGTGCGGGTCGCCAGGAAGTCCCGGTCGTTGAGCAGCAGGAGCTGCAGCACGCCCGCCTTCTCCGCGAGCTCGCGGTGCGGCAGGAGGTTCGAGATCAGGTAGGCGCTTGCGCCGGAGCCGGCGTAGACCCCCACCCGTCCGCCGAGGCGTTGAGGATCGCAGCCGGCGTCCTCCAGCGCCTCCCAGGCGCACTCCAGGAACACGCGGTGCTGCGGGTCCATCTGCTCCGCCTCGCGCGGCGTGAAGCCGAAGAAGGCGGCATCGAAGAGGTCGGCGTCCGGCAGCACTCCTTTGGCGCGGACGTAGCGGGGATCGGCGAGCAGGCGCGGATCGACTCCGGCGGCGAGCTCCTCGGGGGTGAAGTGGGAGATCGACTCGACGCCGCCCTGCAGGTTGCGCCACAGCTCGTCGATGGTCCGGGCTCCGGGATAACGGCCGGCGAGGCCGACGACGGCGACCCGTGGAATGGATTCAGCCGGAATTTCGCTCATGGGTGACTCCTCGACATCAACATCAGGACCTGCGGCGCAGGTTGCCCCGCGCCTGTTGGAGCTGGCGCAGCGAGGCGCGGCGCAGGTCCGTGCGGTCGCGCGCCTCCTCGGCCGCTTGCGATTCCACCGCGGGCTGCTGCGCCGCCGCCCCCTGATCGAATTGACCGAGCTGATCGAGCTCCCGCGCCAGGCTCTCGATCGTCGGATGGCTGAACAACGCGGCGATGGGCACCTCGCGGCCGAGGATCTCGCCCAGATGGCTGTGCAGGCGCACCATCGCCAGGGAGTTGCCGCCGATCTCGAAGAAGTTGTCGCGCACGCCGATCCGCTCGATCCCCAGGACCTCGCTCCAGGCCGCGCACAGAGAACGCTCCATCTCGCTGCGCGGCGGCGCGTAGGCCGCGGCCTCGGCCGGCGTCGCCGCCAGTGCCGTCTCCGCCAGGACCTGGCGCTGGGCGGCGAGCGGGAGCGGAGTCGTCTCCGTGAGGCGCGTCAGGGACTGGCCCGGGTCGGCCGCCGCAGCGGCGAGAAGCGCGCGCAGGCCCTCGGTCAGCCGCTCCGCCGTGGCGGGGTCGAACAGGTCCGTGGCGTACTCCAGCGCTCCGGAGAAACCGTCCTCCCCCTCGCGCAGGTGGAGGGTGAGGTCGACCTTGGCTGTACCCGTGGGCTCCGGCTCCGGCTCCAGGGTGACGCCATCCAGCTCCAGGGCGGGGAGCGAGAAGGCCTGGAGCGCGAGCATCACCTGGAAGAGCGGCGCGCGGGCCAGATCGCGCCGCGGTTGCACGGCGTCCACCAGCTTTTCGAACGGCAGCTCCTGGTGCGCATGGGCTTCCAGAACCACCTGGCGGGCCCGTCCGAGCAGAGTCAAGAAGTCGGGATCGGCCGAAAGGTCGGAGCGCAGCACCAGGGAGTTGACGAAGAAGCCGATCAGGCTCTCGGTCTCCTTGCGCGTGCGTCCGGCGACCGGCCCACCCACGGCAAGATCGCGCTGGCCGCTCCAGCCCGCGAGCAGGGCCGAGAAGCCGGCGAGGAGGACCATGAAAGGAGTGGCCCCTTCGCGGCGGGCGAGGGTGGCCAGCTCCGTAGAGAGCTCGGGGCCGAAATCGACCGGGACCTCGCCGCCGCGGAAGCTCGGCACCGCGGGGCGCGGCCGGTCGGTGGGGAGATCGAGCGGCGGCAGCCCCTGGAGCCGCTCCCGCCACCAGGCGACCTCACCTTCCAGGACTTCGCCTGTGAGCCGCCGCCGCTGCCACACAGCGACATCGGCGTATTGCACCGGCAGCTCCGGCAGCCGCGGCGGAACGCCCCGGCGCAGCGAGCCGTACAGCTCCTGAAGCTCGGCGAGCAGCAGGCCCATGGACCAGCCGTCGGTCGAGATGTGGTGGATGTCGAGCAGCAGGAGGTGGTCCCCATCCCCCAGGCGGAGCAGGGTGGTGCGCAGGACCGGCCCGCTCTCCAGCCGGAACGGCCGCCGCGCTTCCTCTTCGGACAGCCGCCGTGCCTCGCTCTCCGGAACCCCGGAGAGGTCGACCAGCGGCAGGGGCCAGTCGGAGGGCGGCGGGCCGATCACCTGGATCGGTTGACCGGAGCTTTCAGCGAACACCGTGCGCAGCGTCTCGTGCCGCCGCACGACTCCGGCGAGCGCCGCCGCCAGCTCCGGGACGGCCAGTGCGCCGCGCAGCTGCACCTGGAGCGGCATGTTGTAGGCCGCCGAGCCGCCTTGCAGGCGATGCAGGACCCACAGTCGCTCCTGGGCGAAGGAGAGGGGGAGCGCGGCGTCCCGCGGGGCGGTGCGGATGGGCTCTTCGTCGCGGCGGCTCAACGTGCGGCGGGCGCGCGCGAAGCCGGCGGGCGGCGAGGACGCGAGCTGCCGCGCGAGCGCCCGGCGGTCCACCTTGCCGGTCGGGCTCAAGGGGAGCTCCGGCACCTCGACGAACAGGGCCGGCATCATCGGCTCCGGGAGGCGCGCCTGGAGATGGGTGCGCAGGGCGGCGACGAGATCCGGTGAGCCTGGACCATTCTCCGGGGCATCCGGCGGCCGGCGGACCACGAAGGCGACCAGACCCTTGCCGCCGGGCAGGTCCTCCCGCACCAGGACCGCCGTCGCCGCCACCTCCGGATGGCTGCCGAGCGCCGTCTCGACCTCGCCGATCTCGATCCGGAAGCCGCGGATCTTCACCTGCTGGTCGATGCGCCCGAGGAACTCGATGGCACCGTCCGGGCGCCAGTGCGCGAGGTCTCCGGTGCGGTACAGCCGTTGACCCCGGCCGAACGGGTCCGGCACGAAGCGTTCCGCGGTCAGATCCGGCCTGCCGAGATATCCCCGTGCCAGACCGTCGCCGCCCGTCCAAAGCTCCCCCGGCACGCCGACGGGCACCGGCTGGAACCAGCGATCGAGCAGGTAGACCCGCGTCGCCGCGATGGGCCGGCCGATGGGCGCGGGGTCGCCCGGGTCCGACCCGGGTTGCAGGGTCTGGGCGGTGGTGAACGTCGTGTTCTCCGTCGGGCCGTAGCAGTGGATCAGCTCGCACCCGGGCAGACCGGCCAGCGCGCGCCGCAGGTGCCCCGGCTGCGTGACCTCGCCGCCCATCAGCAGGCGCCGCAGCGGGCGCAGGTCGTCGAGGCGCTCCTCGACCATCAGGTGGAAGAGCCCGGTGGTCAGCCAGAGCGTGGTGACGCCGTGCCGCGCGATCGCCTGCCCCAGCTCCGAGAGCGCCGGCACCCGGCCGGGGAGCACCACCAGCCGGCCGCCGGACAGGAGCGGTCCCCAGACCTCCAGCGTCGCCGCGTCGAACAGCGGCGAGGCCAGGTGGAGGAAGACCTCTTCGGGACCGCAACGGGCATGGCCGCTCGCGCCCTCCGGCCGCACCAGCCGGATGACCCCGCGATGGGGGACCTCGACTCCTTTCGGCCTCCCGGTGGAGCCCGAGGTGTAGACCACGTAGGCCAGGTTGTCGGGGAGAGCAGCCGGCGGAAGATTGGACCGATCGGTCGGATCCGACGGATCCGACCGATCATCCAGCTCGACCACGACGCCGGAAAACGGGCCGCCACGCGCGGCGAGATCACCCCGGGTCACCAGCACGCGCGCGCCGGAGTCGCGCAGCATCAGCTCGAGACGCTCCCGCGGGTAGACCGGGTCGAGAGGCAGGTAGGCGCCGCCGGCCTTGAGCGTCGCCAGCATGCTCACGACCAGCTCCAGCGAGCGCTCCAGGAGCAGGCCCACCTTCGCGTCCGGCCCTACGCCCAGCCGCCGCAGCCGGTGCGCCAGGCGGTTGGCCCGGGCATTGAGCTCGCCGTAGGTCAGCCGCTCCTCCCCCTGCTCGACCGCCGGAGCCTCCGGCCGGAGGGCCGCCTGCTCTTCGAACAGGGCGTGGATCGTGCGCCGTGGGAAGGAGACGTCCCGCGCGGTCCACTCGGTGAGGATCTGCTGGCGCTCGGCCGGGGTCAGGAGGGGAAGGTCCGACAGACGCTCGTCCGGCGCGCGGACCGCGCCCGCCAGCAACTCCATCAGGTGCGCGGCGAAGCGCTCCGCCGTGGCCTCCTCGAACAGCTCGGTGCGGTACTCCAAGGTGCCTGCGATCCCCGCCGCTCCATCGGTCAGCAGCAGGCTCAGGTCGAGCTTGGCCGTGCCGGTGGGGATCTCGGCCAGCGCGAGCGCCAGGCCCGGCAGGGAGAGCGGCGGCTGCGGCGCGTTGTGCAGCGCCAGCATCACCTGGAACAGCGGCGACCGCCCGCGGTCGCGCTCCGGAGCCAGGTCCTCGACGAGCTTCTCGAAGGGGACCCCCTGGTGGTCGTAGGCCTCCAGGGTCGCCTCGCGTACGCGGCCGAGGAGTGCGCGGAACGGCGGATCATCCTCCAGCCGCACGCGCAACGGCAGCGTGTTCACGAAGCAGCCGATCAGCGGCTCGACCTCCCGCCGGTCGCGGCCTGCGACGGGGGAGCCCACCGTCAGGTCGTCCTGTCCGCTGGAGCGTCCCAGGAGAGTGGCCCAGGCCGCGAGCAGGACCATAAAGAGGGTCGCCCCCTCCATCTGCGCGAGATCCCGCAGCCTGTGCGCTACGTCGGCCGGAAGAACGACGGGCACAGCGGCGCCGCGGTCCGAGAGCACAGCCGGCCGTGGCCGGTCCGTGGGCAGGTCGAGATCCGGCGCTCCGGCGAGGCGGGTCCGCCAATGGGAGAGCTGCCGCTCCAGAACGTCCTCCCGGAGGTCCCGCCGCTGCATCGTGGAGAAGTCGACGTACTGGAGGGGGAAGGGAGGGAGCGGCGATGGCCGGCCCTCCGCGAAGGCGGCGACGAGCGCGGCCAGCTCGAAGCGCAGCACGCCCAGAGACCAGCCGTCCGAGACGATGTGGTGCATCACGACAACCAGCCGGTGCTCGACGGTGGCGGTGCGGATCAGCAGAGTGCGCAGCAGCGGTCCGGTCGCCAGATCGAACGGCCGCCGCGCCTCGGCGGAGGCGAGCCGCGCGGCTTCGGTCTCGCGCAGAGCCTCTGAAAGACCGGTGAGGTCGACGAGGGGAAGGCTTCGGGAGTGCGGCGGCAGCACCGCCTGCACCGGCTCGCCGCGCGTGGCCGCGAAGACCGTGCGCAGCGCGTCGTGGCGCCGCACGATCTCCTCCAGCGCGGCGGCCAGCACCTCCGGGCGCAGGTGCCCGGCGAGGGTCAGCATGCCGGGGACGTTGTAGGCCGCGCTGGCGGGTGCGAGCAGATGAAGGAGCCAGAGGCGCTGCTGCGCGAAGGACAGGGGGGCGCACCGGGCGCCGGCGGGGGGCTCGGGCCACTCCGCGGGCGCGGACAGGAGGCGGGCGCCGGCTGCCTCCAGCCGCTCGGCCAAGGCCGCCGGGGTGCGCGCGTCGAACAGCTCGCCGAGCGGCAGGTCCACGCCGAACGACTGCCGCGCCTCCAGCAGCAGGCGCGCGCCGAGCAGGGAGTGGCCGCCCAGATCGAAGAAGTCGTCGTGGATGCCCACCTGCTCGCGGCCCAGCACCTCGCCCCAAAGCTCCACCAACCGCTCCTCCAGAGCGGTCCGGGGCGCCGCGTACGGCTGCTCCCGTAGGGGCTGCACGCGGCGCGGCGTCCGCGCTGCTACAGGCAAGGCAGGGACGGAGACTCCCTGGCCCAGCCGCCGGGCGAGCTGCGTCACGGTCGGCGCCTCGAACAGTGCGCTGACCGGCACGTCGACGCCGAAGTCCCGCTCGATCCGCGCCGCGAGGCGGGTGGCGAGGAGCGAGTGACCGCCCAGCTCGAAGAAGCTGTCGTGGAGGCCGACCTCCGGGACTTCGAGCATCTCGGCGAACAGCTCGCAGAGCCGTGCCTCGGCCGCCGTCCGGGGCGTCCCGTCCTCCGCGTCCGCCGCGGACCCCAGCCGCGCCAACGCCTTACGGTCGATCTTGCCGTTGGGCGACAGCGGCAGGGCGTTCAGGTGGAGGAAGACCGAAGGGATCATGTGCTCCGGCAGGGTGCGACGCAACCCGTCGCGCAGCTCCGCCGCAGGCAGCTCCTCGTCCGTTTCGGACACCACGAAAGCCACCAGGCGGCGGCCGAGGTCCGCGTCGTCCAGCGCGAGCACGACGGCCTCGCGCACGCCGGGGAGTCGGGCCAGGGCCGCCTCGATCTCGCCGAGCTCGATACGGAAGCCGCGCACCTTGACCTGATGGTCGGTCCGGCCGAGGAAATCGAGGTCGCCGCCGGGCCGCCAGCGCGCGAGATCACCCGTCCGGTAGAGCCGCGCGCCGGGCTCGCAGGAAAATGGATCAGGGAGGAAGCGTTCCGCCGTCAGCTCCGGCCGGCCCAGGTAGCCGCGGGCCAGCCCCGCGCCGCCGAGATGGAGCTCGCCTGGAACCCCGGCCGGCACGGGCTCGAACCCCGCGTCGAGCACATAGGCCCGCGTGCCGTCGATCGGCCGGCCGATCGTCACGGCACGCCCCGCCTGGAGCCGGGTGAAGGTGGAGTAGGTCGTGTCTTCCGAGGGACCGTAGAGGTTGTAGAGCCGTTCGACCCCTGGGACCGTATACACCGAATCCACCAGGGCCGGCGGGACCGGCTCGCCCGCGAGGTTGATTGTGCGCACGGAAGCCGGCAGGCCGCCGCGCACCAGCTCGGCCATGGCCGAGGGCACCGTGTTGACCAGCGTGACCTCGGAGGCCGCGGACAGCCGCGGCAGCTCCAGGGCGTTGTCGGCGAGGATCACCCGGCCGCCCGTGGAGAGCGGCACGAACAGCTCGAAGACCGAGAGATCGAACGCGACCGAGGTCGAGGCCAGCACCCCGGAAAGCTCGTCCGGCGCGAAGACCCCGCGCGCCCACTGCACCAGCGCCGCCGCGCTGCGGTGCTCGATCGCCACCGCCTTGGGCCGGCCGGTGGAGCCGGAGGTGTAGATCAGGTAGGCGAGGTTGCTCTGGAGCGCGCCGTGCTTCCAATTTTGATCGGACGGATCGGTCGGATCGGTCCGATCGGTCGGATGATCCACCTCCACCGTGACACCCGCGAACGGGCCGCCTCGCGCCGCGGGATCGCGCTGGGTCACCAGCACCTGCGCTCCGGAGTCTCGCAGCATCATCTCCAGCCGCTCCGGCGGATAGCTCGGATCGAGCGGCACATAGGCGCCGCCCGCTTTGAGCACGGCAAGGAGGGAGACCACCAAATCCGGTGTGCGCCCCATCTTGATGCCCACGCGCACCTCCGGCCCCACGCCGAGGCCGCGCAAATGGTGGGCGAGCTGGTTGGCCCGGCGGTTCAGCTCGTCGTAGGTCACGCGGTCCGATCCCGCGACCAAAGCCTCGGCCTGCGGAGCGCGGGCCGCCTGCTCCTCGAACGGCTGATGCAGGAGGACGTCCTGCGGAGCCGCGGCCGGCCCCGTGCTCCACGCGGTCAGAACCTGGAGGCGCTCCCCAGGCGTGAGCCAGGGCAGCCGCGACAGCGGCCGGGCCGGATCGGCTACCGTCCCCGCGAGCAGGGTTTGAAAGTGCCCCAGCATCCGCTCGGCCGTGGCGGCGTCAAACAGGTCGGCGTTGACCTCCAGGGAGACGCCGAGGCCTCCGGACGGCAGCTCGGCCGCACGCAGCGTGAGATCGAGCTGCGCCCGCCGCTCCTCGATCCGCAAGGACTCCAGCTCCGCGCCACCGAGGGAGATGCGCCCGCCCGATTCTCCCAGCGAGAAGATGCCGAGCCCCGGCGGGTCGCCCGGACGCGTCCGCTGCAGCAGGAACATCGCCTGGAACAACGGCGCGCGCGCCGGGTCCCGCTCCGGCCGCAGCCGCTCGGCGAGCAGAGGGAACGGGAAGTCGCCGCTCGCCAGGCCGTCATGCACCGTCCGCCGCATCCGTCCGAGCAGCTCGGAGAAGTCCGGATCGCCTTCCAGGTCGGCCCGGAGGACTACTGGATTGACGAAGTAGCCCACGATCCCGGCGTGCTCCGGAGTCCCCCGGCCCGCCGCGGGAGCGCCGATCGCGAAGTCCCGCTGCCCCGACATCCGGCCGAGCTGGGCCGCGAAGGCGGAGAGGAGGACCGTGTAGAGAGTGGCGCCATGGGCTGCCGCGAGAGCCCGCACGCCCTCCGCCAGATCGGCGGGAAGCTCCAGAGCGCGGGCCACGCCGCGCCATGTCGGCACGGGAGGACGAGGCCGGTCCGCCGGCAGGTCCAGATCCGGGAGCCCGGTCAACGCCTCGCGCCAGAAATCCCAAAGCCGCGCGCCGCGAGGCCCCGCCAGCATCGCCTCCTGCCAGGCGGCGAAGTCGGCCGGGGTGCGCGATGGAACTGCGGCGCCATTCATCTCCCGCACGACGATCGCCAGCGAGGCGAAGTCCGCCACGATGTGGTGCACCGCGAACAGCAGGATCCGCTCGTTCTCAGCGACCTCGAACAGCCGCACGCGCAGGAGCGGCCCCTGCTCCAGAGAGAACGGACGCCACGCCTCCTCCGCCAGCCGCGCCTGAAGCTCCGCCTCGCTCCAACCGCGGGCATCCTCCTCCAACCAGTCGATCTCCGGCCTCTCCAGCACCTGCCGCCGGGGCTGTCCATCCTCCGCCGGAAAGACCGTGCGGAAGGCCACGTGGCGCAGAGCGGCCGCCTCCAGAGCGCCGCGCAGAGCCACCGGATCGAGCCCGCGAGTACGAGCGGCCACCGCGATGTTGTAGGCGCCCGACGTGGGAGCCAGCCGGTGGAGGAACCACAAAGCCCGCTCGCCCCAGGAAAGCGTTGCAGGTTCCCCCTCTCCCGGGCGGGTGTGAGTGCGTGTGGGAGAGGGGGTTAGGGGGTGAGGGTCCACCAACATCTCAGCGAGCCGCTCCGTCCCCGCCCCCTCCAGAATCTCGGCAAGAAGCAGCTCCACCCCCAGAGCCGACTCGACCGCCCCTTTCAGCTCGATCGCCGCCAGCGAATCCAGCCCGTGCGAGGTCAGCGGCTGCCGCGGATCGATCGCCTCGGCGGAGACGCCCACGGCCGCCGCCGCCCGCTCGCGCAGGAAGCGCTCCAGGAGCACGGCGCGCTCTGCCGGGTCCGCGAGGACGAGATCCTCCGAGGTGAGGACCGCTTCGGCTTCGACCGTGCTCTCCGCCAGCGCGCTCCGCCCGAGGACCGTCAGCTCGCTCGTCAGATACAGCTCGCGGCAGAGGCGGCGCTGGATCTTGCCGCTCGACGTCTTGGGCACCGTGCCCGCGCGCACCAGGACCACCTCGTGCGCCTGCACCTCGTGCTCCTCGGCAATTGCGCGGCGGATCGCCGCGGCCAGCTCCTCGAAGTCGCCCCGGCGCTGCCGCTCCACCTCCTGGACCACCACCAGGCGCTCCTCGCCGCCAATCTCCGCCGCGAAGGCCGCGCCGCAGCCGGGCCGCAGATCCGGGTGGCTGCGCTCGGCCGTCAGCTCCAAGTCCTGCGGATAGTGGTTGCGCCCGCGCAGGATGACCAGGTCCTTGATCCGTCCGGTGACGTACAGCTCGCCGTCGCGGAGAGCGCCGAGATCGCCGGTGCGCAGGAACGGTCCCTCAGGATTGATCCGATCTCCCTCTCCCCAGCCCTCTCCCCAGGGAGAGGGAGCGGGTTTTGCGAGCCGGGCCCGGAAGTCGCGCTGCGTGGCCTCGGGATTCTGCCAGTAGCCGCGCGCCACGCTCGGCCCGGTGATCCAGATCTCGCCGGTGCGGCCGGGCGCCAGCTCGACGCCCGCTTCCGGATCGACGATCGCGATCCGCTGCTCGCCCCAGGCATGGCCGCAGCTCACCAGCCGGCGCTCCTCAACTTCCGTGGTCCGCGGCGCCCGGTCCGCGGCGCCGCCGCTGACGAAGAGCGTCGCTTCGGCGAGCCCGTAGCAGGGATAGAACGCCTCGCGGCGGAAGCCGCTGGGCGCGAACGCCGCGGCGAAGCGCTCGAGCGTCTCGGCGCGCACCGGCTCGGCGCCATTGAACGCCAGCCGCCAGCTCGACAGATCGAGATCCTGCCGATCCTCGGCACCGATCCGCCGCACACACAGGTCGTAGGCGAAGTTCGGCCCGCCGGAGGTCGTCGCACGGTAGTGGCTGATCGCTGCGAGCCAGCGCAGCGGCTTCTGCAGGAAGGCCACGGGCGCCATCAACACGCAACGTGCTCCGGCGTGGAGCGGCTGGAGCACGTTCCCGATCAGTCCCATGTCGTGGTACAGCGGCAGCCATCCCACCACAACGGAATCTTCATCCTGGGCGAAGGCGTCGCCGATCATCTGCTCGTTGTGGAGGAGATTGGCGTGGGTGACCATCACCCCTTTCGGCGTCGCCGTCGAGCCCGAGGTGTACTGCAGGAAGGCCACCGACTCCGCGTCCGGCTCGGGGAGCTCCATGTCGACTCCGGCGAGCTCCTCGGTCGCGATCCAGCGCGCGGCCGCCAGCTCGGGCAGGGCGGGCGAGGCCTGCACCCCCGCGAGAATCGCGGACGCCGTCAGCGCGGCGCGCGGCTCGGCATCGCGGGCGATGGCCCGCAAGCGGGTCTGCGCGCGGTCGTTGGGACGCGGCGGATAGGCGGGGACCGCGATCACACCGGCATACAGACAGCCGAAGAACGCGGCGATGAACTCCAGGCCCGGCGGATAGAGCAGCAGCGCGCGGTCGCCCGGCGCCAGCGACTCCGTCAGGGCGAGAGCGATGGCCCGCGCGCGGCGGTCCAGCTCCGCCCAGGTGAAGCGCGCCCCCTCGTCCTCGCCGTCGGCGAGAAAGATGAAGGCGTCGCGCTCCGGCCGCTCCCCGGCTCGAAGGCGGAGCAGCCCGGGGAGAGTCGCGTGCCGGATGCCTGTAGAACGCATGGTGTGTACTGCCTTTCGAATCAGCGAGATGACCACGGGCGCCCGCGCGGCGGATCCCGCGAGGCCCTTTCTACCAGAAGTGCGCCCCGGAAGCGCTACGGGACAGGAGAGAGAAACAGCGGCACCACCTCGAACCTCTCAACATCCACCAACCCCAGGTCGGTGAGCTTCAGCGTGGGAATCACCTCCAGCGCCAGAAAGCTCATCGCCATGAAGGGATCGCGCAGGCGCGCGCCCAGGCCGTGCGCGGCATCGAGGAGGGCCTGCATGCCGTCCCGCACCTCTTCGATCGGCCGGTCGGACATGAGCCCGGCCAGCGGCAGGGGCAGCAGGGCCAACACCGTCTCGCCGTCGGCGACCGCCAAGCCGCCTCCGGTGCTGGCCACGGCCAGTGCGGCGGTGCGCATGGACTGGTCGTCGGCGCCGACGGCCACCAGGTTGTGGTGATCGTGCGCGACCGTGCTGGCGATCGCGCCCCTCTGCAAGCCGATCCCGTGGACGAAGCCAAGCCCGATGCCGCCGTGGACGCCATGGCGCTCGACGACCGCCATCTTGAGGAGGTCCCGCGCGGGATCGGCCACCGCCTGGCCGTCGCGGAGGGCCGCGTCCATCTCCAGGCTCCGGGTGATGAGCTGATCGGGGACCGCGCCGATGACCCGCACGCGGCTCCCCGCGGCGGGGATCGCGAAGTCGAGCCGGTCCGCCGCCAGGTGGACGGTCGGGGGGAGCTTGCGGATCGGAGATGGCGTGGAGGCGACCAGCCGGCCGCCGCGGGCCACCAGGACGCCGCCGCGGAAGACCATCTCGGCCCGCGGCTCCCGGATGTCGGCGAAGACGACCAGGTCCGCCCTCCTGCCGGGAGCCACGGCCCCGCGGTCGCGCAGGCCGTAGTGCTCGGCCGTGTTCAGCGTTCCCAGGCGGAAGGCGGTCACCGGGTCGATCCCCTCTGCGATCGCGATGCGGATCAGGTGGTCGATCGAGCCCTCCTCCAGGAGATCCGCCGGCTGGCGGTCGTCCGTGCAGAGGCAGAGGTGGCGTTCGGTGACGGGGGAGACCAGGGGGAGGAGCGTCCGCAGGTTGCGGGCGTTGGTCGCCTCGCGGAGGAAGATCGTCAGGCCGGCGCGCAGCTTCTCACGCGCCTCCTCGACGGACGTGCACTCGTGGTCGTTGTGGATGCCAGCCGCCACATAGGCGTGCAGGGCGGGGCCGGAGAGACCCGGGCAGTGGCCGTCGATCGGTCGGCCGCGGAAGGCCTGGAGCTTGGCCAGGACCCCCGGATCGCCGCCGATGACGCCCGGGAAGTTCATCACCTCGGCGAGACCGAGAACCCGCGGGTGGCTGAGCAGGCTGGCCAGATCCCCGGCCTCCAGGCGCGCTCCCGAGGTCTCCAGGTGGGTGGCGGGCACGCAGGAGGAGGCGTTGACCAGAACGTCGAGCGGAGCGGCTTCGGCATCCTCCAGCATGAAACGGATGCCGGCGAGCCCCAGGACGTTGCCGATCTCGTGCGGATCGGTGACCACCGTGGTCACACCACGCGGCACGACGGCCCGTGCGAGCTCCGCGGGCGGTACCATCGAGCTCTCGATGTGGACGTGGGCGTCGATGAAGCCGGGGGCCACGTACAGGCCCCCGAGATCGATCTCTTCGCGGGCTTTGAGGGTCGTACCGCCGCCGCCCAGGCCGGTCACGATCCCGCCGGCGACGGCGATGTCGGCCGGGTGGATCTCGCCGGAGAGCACGTTGACCAGCCGCGCGTTGCGCAACAGCAGGTCGGCGGGCTCGTCGCCTCGGGCGACGGCGAGGGTCCGGCTCAGGTCGTCCACGTTTTAGCGGGTGCGTTGGGCATCGCGATCCACAGGATCAGATAGACCAGCATACCCGGAAATCCCGCCGAAACGACCGACACGATCACGTAGAGGATGCGCGTCATCGTCGGGCTCCAGCCGAGCCAGTCGGCGAGGCCGCCGCAGACGCCGGCGATCATCCTGTGGGTGCGAGAACGGTAGAGTGCCATCGTATTCACCTCCCGGTACTTGCAACTACGAAGCCGGGACCGGACGGTTTCGTCTCTGCACCGCCGCCAGCCACAGGCAGAGCAGAATCGCCGGCAGTCCGATCGCGCCCGCGCCCACGAAGAAGAGGGCGTAGGACTCCATCAGGGTGTGCCCCTGGGTCTGGAGGCCCTCGACGACCGCGCCGGAGAAGCCCTTCAGGAACTTGCCGACGATCGCGTAGGTGCTGCTGAGCACGGCGTACTGGGTCGCCGTGTAGCCGAGAGTGGTCAGGCTCGACATGTAGGTCACCAAGGCCACGCCCGCGACGCTGACGCCGAAGTTGTCGCACATCATGACCACCCCGAACAGCCGGGGATCCCCGCCGTAGAAGGCGAGGATGGCGAAGCTCGCGATCCCGAGGCCCTGCAGAATCCCGCCGAGAATCAGACCTTTCATGTACCCCATGCGCGCCACCAGGAGGCCGCCGGCCGCGATGCCCATGAAGGAGGCGAGGAGACCCACCGTGCCGCGCACGGCGCCCACCGTGTCCTTCGAAATGCCGAGGTCGTGATAGAAGGGCGTGGCCATCGGGCCCATGACGAACTCCGGCAGCCGGTAGAGGCTGATGAACACCAGCATCAGCAGGCCCACCCAGCCCCAGGTGCGGAAGAAGGCGAGGAACGGTCCGACCACGGCGTCGAACAGCCCCCGGGGCGTCCACAGCGGAGCCTCGGCCGACTTCTCGTGGAGGATCTCGTCCGCGCCGGCCGGCTCCTTGGCCTTGAACGTCGCGACGATGCCGATGAGCATCAGCACGGCCATCAGGACGTAGGAGATCGGCCACCCCAGGTGCTCGGCGGCGAAGAGGATCAGGGCGTCGCTGGTGATGACGGCGATGCGGTAGCCGAGCTGGTAGGCGCTGGAGAGGAGGCCGAGCTCCTCGCCCGAGTCGGCGGCTTCGATCCGCCAGGCGTCCACGACGATGTCCTGGGTCGCCGAGGAGAAGGCGACGACCAGCGCCGCCACGCCGAGGGCGACGAGGCCGCCCCGCGGTCCGGTCGAGGCCATGGCCAGGAGCCCGCCGCCGATCAACACCTGCGCGATGAGGATCCACCCCCGCCGCCGCCCCAGCCTTTTCCCGAGCCATGGCGCGTCGAGCCGGTCGATCAGCGGCGACCAGAGGAACTTGAAGGAGTAGGCGAGGCCCACCCAGGACAGGAAGCCGATCGTCTTGAGATCCATCCCCTCGTCGCGCATCCAGTAGCCGAGGGTTCCCGCGGTGAGAAAGAACGGCAGGCCCGACGAGAAGCCGAGCGCCAGCATGATGGCGACCTTGGGCTGCCGGAGCGCCCGGACGACGTCGCCGAAGCCGGGCTTGCGCGGTTTGGCGGCAGGGGGTGCAGTCATTCGGGGAGCTTACAGCGATTCCACCCGCGCCCGCAGCCGGACGAGCCCCTCGGTGACCTCCTTGAGCTCGCCGCGGACGGTGTTCAGCTTGTCGCGCTCGGCGCGGACGAAGCGGGTGTAGGGGGCGATGGCCTCGTCGACGCGCCGCAGGCTGGCGTCGATCTCGCGGTCGAACTGGCCGGTCAGCCCTCCCATGAGCTGCTCGCGCAGCCCCTGGATCTTCTCCCGCAGCTCCTTCTTCGCGTCGTGCCGCCGGTTGGGGATGATGAAAAGGCCCAGGACCGCGATGCTGCCGGCCGCGAGGATGCCGGTGAAGTCCGCCGCCGCGGTGACCGCGAGGTGGGTGAGCGCGACGCCGAGACCGATCGCGCCGACCTCGGCCAGGGCAGTTCCCGCCACCGCCACCTGCACCGACTCGGCCAGGCGGCTCGCCTCGGCCTCCTTGTCATAGCTCTCGATCGACCGCTGGGCCGACCGGCCGACGCTGTCGAGCAGGCGCGTGCGGTTCAGGTCGAAGCTGCCGCCCATCTGCCCGACGATGCGGTCGGCGTGCTCGTGCCGCCGCTTCTGGAGCCGGTCCATCACCGCCTGCCAGGTGCGCAGGTCCGAGGAGACCAGCCAGTCGATCACCTCGGTGACGCGCCGCTCGATGAGCTGCGGCGAATCGCCCACCACCTCGCGCTCGAAGTCCGCCTTCATCTTGGACTTGTTGATCAGGTCGAGGAAGCGCGCCAGGCGCATGGTGTCGTCGAAGAACTTCATGCCGCGGTTCTCGAATTCCTGGAGGACGTTGTCCACGTCCGCCAGGCGGTAGCGGAACTCCCGCTTCATGTCTTCCTTGTAATGGGCGAGCTGGCCCTCGACGTCCTCGATGGTCGTGAAGTCCTCCTTGAGGAGCTCCAGGCGGCGGTCGGCGATCTCCAGATACCGGCCGGAGAGATGGGCGCCGATGCCCAGCGGGTTGAGCAGCTTCAGGCGCACCCGCTCCTTCTCGTCCAGGGTCTCGACGATGTAGCGCTCAAGCTCGGCGAAGCGGCTCTGGGCGTAGAGCTGGGAGTCGTTGTTCTTCTTGCCGCGCAGGGCGAGACGGGCCGCCACCGGGAAGATCTCGGGCGTGAAGCCGAGGAGCGACCGGGCGTTCTCCGCGATGAAGGCGCGGACGCGCTCGATGTCGGCCGGGTCCTCGAAGATGTCGATCTTGTTCAAGACCACCACGATCTTCTTGCCCCAGTCGCGGATGCCCTGGAGGAAGGCGCGCTCGCTCTCGGTGAACGGGCGGTCCGCCGAGGTGACGAACAGGACCATGTCCGAGCGCGGCACGAACTCGCGGGTGATCGCCTCGTGCTCGCGGTGGATCGCGTTGGTCCCCGGCGTGTCGACGATGTTGATGTCCTGAAGGAGCTCGACCGGCGCGGTGACGCGGTCGAGCGCGGTGCCCACCAGCTCCCGGCTGACCTCGGGGCCGTGCTGGATCAGGTGGATGCGGGTGGTGGTGGGGGTGACCCCCTCCTCGAGGACCTTGTCGCCCAGGAGCGCGTTGATGAAGGCGCTCTTGCCGGCATTGAACTCGCCGGCCACGACCAGCAGGAACAGCTCCTCGAGCTGGCGGGCCGAGCGCTCGATCGTCTCCTGGTCCTCCACCGAGGCGTCGAACCGGGAGAGCGCCTGCCGGAGCTCCGCCATCAGCCGGCGGTTCTCGGCCAGAAGCTCGTCCTGATTGCGATTGAGAATGCGCCTCAGCATCGGTCCCCCCGCCCGTTCTTCCGACGATATCGGACGATAGCACGGGGCGTGCCACGACCTGTTGGCCGGGTCTCAGCGCGAGACCGCGCTCCCGCCCGGGCATTGATGCCCGGGCTTGGGATATGCTCTTCGAAGAAATTCTGTTTCGGGAGACGACCTTTGCCCTATTTGCGGCTCTTCTATCACCTCGTCTGGGCCACATACCAGCGGGAGCCTCTGGTCATTCCAGAGCTGGAGCCCATGATTCATGGACTGCTACGGAGCAAGGCGATTGCTCTGGGGGCAACTGTGTATGCCCTGAACGGGATGCCAGACCATATCCATATGGTGGCCACAATTCCGCCGAGCATCTCCCTGGCCGCTTTCATCGGCAAGATCAAGGGAGCGGCTTCGACACGGATCAACAAAGCCGGAGTGCACGACCGCCCCTTCTTCTGGCAGGACGAGTACGCCGCGTTCTCCTTTGACGCCAAGCGGCTTCCTCGCGTCGTGAAGTACGTGGAGAACCAGAAGGTGCACCACGCGCAAGCCGGTTTGATCCCAGCCCTCGAACGCACAGGGTAGGCAACGGAAGGGCGGCCGCGCTCCCGCCCGGGCATCAATGCCCGGGCGGGAGTTGAGCTTGCGTCTTCGTTCTCTGGACGCGGGCGCGATAGGATCACTCCCGTCCTTTATTCATGGAGGAGTCCTTGATGCCCTTGTCGCTCCGCTCTCGTGCCGCCGCCGCAGCTCTCCTCGCCCTGGCCCTTTGGACCGCGCCGGAGGTCCTGACCGCGGCGGGGAAGCGCCCCATCACCGAGACGGACCTGTTCCGGTTCGTCTGGATCGCCGATCCCCAGATCTCTCCGGACGGCCGGCAGGTCGCCTTCGTCCGGGTGACCGTCGACGAGACGAAGGAGGGCTACGACACGGCGCTCTGGATCGTCCCGGCCGACGGCAGCGCGCCGGCGCGTCCGTTCACGTCCGGTCCCCGCGACACGTCCCCGCGGTGGTCCCCGGACGGCCGCTGGGTCGCCTTCGTCCGCTCGCCCGGCAAGGCGGACGAGAAGAAGAGGCCGCAGCTCCACCTGATCTCGGCCCTGGGCGGCGAGGCGTTCCCGATCACCGACCTTCCCGCGGGGGTCTCCACGCCGGCCTGGTCGCCGGACGGCAAGACGATCGCGTTCCTGAGCGGCACCAACGATCGGGACCTGGCGAAGAAGAAGGGAGAAGGGAAGGCCGGCGAGGACGAGCGGGAGAGCGACGTCCGGGTCATCACCCGCGCCGTCTACCGCTTCAACGGCGCCGGCTACACCGATCCCACCCACCCCACCCACGTCTGGGTCGTCGACGTGCCGGCGTTTGGAGCCGGCCTCCCGGAGCCGCGGCGGCTCACTCGCGGCGAGGTCAATGAGGACACGCCGGCCTGGTCCCGCGACGGCGCTCAGATCTACTTCTCGTCGGACCGCTCGAAGGAGCCCTATTACGAGAGGCCGAACGACGACGTCTGGGCCGTGCCGGCGCGCGGCGGCGAGGTCCGCCCGGTGGTAGACGTGGACGGTCCGGTCAACGAATGGTCCGTGGCGCCCGACGGCCGCCGCGTCGCCTTCTCCGGCTTTCTGAATCCGGAGAAGCGCCGCTCCTACGACGAAAGCGAACTCCTGGTCATCGACGCCCGGTCCGGCGCAGCAGCCCGCGTCCTCACAGACCGCTTCGACGGCGACGTCTCCGACGCTCTCGCCGCCGACCAGCACGCTCCGCGCGGGGACAATCCCCTGCCGATCGTGTGGAGCGCCGATGGCCGCTCGGTGATCACGGCGGCGGCCGAGCGGGGCCGGGGCAACCTGAAGCGCTTCGACGTGGCGACCGGCGCGATCGAGCCGGTCACCGAAGGGGACCTGGAGGTGGCGTCCTTCTCGGCGACCCCGGACGCGTCGCGGTTCGCTCTGGTGATCTCGACGCCTACCGTGATCGGCGATCTCTACGTCCTGGACACTGCCACGAAGCAGCGGAAGCTGCTCTACGAGCCCAACCGGGAGCTCTTCGCGGACATCGCCCTCACCGCTCCCGAGGAGATCGTCTACAAGAGCTTCGACGGCCGGCCAATCCAGGCCTGGGTCCAGAAGCCGGCCGATTTCGACCCCAAAAAGAAATATCCGCTGATCCTCGACATCCACGGCGGACCGCACTCGGCCTACGGCTACGCCTTCTTCCATGAGTTCCAGTGGCTGGCCGCCAAGGGCTACGTGGTGCTCTACCCCAACCCGCGCGGCAGCTCCTCGTACGGCCAGGAGTTCGGGAACGTGATCCAGTACAGCTTCCCGGGCGACGACGCCAAGGACCTCCTGGCCGGAGTCGACGAGCTCGTGAAGCGTCCGTACATCGACCCGCAGCGGCTCGGCGTGACCGGCGGCAGCGGCGGCGGCATCCTGACCAACTGGATCGTCACGCAGGACCACCGCTTCAAGGCCGCCGTGGCGCAGCGCTCGATCGCCGACTGGGCGAGCTTCTGGTACACCGCCGACTTCACCATGTTCGATCCGATGTGGTTCCGCGCCGCACCCTGGGAGGACCCGGAGGACTTCGCGCGGCGCTCGCCCATCACCCATGTGGACCAGGTGACGACGCCGCTCATGCTGATCGAAGGGGAGGCGGACCTGCGCACCCCGCCGGCCGCCGGCGGCGAGCAGATGTTCCGCGCGCTCAAGTACCTGAAGCGTCCGGTCGTCATGGTCCGCTTCCCGCGGGAGTCGCACGATCTGTCGCGCAGCGGCGAGCCCTGGCACCGCATCGAGCGCCTGCGCCACATCGCCGGCTGGTTCGACAAGTACCTCCAGGGCAAGAACGTCGACGCCTACGACGTGCCCGCGGCGCCCTGACCCCCACACCGGGAGGAGGGCGCCTTGCCCTCCTCCTTCTCCCCCAACGTCTCGGGTCCTCCCTCCGTAAATACGATAAAGTTATGTCATCGAGGCATACGGGAGGAGAACCCATGAGATCGACACGTCTGTGCTCCATAGCCCTGGTCCTGGTCCTGGCCGCTCTGCTCCCTCGGATGGCCGCAGCCGTCGACGGCCGCTGGACGCATCTCGGCCCCTTCGGCGGTCCCGTGGCGGACATCGTGGTCGCGCCCTCCGCGCACCGGACCCTGTATGCCGCCGCGGACCCCGGGGTCTACCGCTCGGACGACGCCGGGGGCCACTGGCGCCTCGTCGCCGCGGGGCTTTTGCCGGGAGTGTCGACCGTGGCGGTCGATCCGTCGGATGCCCGGATCGTCTATGCCGGCCGCGGCAATGTGTTCGTCGGTGGGGCGACCAGCCTCTTCAAGACGGTGGATGGCGGAGCGACCTGGGCTCCGCTGTCCGGAGCGGCCGGCGAGACGATCTCCGACATCGCGGTCGACCCGCACGATCCGTCGCGGATCCTGGCGGCCGGTTACGTGCATCTCTTCCGCAGCGAGGACGGCGGCGCGACGTGGGAGAGCCTGGACCTGCAGACGGGAACGGTCGCGCCGCTCTTCCAGAATGTGGCTTTCGATCCCATGCTCCCCGGGGTGGCCTACGCCGCCTCGGGAAACGAAGGCTTTCTGAAGAGCGTCGACGGCGGCGCCACCTGGACGCAGGTGGAGGGGGCTCCGGGCTCGCTGTCCCGGATGGCCGTCTCGCCGTCCGGCGTTCTGGTGGCGGTGCCCACCGTGCAGGTGCCCTCCAGGGTTTTCCGCAGCCTGGACCACGGGGAGACCTGGACGGTCCTGGGCCCCATCCCCGACGCCGTGGTCTATGACTTCGCCTTCTCTCCGGACGGGACCCTCCTCGCCGGGACCTCGGTGGGCGTCTTCCGCAAGAAGGCGACCGGCGCGGCCTGGACGCGCCTGCGGCCCGACCAGCGGGAGGAGGTCCGGACGATCGCCGCGGATCCGGTGGTGGCCGGAACGTTCTACGCGGGGCTCGGCTTCTATGGCGGCTTCCGGGGCGTGCTCAAGACCCGGGACTTCGGCGCGACCTGGAGGCCGGCGAACCAGGGTCTGGGGGGGCTGTTTGTGTACAGCGCCGCGATCGCGCCGTCCGATCCCGACGTGATCTACGCGAGCTCCGGCATTCTGACCAAGAGCACGGATGGCGGGGCCACCTGGCGACAGATCGATTCCGGGTTCGAGAGTAGCATCTTTGGCCTGGTCGTCGACCCCCGCAACGCGGACGTCGTCTCCGGGGTCGGGGAGTATGGCCTGTTCGTGCGGAGCACCAACGGTGGGCGGACGTGGACCCATGAGCAGATCGAGGACGGCGAGTGCGTCTTCCCGTTCTTCCTGTCCCTCGATCCGCGCCATCCGGATGACCTCTTCGTCTCGGGGTCGCGGGAGACCGCGTGCGCGCGCCAGGACGAGGACAGCTGCCACACGCTGGCGACCAGCGACGGTGGAGAGAGCTGGGAGTGCCTGGAGGGCGCCCGGTCCTCCAGCTTCAGCAACATCGTCGTCGATCCGCGCCGCCGCTCGTCCACTCTCTATGGCGCCGCGCTCGATGGGGTCTTCAAGAGCACCGATGGAGGGCAGACCTGGGTGCTCTCGAGCAACGGCATCCCGGAACGCGGGGTGACCGCCGCGCTGGTCATCGCTCCCAATGGCACGCTCTGGGCGGGCACGGGAGCCGGCCTCTTCAAGAGTGCTGACGGAGCACGCACCTGGCGTCGCACCGGGCGCGGCCTCCCCCGCAACCGGGCGATCTCGAAGCTCGCCCTCGCTCCCTCGGATCCCAAGGTCCTCTATGCCGAAGTCCAGACCTTCCACCCGGAAGGCTCGACGTACAGCCTCTACGTGAGCACGGACCGGGGAGCCACCTGGCGCCCCCTGCCCGAGGCCGGCCTGCCCGCTCCCGGCTTTTCCGGATATTCCGTGCTGCTGGTCGATCCGCGCGACCCGGGAAGGCTCTACGCCGGCACGCCTCTCGGTCTCTATCGGCTCGACGGTGCGCTCGATTGAAGCGGAGTCCCGTTTGACGCGTCTCTCCGCACTCGGGAAGAGTCAGGGGGACTCATGCTCTCCAGAGCCCGCGAGCGTCTCACAGGTGCCTGGAAGCGTCTCGTGTCGCACGAGGCGGTCCCCAGATCTGCGCGCGCTCGCGATCCATTGGAAGCCGCCGAGGCCCGCCGCGCCGAAGACCGCGTCGCTCTCCTCGTCGAGGCCGGCCGGTTCCTCTCCGAGTCCCTCGACTACGAGAAGACGTTTCAAAACCTGGCGCAGCTCGTCCTCCGCGGCTTCGCCGACTACTGCCTGATCTTCGAGCTGCTCGATCCGCCGGCCATGCGGCAGGTGGCGTCGAGCCACGTCGATCCACGCAAGGAGCACCTGCCGAAACGGCTCGGCGAGCTGTACGGCGTCTTCCCCGAAAACCCCAAGCTGTCGCTCTGGCGCGTGGCCCGCTCCGGCCAGAGCGAGCTCGTGCCGCAGTCGACCCTGGAGATGGCGCAGTCGGTCACCCAGGACCCGGAGGTCCTGGCCATCTATCGCCGCCTCCAGGCCGGGTCGTTCCTCGTCGTCCCCCTGGCGGCCCGGGGGCAGACGTTCGGCGTCGTGCTCCTCGCCACCGCCGAGTCGGGACGCGTCTTCGGACCGGAGGACCTGGCTCTCGCCGAGGAGATCGCCTTCCGGGCCGGCCTGGCGATCGACAACGCCCGGCTCTACCGGCTGGCCCAGGCCGCGGCCCGCGCCAAGGACGACTTCCTCGCCGCGCTCAGCCACGAGCTGCGCACACCGCTGACGCCCGTCCTCCTGACCGTCAACGAGATGCTCCAGTCGCACAAGCTCCACGAGAGCCTGCGCGACGGGCTCGAGATGGTCGAGCGCAGCGTACAGCTCGAGGCGCGCCTCATCGACGACCTGCTCGACCTGACCCGCATCTCGCGCGGCCATGTGAAAGCCCACTTCGAGGTGCGCGACATCCACCGCCTCCTCATGGACGTGGAGCGGCTCTGCAGCGAGCGCAGCGTAGAGAAGGGCGTGCGCATCGAGCTTCTCCTGGAAGCCTCCGAGCACCACGTCTGGGGCGACATGGCCCGGCTGGAGCAGGTGTTCTGGAAGCTGCTCGACAACGCGGTCAAATTTTCGTCCGACGGCGGCCGGGTGGAGGTCCGCACGTCCAACGCGGCGCACGCGCGGATCCGGATCGACGTCACCGATCACGGGATCGGTATCCTGCCCGAGGTCCTCCCGCGCCTGTTTCAACCCTTCGAACGGGGCGGGCTCGCCAGCCGCAATTTCAGCGGTCTGGGCCTCGGCCTCGCGATCGCCAAGGCGCTCATCGACCTGCATGGCGGCACGCTGTCCGTAACGAGCCAGGGGACCGGGCAGGGCTCGACGTTCACCGTCGAGCTCGGCACCGTGCCCCTGCCAGTCCGCCAGCGAACCGAGCGCCCGGACTGGCAGAAGCCCTCCCAGCGCCCCCTCCGCCTCCTGGTGGTGGAGGACCACGGTCCGACCCTGGACGTCCTCGCCAGCCTCCTCCAGGTCGCCCGCCATCAGGTCAAGACGGCCCAGGACGTCGCCACGGCGCGCCAGCTCGCCGAGACCCACGTCTTCGATCTCGTGCTCTCCGATCTCGGCCTGCCCGACGGCAGCGGTCTCGACCTGATGATCGAGCTGCGCGAGCGCTACGGTCTCGAAGGGATCGCCGTCAGCGGGTATGGCATGGAGGATGACCTCGACCGCAGCCGGGAAGCCGGCTTCCGCGAGCATCTCGTCAAGCCCGTCACCCTCGACCAGATCACCGCCGCCATCGCGCGCGCCACCGAGGCGTTGGCCCTCAGGTGAGGGGTGGCCCTCAGGTGAGGGGGGCCTGGACCTTGCAGGAATGTGAGGTCGATGGCTCAGTGGATCATGCGGATGATGTACGCGGCAGGCAACCCCGCCATTGCTCTCCTCATGTTCATCGAGAACGTCTTCCCGCCGATTCCTTCGGAGCTGATCATGCCGCTCGCCGGCTACATGGTCTCGCAAGGACGGCTGACCCTGCCCGGCGTCATCGTCGCCGGCACGATCGGCTCTGTCCTCGGAGCACTGCCCCTCTATTACGCCGGAAGGAAGGTCGGAGAGAAGCGGCTGAAGGAGCTGGCCGACCGGCACGGCCGTTGGGTGACCGTCTCGGGCGACGAGATCGAAAAGGCCAAGCGCTGGTTCGACCGCCATGGCGGCATGGCCGTTTTCTTCTGCCGCCTCGTGCCCGGGGTGCGCTCGCTGATCTCGATTCCAGCAGGCATCGCCGAGATGAACCTGGTCGGGTTCCTGGCCTATACGACGGTGGGCTCAGCCCTCTGGGTCGCCCTGCTGGCCTACCTGGGCCACCTTCTGGGAGCCAACTTCAAGCAGGTCGACAAGTATCTGGACCCGGCCTCGTGGGTGGTGCTCGGAGGGCTGGTGGTGATGTATGTGTGGCGGGTGGTGCGGCATGGGAAGGGCGGGCAGCTTACCCCCCCAGCGAATTCCAGAGATGCAGTGTCGCATACGCCCGCCAGGGGCGCCAGCGCTCGCCGAGGGCGGTGATCTCGGGGATCGTGATCGCCTCCCCCTGCGGCGTCAGCACCCGCAAAGCTTTGATCACCCCCAGATCGGACGCGGGAAAGGCATCGCGGTCTCCGAGGGTGCGCATGCGGACGTAGGAGGCGGTCCAGGGTCCGATCCCGGGCAGGGCCACCAGGACCGCCTGGGAATCCTCGGCGGTTCCGGCGCGCAGCCGGTCCCAGTCGATCCGGCCGTCGAGCACCGCGGTGGCCACGCCTTGGATCGCCTTCGTCTTGGCGCGCGTCAGGCCGGCGCCGATTCCGATCTCCTCCGGGCGGGCGGCGGCCACCGCTTCCGGGGTGGGGAAGGCGAGAAACGAGTGCCCGTCGAGCGGGGGAGCGGGCTCGCCGAGGAGCCGCACCAGGCGGTCGAGGGTCGTGGCGGCTCCGGCGACGCTCACCTGCTGGCCCACGATCGCCCGGACCATGCCTTCGAAGGGATCGAGGAGCTGCGGCAGGCGGATCCCCGGCCGCCGCGGCACGATGCGCGAGAGCAGCGGGTCCGCCGCGGCCAGGGAGAGAAACCCTGCGAGGTCGGCTTCCAGGTCGAACATCCGGACGATCAGGCGCCGGATCTCGGCCGCGGGGAGGTCCGGCGCGCTCCGGACCGCCAGCGCGCTTCCTCCCTTCCTGTTCAGCGGCCGGATCGCGAGCGTCACGATCCGGCCGCCGGCGCGGAGGCTCCGCCGGTAGTCGCCGTCCGCCACGGCTTCCATCGACGGAACCGTCCGCGCGGCCAGAAATCCCAACACCCAGGCCAGGTCGAAGTCCGGAGGGAGCGGGAGCTTCACGCCGACTGTTCCCGCCTCTCCCGCTCGCCCGCGAGGATCCGGCTCTTCCGCTCAGCGCCCCAGCGGTAGCCGCCGCTCGCGCCGTTGCCGCGGACCACCCGATGGCAGGGAATCGCCAGGGCCACCGGGTTCGTGGCGCAGGCGCGGGCGACCGCGCGGGCGGCTTGCGGCTGGCCGAGAGTCGTGGCGATCTCCCCATACGTCCGCGTCTCCCCGGCCGGGATCTCCTGGAGGACCTTCCAGACCCTTTCCTGGAACGCGGTCGCCTGCACATCCAGAGGCAGCGCGAGATGTGGAGAGGTCCCTTCCAGAAAGCCGAGGACGGCCGCGACTCTCGTCCCGAGATCCTCCGCGCCAGGCTCCGCCCGCTCGATCGAGGCCCGCGGATACTCCCGCCGCAGCGCCGCCGCGAGCTCCTCGTCCGCATCGCCGAGCGCCACCGCGCAGACGCCGCGCTCCGTCACCGCCACGAGCAGGCGTCCCAGAGACGACGCCGCCGTGGCGAAGCGGATGCGCATGCCCGCGCCGCCGCGCCGGTAGGTGGCCGGCGTCATGCCGAGCCGCGCGTCCGACGTTTCATAGACGCGGCTTCCGGAGCCGAACCCCGCCTCATAGGTCGCCGCGGCCACGTCGTCTCCCTTCTGGAGGCGCTCCTTGAGGCGCTCGATACGCCGCGCGCGCACCATCTCTTTGGGCGAGACGCCGGTCAGCCGCTTGAACGTCCGCTGCAGGTGCCAGGGGCTCACACCGAGGGCCTGGCCGAGCGTCTCGAGAGTCACCGGCTCGTCGAGGTGGGCTTCGAGATACGCGCAGGCGCGCTCGACCAGGCGGGCGTCCGGGGCCGCGCCATCCCGGGGATGGCACCGGCGGCACGCCCGGAACCCGGCCCGCTCGGCCTCCTCGGGAGCCGTAAAGAACCGCACCCTCTCGCGCCGCGGCCGGCGCGACGGGCACGACGGCCGGCAATACACGCCGGTCGTGGCCACCGCATACACGAACTGGCCATCCCGGCGGGCATCCCGCCCCAGCACCGCGTCCCAGGCAGAGGTCTCGTCGATCATCATCCGTCCCGACAGAAGTGTAGCGCTCATCAGGTTCTCCTTCCGTGTCATGTCAGGAAGGTACCGGAACGCCGGAGGACGAGCCATCCGGTTCTTGCGGTCAAAACGGATCAGCGATTGCGGAGTTGGGAGAGGATCTCTTGTTCGGCTTCTTCCCAGGTGACGACCTGCTCGGGATGAGCTCGATGGGCCGCCAGGCGCTCTTCAACAAGCTGCAGGTGCCAATCGGGGATAGGCAGGTTGTCAGGCTCGGGAGGTGGGAAGGGGAGCGAGCGAGCCATGGTTATGTCTCCAAGGCGAGAGTATAGCTCAGCCCATCTCGTCAAGGTGTAATGTCAGGAGGGTACAGGAACCTGCATGAGCGACCACTCGGCCATCGAATGGACAGACTCAACCTGGAACCCGGTCCGAGGTTGCACCAAGATTACCTCGGGGTGTGCCCACTGCTATGCCGAGACCTTCGCGGAACGGTTCCGCGGCGTTCCAGGTCACCCGTATGAGCAGGGGTTCGACCTCCGCCTCATCCCGGAGAAGCTGACCCAGCCCTTGCTGTGGAGCCGGCCCCGGATGATCTTCGTCAACTCGATGAGCGACCTGTTCCACGAGGAGGTGCCGGACGACTACATCCTAAAGGTCGCCCGGGTGATGCAACTCGCCAGCTGGCACACCTTCCAGGTGTTGACCAAGCGGTCCGAGAGGATGCGCGACCTGCTGCGGACCAAGCTCCGGCCGATGACCGAAGAGTCGCACATCTGGTGGGGCGTGAGCGTCGAGAACCGCAAGCAGGGTCTTCCCCGGGTGGATCACCTGCGCGAGGCTCCGGTACGGGTCCGTTTCCTGTCGGTGGAGCCGCTCCTCGAATCCCTCGGACCTTTCGATCTCTCGGGCGTCCACTGGGTGATCCTGGGCGGCGAGAGCGGAGCGGGAGCCCGGCCGCTGGAGAAGGATTGGGTGCTGGAGGTCCGCGACCAGTGCCGCCAGGCCGGCGTTCCCTTCTTCTTCAAGCAGTGGGGTGGCCGGCAGAAGGCCAAGGCCGGACGCGAGCTGGATGGACGGACCTATGACGAGCGTCCGCCGCGCGGCTCCGGACCGGCGAAGGACCGCGAAGCTCTGCGGTCGGCCTTGACCGAGGTCGAGGCGTTATGCTGACCATCCGCCGTGCCACCGAGGCTGATTGGGACGAGATCTGGAAGATCTTCCACGCTGTCGTCCGGGAGGGCGACACCTACTCCTACGATCCCGCGACGACCCAAGAGCAGGGACGGGCGCTCTGGATGAGCCCGCCGGCCTCGGCCTACGTCGCCTGCCGCGGAGATCAGGTCGTCGGCACCTACTACTTCAAGCCCAATCAGCCGGGGCTGGGCTCTCATGTGGCCAACGCGGGTTACATGGTCGACTCCGGCGAGGCGGGGCGGGGCGTCGGCCGGGCGATGTGCGAGCATTCCCTGGAGGAGGCGCGCCGCGCCGGCTTCCTCGCCATGCAGTTCAACTTCGTGGTCTCGACGAACGAGCGTGCCGTGGCTCTCTGGCAGAAGATGGGCTTCCGGATTGTCGGCACTCTCCCCAAGGCGTTCCGGCACAGCCGGTTGGGCCTGGTGGACGCCTACGTGATGCACCGGTTCCTGAACGAGCCTGATCCTGGACCCTAAATACTCTCTGGTCCCCCCTCTCCCGGGCGGGTGTGCGTGCGTGTGGGAGAGGGGGCTAGGGGTGAGGGTCCCGGCGAAGCCGGCTCCGGAATGTCAGCGCCCCGGCACGTAGGGCGATGCCAGAAAGGCGTCCCACCCGCGCCGCCAAGCGGCCCAGGTGTGGCCGCCGTCGACTCGGAAGACGTGATCGGCCGGCAGGAGGTCGGCGACCAGGCTGTTAGGACGGGCAAAGCGGTCCCGGCTTCCGATGGCCAGGAAGAGCGGCGGGTGCCCGGCATCCGGCCCAGCATCCGGTTGGCCGTCCGGGCGCTTGTACCCCTTGAGCCAGTCCCAGAAGGCGAGGAAGTCCTGCTGCTCCGGGTTCTCTTGCGGCGTCCAGGACGCGGCTCCTCCGGCCTTGGCGATCTCGTCCGTCAGCTCTCTTTCTCCCAAGTAGGGAGCGAGAGTCACGATGCCCGCGATCTCCCCCAGGTGATCCTTCGAATAGAGGAGAGAGCCGAACCCTCCGAGGGAGATCCCCACCAGCCAGATCTCCTGGACCCCCCGGGCCCGCGCCGGCGCGATCACGTCCTCTTCGAGACGCTGGGTGATCGTCCTCTCGACGAAATAGCCCAGGTGGGAGTCGACGCCGATCATCGAGCAGCGCGAGCCGGCCTTCCGCAGCTTCTCGGGGAAGCCGTTGCGCACGAAGTGCTCCGGCGTGTCGCCGCGGCCGGGCAAGAAGACCACCAGGCAGCGGGACTCGACCGCCCCGCCCGGAATCTCCAGGGTGCGCATCGGCACCGTGGCCGGACCGGGGCGGTAGAAGCAACCTGCCGCGGCGAGCGCCAGGAGCAGGATCAGGGGGCGGAGGAGGCTCATCGGATGAGGTCTACCGTCCCACCGGCTCCATTTGATGGGCGAACACCTCGATCATCGCCTGGTTGAACGCCGGGATGTCATCCGGCTTGCGGCTGGTCACGAGGTTGCCGTCCCGCACCACTTCCCGGTCCTCCCACTGGACGCCCGCGTTCTTGAGGTCCATCTGGATCGTCTCGTAGGACGTCATCTTCCGGCCCTTGGCCACGCCGGAGTCGATGAGGGTCCACGGCCCGTGGCAGATGGCGGCCACCGGCTTGCCCGCGTCGAAGAACGATCTCACGAACTGCTGCGCCTTGGGCAGGCGCCGCAGCTTGTCCGGATTCATCACGCCGCCAGGCAGGAGCAGCGCGTCGAAGTCCTGGGGCTCGGCCTGCTCGAGCTGCAGGTCGACCGGAAGCTCGTCTCCCCACTCCGTATGGTTCCACCCCTTCACCTTCCCCTGGGCCGGCGAGACGATGATGGTCTCGGCTCCAGCCTCCTCGAGAGCCCGTTGCGGGTCGGTGAGCTCCACCTGCTCGAATCCGTCCGCCACCAGAATCGCGACCTTCTTCCCGTTGAGTTGCTTCATAAGGTACCTCCTGAGCTGGACGACCGTCGTCCAGGACGAGAAAGGAGCAACCCCGATGCCAGGGAAGAATTTACACGGGATCGGAAAAACAAAAGGGCGCCCCAGCCAAACGGGCGCCCTGCAGCGACTTCTTGATGTGAACGGAGAGCTTACTGAGCGGCGGGCGGGGGGGTCATCTCGGTGCCCATGGGCTCCGTGGTGCCACCCATGTCGGTGCCCATCGGCTCGGTGGTGCCCATGTCGGTCCCCATGGCCTCGGTCGTGGCGGGCTCCTCCATCGCGGTGGTGGTGCTCTCCTCAACCTCGGCCTCTTCCTTGTGGCAGCCGACCATCGGGACCGCCAGAGCGGCCAACAAACACAGAAGCGACAGGTGAACGAACAGCTTTTTCATTTTCTTTTTTCTCCCTTGTTAAAGGAACTAGATGAAGAACTTCGGAGCGTCCAGCTCGTTACGAGTTGTCGCCCACCTTGATCAGGTTGATCACCCGCTTCACGCCCTCGGTATCACGAGCGTGCTGTTCGGCCTTCGTGCGGGCTTCCTCCTTGGCCACCCGGCCCTGCAACGTTACGACACCCTCGTTGGTGTCGACATCGATATTGAACGGATTGATATCCCCGTCCGTCGCCAGCTTGGCTTTCACCGCCGATGTGATGGCGGCGTCGTCCACCTGGGTCCCCACGGTCCGCGTCGAGCTGCACGCGGCCAACCCCAGAGCGACCACCAGCGCCAGACACACCACCGAGATCCGCAGCATCGACTTGTTCATGGCATCCTCCTCGTCACTGAGCTTGTTCGTTTGATTCGTGGCCCACACTCATGCGTCAAGAATTGCTCTGAAGCAGAATTTGTGCCACGACCTCCTGAAAACAAGTTCTCAGCGAGTCGTCGGACGGAGGGGGAGTATACAACCTACCGTCCGGCTCCTCAAGGGGGTCGGTGTCGCCGGTACTGGATCGTCGGTTTCCGGGTCGTGGAAGCGTCTACACGTCCCGGTAGCTGTTGAGGCGATTGTAGAGCGTCTTGAGGCTGACGCCTAGTATGTCGGCCGTTTTTCGTTTATTGCCGCCGTAGGCGTCCAGGGTCGCCATGATCAGCCGGCGCTCGACCTCCTCGATGGAGGTGCCCACCTGGAAGCACAGGCTGCGCTGGAATCCGGAGTCGCCGCCGACCTCGCGGGGGAGGGCGCGGGGCGAAATGTCCTGGTCCGCCATGATGAAGGCGCGGTGGACCACGTTCTTGAGCTCGCGGACGTTGCCGGGCCAGCTGTGGGTGCGCAGCCGCTCCATGGCCTCTTCGGTGAACCGCTTGGTCGTCCCCTGCCGTTCGTTGAGCTGGTCCAGGAAGTAGTCGGCGAGCAGCTGGACGTCCTCGCCCCGCTCGCGCAGCTGCGGCATGTGGATGGGGAAGACCTGCAGGCGGTAGAGGAGGTCCTCGCGCAGCTTCCCGTCGTTGACCGCCTTCTGCGGGTCGCGGTTGGTGGCCGCGATGACCCGTACGTCGACCTCGACGGGCTGGTCGCCGCCGATGCGGTTCAGCTGGCCGGTCTCGAGCACGCGCAGGAGCTTGACCTGCAGCTCGATCGGCATCTCGGTGATCTCGTCGAGGAACAGGGTGCCGGTGTGGGCGCGCTCGAAGTACCCCTTGTGCCGGCGCGCGGCGCCCGTGAAGCTCCCCCGTTCATGGCCGAACAGCTCGCTCTCGATCAGGGTCGGCGAGATGGCGCCGCAGTTGAGCGGCATGAACGGCGACTTGGCGCGGCGGCTGAGGTTGTGCAGCGTCTGCGCCGCCAAGTCCTTGCCGGTGCCGCTCTCGCCGATCAGGAAGACCGACGCGTCGGTGGGGGCCACCCGGATGAGCATCTCATACACCACCTGCATGGACGGCGAGGCGCCGAGGAGCAGGCCCAGACGGTCGGTGTGCGGGGTCTCCTCCTCCTCCGGGGTGGCGGCCGCCGCCTGGGCCGGCTGCTGCTGCACGCTCGCCACGTTGGCGAGGATGCTCTTCAAGCGTCCGATGTCGAGCGGCTTGGTCAGATAGTCGCTCGCCCCCAGCCGGAGAGCCTGCACGGCGCTCTCCACGTCGGCGTGGCCGGTCATCAGCACCACCTCGGTCGTGGTGCCGAGCTCCAAATCCTTCAGCAGATCGATGCCGCTTCCATCGGGCAGATACAGATCCACCAGCGCGACGTCGGGAATCCGGTTGCTGACCTGAGCGCGCGCGTCGCGCAAGTTACAAGCGGTGTTGGTCGTGAATCCCTGCCCCTCGATCAGCTCAGCGAGAGCCGAAAGGAAGTTGGGATCGTCATCGACCGCCAGTGCATGGGGCATCGCCTACTCCTTCTCCTGTGAGGCTGAATCCTGGAGCGTCCATTCTATGTCATAGGCCTGCGGTCCTTCGCCAGGAATCGCAGGCCGCACCTCCGCTCCCTGGGTGGCGAGGATGGAGCGCGCCACCCAGAGCTGGGCTTCGGTCCCCTTTTCGGTCGGCCGGATCTCGAAACCCGGCGCCGGCTCAGGACCGCTGCCCGCCACCGATCCGGCCGTGCCCGACAGGTGGACCCGTGCTCGTCCACCCGCGGCCTCCAGACCGACTTCCAGGACCCCATCCCGCGGCACGGTGCCGAGGACGGCCAGACCGAGATGGAGGAGCGCCTGCCGCAGCAGGTACCGGTTGCCGTGCACCGTCACCGGCTCGGCGGGCAGATGCGCCTCCACCCGCGCCTGCTGCTTGCGCGCCGGACCGACCAGCAGGGAGGCCAGCTCCTCCAGAGGCTCTCGCAAGTCGAGGATCTCGTCGCGGTCTCCGCGCGGCGAGATCTGGGCGATGAAGTTCTCCATGCCGCGGTGCAGCCGGTGGAGCTCCTCCTTGAGCACGTTGACGTAGCGGAGCTGGCGCTCCCGCCCCGTCGGCTCGGCCCCCCGCCCGGAGGCGATCGTCTCCTTGAGCACCTCGATGTTGAACACCATGGCGTTGATCGGCGCCCGCAGGTCGTGCGCCACGGCCGGTGTGATCTGCGTCAGCGAGCGCATCAGCGCGATCAGGCGCAGGTCGGATTCGGCGCCGGCCACGGTCGATCCCTCGTAGATCAGCAGCACGCCGGTGGTCGAGGGATTCGAAGGATCCGAGGCAGCCGCGGGATCGGCGCGGAAGTCGAAGCAGAGGCGGCGCCCTTCGGCGCTCTCCGCCCGGGCCGTCGAACGCGGCACGCTGCCGTCCCAGCGCAGACCCATCGCGTCCAGGCGCGGCCCCGGGTCGCGCCAGCCGCCGTCCGCGCCCTCCCCGTCCCCCAGAAGCTCCCGCGCCCGCTCGTCCGCGAACACCACCTCACGGTTGCGGACCACCACCACCCCGGCCTCCAGCCCGCCATGCTCGCCGTGCAGCTCGCCGTCCCCGGCGTCTTCCTGCCGCGCTCCTCCCTCGACAGATTTCGCGGGCTTCACGGCAGGGTCATCCTTGACAAAGAGGGTCATCCAATGCCTCCAGCAGTCCCTCCGGAGCAACCGAAGCTCTCCGGAACATCATTCCGGGCACCTGCACCATCTACAGAGAATGCCTCAGGCCGGGCATCCGGTTCCCGGGCTCCCGCAGCGCCGCGGCCAGGAAACCGTCCGCCCACCAGAAGACGTCGTGCTCCTGAACCTCGGAGCGCAAGGCGCTCATCCGCGCGGCGCGTTCCGCCGGCTTCATGCGCAAGGCGCGGAAGAGAGCGCGCGAGGTGGCTTCGACGTTGTACGGATTGACCAGCAGCGCCCCGCTTCCAAGCTGCGCCGCGGCCCCGGCGAACTCCGAGAGGACGAGGACTCCATCCCCCCGCACACGGGCCGCGCAATACTCCTTGGCCACCAGCTCCATGCCCGCCTTGAGAGGCGTCACCAGCAGCACGTCCACGGCCCGATACCAGGCCTGGAGCTCGACCGGCTCCAGCCAGCGATAGACATAGTGTACCGGCACCCACCCCGGAGCGCCGAACCGGCCGTTGATCTCGCCCACCCCCCGCTCGATCTCTTCCCGCAGCGCCGCGTGCCGGGGCAGGCTCTCCCGCGCCGGCACCACCACCTGGACGAGCGACACCTTCTCGCGCAGGCCCGGGTGCCTCGTCAGCAGATCGGCGAACGCCCGCAGCTTTTCCGGAATCCCTTTGGAGCGGTCCAGGCGGTCCACCCCCAGGACGATCTGCCGGCCCGCGTGCGCCGCCACGAGCGCCGCCGCCCGCTCCGCCACCGCGGAGCTCTCCGCCCTGGCCGCCACCTCGCGGGAGTCGATCCCGACCGGGAAGACCCCCGCCTCGGTCGCGTGGGAGTGACCCTGCCCCTGCCCCTGCCGCCGTCCGATCTCCACCGACCAGAGCCCTTCGGCGCCGCGGGAGAGCAGCGCCCAGGGAGCCAGCGTCCGCACGCAGGCGATGAAGTTCGCCAGGTCCGTCGTGGTCTGGAATCCGATCCGGTCGTAGGCGAGGAGCGCGGCGAGCAGCCGGTCGCGCCAGGGGAGCATCATGAACAGGTCGGGCGAGGGGAAGGGGAGATGGAGGAAGAACGCCGCGGGAGACTGCACTCCGTAGCGCCGCATCTCCAGGGCCACGTTGATCAGCGGATGGTCCTGCACCCAGACCAGGTCCGAGCCGCCCGAGACCGCCACCGCCCTGGCCACCGCCCGCGCGTACTTGCAGCTCATCCGCCGGAAGGCCTGCCAGTAAGCGCGGTCGAAATTGCACTCCGTGGGCAGCCCGTGGAACAGCGGCCACAACACCTCGCCGCAGAATGCGGACCCGCCTGCGCGGTCACGCCCGGTGAGAGCCACCGGACGGAGCGAGTAGCCCCCCTCCTGGATGGCGCCCGCCAGCACCCGGCGAATCCCCGGCAGCTCCTCGACCGTCACCCCCGGCCAGCCGATCCACACGCCGCGGCGGTCGCTCAGCACCGGCGCCAGAGCCGAGACCAGCGCTCCCCGGGCGGGCGCCGCGCGCCACCGGGTCCCCTCCTCGCGCGTCAGCACGATCGGGAGGCGTTCGGAGACGACGATGATCCGTCCCGGGATCCGCGAAGCAGGCGCCCTCCCGAAACGAAGGGGCTCTGGAAGATTCGCGACGTTGGAGTGACTGCTCATGGAGACCTCGCCAGAGATTTCACCGAGTGGCCCGGCTCCCTGGAGAGAGCCGTGGCCTGAAGCTGGTGCTGCAAAGATAAAGGTCGGCCGATCCCGGGCCGGCGGTGGTGCGTTCCCAGGAAAAGCAGGACCCATGCCATGCGTCTGCCGCCGTTTCTCCCCTCCGGGCGCCGGTGAGGAAAACCCTGCAAAACCGGGATTTTGACCGGCTTCGGCACGGGCGATGCAAGAGGCCCGGAGCGAGCCGGCCGGCCGGGTTGAGCCCCGCGGCCACGCTCGCGGAGGTCCCGGAAGCTCGGGGCCGGGTAGTTCTTACACCTGCGGCCTCCGGTTCAATGCAAGGGTGACCATGCAAGCCAGCATCGATGTCGAAATCAAACAAATCCAGAAGGTCCACGAGTCCGAGAGTCTCGACTCCGGTCTCACCGTCGCCGTCTACGTCGATCCGGTCGAGAGCGCCAAGGCCGCCGGCCTGCGCTACGTCTCGGACGACGCGCCGGGCATCCGGCGCCGCAAGCGCGGCAAGGGGTGGAGCTACGTCCTGCCGAACGGCGGGGTGCTGACGAGCCCGAAAGAGCTCGAGCGCATCCGCAAGCTGGCGATCCCGCCGGCCTGGACCGACGTCTGGATCTGTCCCGTACCCAACGGACACCTTCAAGCCACGGGGCGCGACGCCCGTGGCCGCAAGCAGTACCGCTATCACGCCGAGTGGCGCAACGTCCGCGACGAGACCAAGTTCGGCCGGATGATCCTTTTCGGCGAGGCGCTGCCGAAGATCCGCGAGAGGATCGAGGCCGACCTCGGGCAGCGCGGGCTCCCGCGCACCAAAGTCCTGGCCGCAGTCGTCAAGCTCCTGGAGACCACCCTGATCCGGGTCGGCAACCGCGAGTACATGAAGCAGAACAACTCCTTCGGCCTCACCACGCTCCGCGACGGCCACGTGGACATCGAAGGCTCGAAGATCCGCTTCGAGTTCCGCGGCAAGAGCGGCAAGGACCACTCGGTCGAGATCCAGGACCGCCGCCTGGCGCGCGTCGTCAAGCAGTGCCGCGACCTGCCCGGCCAGACCCTCTTCCAATACCTCGACGACGACGGCGCGCAGCAGAAAGTGCTCTCGGAGGACGTCAACGCCTACCTCAAGGAGATCTCGGGAGAGGACTTCACCGCGAAGGACTTCCGCACCTGGGGAGGCACCGTCCTGATGCTCGCCGCCCTGCTGGACATCGGGGTCTGCGAGAGCGAGAAAGAGGCGAACCGAGCCGTGGTGCAGGCGGTGAAAGACGTCGCCGCGAACCTCGGCAACCGTCCCGCGATCTGCCGCAAGTACTACATCCACCCCCTCCTCATCGAGACCTTCGTGCAAGGCGAGCTGGTCGACGCGCTCGCCGAGGTGGTGGAGGAGTCGCAGGACGACGGCGCGTCGAACGGTCTGCGGAAGCTGGAGGCGCAGGTGCTGGGGTTGCTGCGGGCGCGGGTGGGTGGGAATGGGGGCGCGACGATCACGCATTAGGAGGCTCCCGGGGCCACGGAGGCCGCGGGAGCTTGGCTTGGCCGTGCGGGCACAAAAAGAGGGCACCCCCCATCCAGAGAGGTGCCCAACCTGAAGCTCGTCGAGCTCACCTCGGCGGAGGGAGCTCGTCGAAGCTCATGCGTACTGTTCCTCCCGGTACATGAAGACCAGGTTGTCCTCTTCGAAACGGTCAAAGAACTCCTCCCAGGAGATGACTTCGAGCGGCTCTTCGTCCTCCCCGGGGAAGCTCGGGAAATCGATGCGGATCTCGCCGGGCTCGGTTCCGGCAACTTTGGCGGGCTTGCCGCCCCTTTCTTCTGCCCATTGACGGATCACGTCGTGATCCGTGGTGCTCTTGTTCTCCACGGGATCCCCCTTTACAAGACTGAACTAGCCGTTCACCACCTCTCCACCATTGGGGTGCAGCACCTGCCCGGTCATATACGACGACTCCTCACTAGCCAAGAACACGAAACAAGGGGCAACTTCTTCCGGCTGGCCGGGGCGGCCGAGCGGGACGTCGCCCCCGAACGTCTTCACCTGCTCCGCCGGGAACGAGGCAGGGATCAGCGGGGTCCAGATCGGACCTGGAGCCACACCGTTGACCCGGATCTTGCGCTTCGCGAGGTTGGTCGACAGCGATCGCACCAAGCCGACGATGGCCGCCTTGGTCGAGGCGTAATCCATCAGGTGCTCGCTGCCGCGGTAGGCGGTGACCGACGTTGTGTGAATGATCGCGCTCCCTTCCTTGAGGTGGGGGAGCGCCGCTTTCGTGACGAAAAAGTGAGAAAAAATATTGGTGCGGAACGTCCGTTCGAGCTGCTCCGCGGAGATGTCTTCGAGGTTTTCCTGCTGGTGCTGCTCGGCCGCGTTGTTGACCACCACATCGAGCCGGCCGAGCTCGCGGACCGTCTGCTCCACCGCTTCGCGGCAGAACGGCTCGTCGCCGACGTCCCCCGCAATCAGCAGGCAGCGCCGCCCCTTGGCCTCCACGCGCCGCTGGGTCTCCTCCGCGTCCTCATGCTCGTCGAGATAGACGATTGACACGTCGGCCCCTTCCTCGGCATACGCATAGGCCACGGCGCGGCCGATGCCGCTGTCGCCCCCGGTGATGAGGGCGACCTTGCCCTCCAGCTTGCCGCTGCCGCGGTCAACGCGGCCTTCGGCCCTGGGACGCGGCTCCATCTCGGCTTCGATGCCGGGCTGCCGGTCCTGTTCCTGGGGTGGGAGCGTCTGCTTCTTCTGGTCCTTCTCCTTCTTTGCCATCTCGCCTCCCTCTCCGTCCTCCCCATCGGCATGGAACCTGTCCTCCGCCTTGAGGACCCCTCCCCGGCGTGGGGAGGGGTTCGGGGACAGGAGGTCAATGCCCAGCCATCGCCTCCTCGTTCACATGGGATTCGGCGAGCTGCGAGAGCTTCTCGTCGGTCATCTCTTCTTCCTGGAGAGTCCGCTCCAAGAGCGTCGCATGCATCTCCTTGCCGAGCATCTCGGCGTAGGTGCGGACCGTGCCGTAGCCGGCGATCTCGTAGTGCTCGACCCGCTGCGCGGCGGCGATGAGGCCGGCGTCGATCACCTTGGGATCGCCCTGCATCTTGATCATCTCGTCGCCTTCCTTGATCAGCCCCTTCATCCCCTCGCACGTATGCCCCTTGGGACTGTCGCCCAGGTCCTGGAAGATCTGCTCCAGGCGGCGCACCTGCTCCTGCGTCTGCCGCAGATGCTCCTGGAAACCTTGCTTGAGATCGGGAGACGTGGCCCGCTCGGCCATCTTGGGAAGCGCGTCGACCAGCTGCGTCTCGGCGCTGTAGAGATCTTTGAGCTGTTCGAGGTAGAGGTCTTTCAGGGATTCGAGTTTCATGGGTCCTCCTGGCGAGTGTTACAAAGTTGGAAGATTCACCTCCGCGTTTCCGCGAAGGGAGGACGCAACGAAGGGTGGCTCCGCAAGAAGCGTGCCGCGTGGGCCCTCACCCCCGGCCCCTCTCCCGCAAGCGGGAGAGGGGTGTGGGATAGGGGGTTCGCTGTTCGAGGAAGATGCGAAGCGAGAAGAACAGGTAACCTGCACCCCTCTCCCGCTCGCGGGAGAGGGGCCGGGGGTGAGGGCTCCTACGTCCCCGTCGCCCGCCGCAGCTCCGTCTCGATCCACTCCAGCTCCTCGCGCTGCGGACCGGGCACGCACACGTAGATCTCGTGGCCGGGCATGTCGGTCACCTGGAGGCCGGCGGAGCGGAGCATGGCCTGGACGGCGGCGTGGTTGGGGGCCCACCAATTCGTGGGATCGCCGGCCAGCCGGTGCTCGAGGAAGGCCAGCTTGGGCCAGCCGGGCGCGAGGAGGGGCTCGCGCTGGTCGATCTCCACGTCGACCGGCGCCTCGTAGACCTCGTCTCCCGGCATCGTCAGCGTCTGGAAGATCATCCGCCGGCGGACCTTCCGGGCCACGATATCGAGCCCGAGCATGGGATAGCGCAGGTGATAGAGGACTCCCATGAAGAGGACGAGGTCCCACTGCTCGTCTGTGCGGGCGAGGTCGTAGACCGTCATCTCGCGGAACGAGACCTGGTCCGCGAGTCCGAGCTGCCGGGCGGCCCACTCGGCCTGCCTCAGGTAATGAGGATCATGGTCGATGCCGGTCACCTGGGCGCCGCGGCGGGCGAGCTCGAACGAATAGAAGCCCGCGTTGCAGCCGATGTCGAGCGCCGTCCACCCCGAGAGATCCTCCGGCAGGTGCTTGCGTACCTCCGCCCACTTGTACGAAGGAAAGTCGCCGAGGAAATGCTGCGGCGCGGTCTGCGTTCCATCCGGCAGATGAAGATTGTGAAACCAGGGGCCGAGGGCTTCGATCTCGTCGGTGAGAGTCGAGCTGGGTTTCGTCATGGGCGCAGTCATGGCTGAGCCCGGAAGGGAGCAAAAAACTTGCCAGGAAAGGCCGAGGCCCCTCACCCCCTCCGCCAGGGGTCGAGACCCCTGGCTTCTATGTGGGCCACCGGTGTCAAGTGTCTCGAGGGTCTCGTTCATCCTCACTTCAGTGGATGCCGAGGTCTTGGGAGAAGCCGAGTGATCCCTCTGTCTGGTTCCATTTCGTGGCTTGCCGGTGTGCCAGG
>DATFPH010000320.1:0-48106 GCA_035264905.1 Thermoanaerobaculia bacterium
ACCACAGTGGTGGCGACCCGCCGCGAGCTGCTGGATCTCGCCGCGGGCGGCGCGGTGCCCATCGGCCGGCCGATCCCCGGCGTGCGGGCCTACGTGCTCGACCGCGCCCTCGCGCCCGTGCCGCCGGGGATGCGCGGCGAGCTGTGGATCGGCGGCTCCGGTGTGGCTCGCGGCTACCTGGGGCGCCCCGGCCTCACCGCGGAGCGGTTCCGGCCCGATCCATTCGCTGAGGAGCCAGGCGCCCGCCTCTACCGCACGGGCGACCTCGCCATCCTGCGGCCGGACGGCGACATGGTCTTCGCCGGCCGCGCTGACCGCCAGGTCAAGATCCGCGGCTACCGCATCGAGCTGGGCGAGATCGAGGCGGCGCTGCGCGGCCACCCGGCGGTGCGCGATGCGACGGTCCTGGTGCGGGAGGACACGCCCGGGGACCGGCGCCTGGTGGCCTGCCTCGCGGCTTCGGACGACGCGCCGTGGCGCGCGTGGGCGGCCGAGCGGCTGCCGGGCTTCATGGTGCCGGACGCGTTCGTGCGTCTCGGCGCGCTCCCGCTCACGCCGAACGGCAAGGTGGATCTCCAGGCGCTCGCCCGGCTCGCGCCCGGTCGTACGGCGGAGGAGGATTACGTCGCGCCGCGCACGCCCATCGAGGAGACGCTCGCCGGCCTGTTCGCCGAGATCCTGGGCGCGGAGCGCACCGGCGGGCGCGTCGGCGTCCACGACAGCTTCTTCGCGCTCGGCGGCCACTCGCTCCTCGCCACCCGCCTGATCGCGGCCGTCCGCGACGCTTTCCGGATCGACCTCCCGTTGCGCCTCCTGTTCGAGCGGCCGACCGTGGAGGGGCTGGCCCGGGCGATCGTGGAGAGGGAGACGGCGGCGGACGAGCCGGTCGTCGCCCTCCCTCGTGGGCCGGGTGAGAACCGCTTCCCGGTCTCCTTCGCGCAGCTCCGTGAGTGGATCCTCGACCGTCTGGAGCCGGGCAATCCGGCGTACAACATCCAGAGCCACCTGCGTATCGAAGGCCCGCTCGCGGTTCCGGTCCTGGCTGCGGCCCTCCAGGCGCTCGTCGACCGCCACGAGGTCTTCCGCACCGCCTTCGTCCCCGGTCCTGATGAGGAACAACCGGAGCCCCTGCAGAGCGTGCTCGCCGAGATCCGGCTCGCCGTGCCGGTGATCGACCTGGGGAGCTTGCTGGAGACCGCCCGCGAGGCCGAGCTGCGGCGGTGCGTGCGCCAGGAGGCCGGCACCGGCTTCGACCTCGCCGCCGCGCCGCTCCTGCGGACCTGCGTGGTCCGCCTCGGGCCGGAGGACCACGCCCTTCTGCTCACCGTGCACCACATCGTCTCGGACGGCTGGTCGATGAGCATCCTGAACCAGGAGCTCGCCGCCCTCGCCTCCGGGACCCTCCTGCCGCCGTTGCCGGTCCAGTACGCCGACTACGCGGTCTGGCAGCGCCGGCGCCTGACGGGCGACGCCCTGGAGCGGCAGGCCGGGTATTGGCTACAGCGCCTCGCGGGTACGCCGCCGCTCCTCGACCTGCCCACGGACCGCCCGCGTCCGCCCGTCCGCGCCAACCGCGGCGGCAAGGTCCCGCTGGTCCTGCCGCGGCCGCTGGCGGACCGCCTGGCCGAGCTGGCCCGGCGGCAGGGCGCCACCCTGTTCATGGTCCTCCTCGCCGGGTACCAGACCCTGCTGGCGCGCTGGAGCGGGCAGGACGACGTGGTGGTGGGCACCTACAGCGGCACCCGGCCGCGCCGCGAGCTCGAAGGGCTGATCGGCTTCTTCATCAACACCCTGGTGCTGCGCACCGGCCTCGCGGGCGATCCCTCGTTCACCGAGCTGCTCGGCCGGGTGCGCGAGACGACCCTGGAGGCCGACGCGCATCGCGACGTGCCGTTCGAGAAGCTCCTGGAGATCCTCCAGCTCCCGCGCGATCCATCGCGCACGCCGCTGTTCCAGGCCCTTCTGGTGCTCCAGAACTTCCCGCCGGCCGAAGCCGACCTGAGCGCGGGCGTGCGCCTGCGCGGCCTGGAGGTGGAGCGCGAGAAGTCCGACTACGACCTGGCCCTCTGGCTGGGCGAGGGGCCGGACGGGATCTCCGGCGTGCTGGAGCACAGCACCGACCTGTTCGACCGGGACACCATGCTCCGTTTCGCCGGTCAGCTCCGCACCCTCCTGGAAGCCGCTTCGGCCGAGCCGAGGAGGAACGTCTGGACGCTTCCGCTGATCAACGAAGAAGAGCAGGAGCGCCAGCTTCAGGCCTGGAGCCGCGGCCCGGCTGTGCCGGCGGGGGAGCCTCTCCTGCACAGGCTGGTGGAGGAGCAGGCGGCGCGGACGCCCGAGGCGGTGGCGTTGGAGAGCGGCGGCGTCCGGCTGACCTACGCCGAGCTGGTCGAGCGGGCGAGCCGCGAGGCGCACCGCCTGCGCGAGCAGGGGATCGGGCCGGGCGCGATCGTGGCCCTCGCGGCCGAGCGCACGCCAGAGCTGATCGTGCGGATGCTCGCGGTGCTCCAGGCGGGGGCGGCGTATCTGCCGGTCGACCCGGGGTATCCACAGGAGCGGCGCGAGTACATGGTGGCCGACTCGGGGGCGGTGTCCTTTGAGTCCCTTGGGTCCTTGAGGTCCTTCGCTTCCCCCGAAGCCCCCGCCTACCTGATCTACACCTCCGGCTCCACCGGCCGACCCAAAGGCGTCGTGGTCCACCACCGCGCCATCGCCGCTTTCGTCCGCGCCGCCCGCGAGGCTTACGCGCTCACCCCAAACGACCGCGTTCTCCAGTTCACTTCGATCAGCTTCGACACCAGCGCCGAGGAGATCTGGCCGGCCCTCGCGTCCGGCGCCACGCTCGTCCTGCGCCCCGACGACATGGCCGCGTCGATCCCGCACTTCCTGCGCGAGCTGGAACGACTCGGCATCACGGTTCTCGACCTGCCCACCGCGTTCTGGCACGAGCTGGTCGCCGGTATGGAAGCCGAAAATCTCTCTCTGCCGCGCGGCCTCCGCCTGGTCATCCTCGGCGGCGAAGAGGCCCTGGCCGACCGGCTCTCGCTCTGGCTCCGGCGCGTCGGCCCGTCGGTGCGGCTGGTCAACACTTACGGCCCCACGGAGGCCACGGTCGTGGCGACCCGCCGCGAGCTGACGGACCTGGCTCCAGGCGGGCTCGTGCCGATCGGGCGGCCGATCCCCGGGGCCCGGGCTTACGTGCTCGACCGCTGCGGCGAGCCGGTGCCACCGGGGGTGCGCGGCGAGCTGTGGATCGGCGGGGCGGGAGTGGCGCGCGGTTATCTGGGGCGCCCCGACCTCACCGCGGAGCGGTTCGCACCCGATCCCTTCGCAGGGGAGACAGGTGCCCGCCTCTACCGCACGGGCGATCTCGCGGTCCTGCGGCCGGATGGCGACCTCGTCTTCGCCGGGCGCGCCGACCGGCAGCTCAAGATCCGCGGCTACCGCATCGAGCCCGGGGAGATCGAGGCGGCGCTGCGCCTCCATCCGGCCGTGCGCGACGCGGTCGTGGAGGCGCGGGGCGCGGGCGATGACCGGCGGTTGATCGCCTGGATTGTGCCGGGCGAGGGAATCGAAGCGCCGGAAGCGTCTGATTTGCGGGCGTTCCTGCGCGCCAGGCTTCCGGAGCCGCTGCTGCCGGCGGCGTTCGTGCCGCTGGGAGCACTGCCGCTCACGCCGGGTGGTAAGTTGGACCGCCGCCGTCTCCAGACATTGCCCGAGCCCGCAGAGGCGCGGCCCGGTGGTTTGGAGGGGGCCGCCTACGCGGAGCCGCAAAGCACGCTGGAGCGCACGGTCGCGGAGATCTACCGCGATCTCCTGCGGGTGAGCCGGGTCGGCCTCCACGACAACTTTTTCGACCTGGGCGGGCACTCGCTCCTCATCGTGCGGGCGCACCAGAAGCTGAAAGAGGCACTAGGGAAAGAGATTCCGGTGCTCGACTTGTTTCGCTTCCCGACGGTGGCGGCGCTGGCCCGGCACCTGGGAGGCGAGGAGACGGGCCACCTCCAGAAGGTGCAGGGCCTCGCCGAGCGGCAACGGGCGGCGCAGCAACGGCAGAAGGCGGCGATGGAACGTCTGCGCCGGCCGGATCGACGAACGACGAAGGAATGAGGTTGTTGGAATGACGGATCTGTCGGCCCGGCTCGACGGGCTCTCCCGCAAAGAACGGGCCGCGCTCCTGGAGCTCCTCCGCCGCAAGAAGGAGGGCGCCGCGCCGCCGCCGGTCCCGGCCGAGGAGCGGGATCTCCCCTCCACCTGGGAAAAAGGGGGCACCGCGCCGGCCTCCTTCGCCCAGGAGCGCCTCTGGCTGCTCGACCAGCTCACGCCCGACACCCCGACCTACAACATGGCGGGCGCGATCCGCCTGGTGGGCGAGCTGGACGTGCCCGCCCTCGTCCGAGTCTTCGCCGAGATCGAGCGCCGGCACGCCGCGCTGCGCACGGTGTTCACCGCGGCCGGCGGCCGGCCGGCGCAGCGCATCCTCGCATTCCACCCCCGGCCGATCGGCCAGGTCGATCTGTCGAGCCTGCCCGCGGAGGCGCGGGACCCCGAGTCCCGCCGCGTCGCCGCTCTGGAGTCCGCGCAGCCGTTCAACCTGGCGACGGGTCCGCTGTTCCGCTGCACGCTGGTGGTCCTCGGCCCCCGCGAGCACCTCGCGCTCTACACCATGCATCACATCGTGAGCGACGGCTGGTCGATGGGCGTCTTCTACCGCGAGGTGGCGGCGCTCTACGAGGCCTTCGTCCTGGGCCGTCCGTCGCCGCTGCGCGAGCTGCCGCTGCAATACCCCGACTTCGCCCTGCGCCAGCGCGGCCGGCTCGGCGAGGCGCGGCTGGCGCGCGACCTGGAGTGGTGGACGGAGCGGCTCGCGGGCATTGCCACGCTGGAGCTGCCCACCGACCGGCCGCGCCCGCCGGTGCGCAGCGGACGCGGCGCCGCCCGCCGCGCGATCTACGGCGCCGAGTTGAGCACCGCGCTGGCCGCGCTCGGCCGCGGCGCGCAGGCGACCTACTACATGGCCCTCCTCGCCGCGTTCCAGGTGCTGCTCCACCGCCTCAGCCATCAGGACGACGTGGCGGTGGGCTCGCCGGTGGCCAACCGCACCGAGCGGGACGTGGAGGAGCTCATCGGGTTCTTCGTCAACACCCTGGTGATGCGCGCCGACCTCGCGGGCGACCCGCCGTTCCGCGAGGTGCTCGGCCGCGTCCGACGGATGACGCTGGACGCCCTGCTCCACCAGGAGGCGCCGTTCGAGCGCGTGGTCGAGGCCGTGCAGCCCGAGCGCCAGCTCGCGCGCTCGCCTCTCTTCCAGGTCATGTTCTCGCTCCAGAACACCCCGCGCGAGAGCTACGAGCTTCCCGGGCTCGCCCTGACCCGCGTGGCGCTGCCGACGACGGCCGCCAAGTTCGACCTGTCGCTCTCCTGCACCGAGCTGCCGGACGGGCTCGGCGCCAACCTGGAATTCGACACGGACGTCTACGAGCCGGCGACCGCGGACCGGATGCTCGGCCAGCTCGGGACGCTGATCGCGGGAGCCGTCGCCGAGCCCGACGCCGGCCTCTCCGAGCTGCCGCTCCTTTCCCTGGAGGAGCGCGCGCAGGTCCTCGCGACGTGGAACCGCACCCAGGCGCCGTTCCCGCGCGAGGTCCCGATCCATCGCCTGTTCGAGGCGCGGGCCGACCTCCAGCCGGACGCGCGCGCCGTCTCTGCTGACCTTCGGGAGGATCTGACGTACGCCGCGCTCGACGCCGCCGCGAACCGCTTGGCGCACCGTCTGCGCCGCCTGGGCGCGGGGCCGGAGGTGCCGGTCCTCGTCGTCATCGAGCGCTCGCCCGAGCTGATCGTCGCGGTGCTTGCCGTCCTCAAGAGTGGTGGCTTCTTCGTGCCGTTCGATCCGGCGCATCCGCGCGAGCGCCTGGGCGTCATCGCGGCGCGGGTGGGAGCCCGTATCGCCGTGGCCCAGGAGCGCTCGCTCGGTCTGTTCCCGGCGGACGTGACGGCGGTGTGCGTGGACCGCGACAGCGTGGAGATCGCGGCGGAGCGTTCCACCCGGCCGGAGGGGGGCTCGGCCGGCGAGAACCTGATGTACGTGCTCTTCACCTCGGGCTCCACCGGCGAGCCCAAGGGTGTCGCGGTGCGGCACCGCAACGCCTGCCATCTGCTGCACGGCAACGATTTCTCGAGGATCGGGCCGGGCGAGACGTACGTGGTGCTCACCGCGGTGACGTTCGATCCGTCGATCCTGGAGGTCTGGGGCACGCTCGTCCACGGCGGCCGGCTCGCGGTGTTGCCGCCGCAGCTGCCGAGCCTCGACGAGCTGGCGGATTTCCTCGACCGGCACGACGTGACGCAAATGCACCTGACCACGGCCCTCTTCCACCAGATGGCCGAGCGGCGGCCTGGACGCCTCTCCCGGCTGCACCGCCTGGCGGTCGGCGGAGAGGCGATGTCGCCCGCGCTGGCCCGGCGGGCCCTGGACGCCGCGCCCGGGCTCCTCGTCACCAACTGCTACGGCCCGACCGAGATCACGGTCATCTGCTCGACCCACGACGTGACGCCGGAGGACGCGCACCGGCCCGCCATGCCGATCGGCCGCCCCGTGGCGAACACGGCGCTCTACGTCCTCGGCCGGCGGCTGGAGCCGGTGCCGGTCGGCGTCTGGGGGGAGCTCTATATCGGAGGTGAAGGAGTTTCGCTCGGCTACTTCGGCCGGCCGGACCTGACCGCCGACCGCTACGTGCCCGATCCGTTCGGAGGCGCCGCGGGCGCCCGTCTCTACCGCTCGGGCGACATGGTCCGCTGGCGGCCCGACGGGGTGCTCGACTTCGCCGGGCGGATCGACCGGCAGGTGAAGATCCGCGGCTACCGCATCGAGCCCGGCGAGATCGAGGCCGCCATCACCACCCATCCGGACGTGTCGGAGGCGGCCGTGCTGGTCCGCGGCGAGGGGAACCGGCGCTACCTGGTCGCCTATCTGGCGGTCGAGCGCGGGCTCCAGGGGGAGGACCTCCGGCGCTGGCTCGCCGGGCGGCTCCCCGATCCGATGATCCCGACGGACTTCGTGGTGCTCCCCGAGCTGCCGCTGACGCCCAACGGCAAGGTGGACCGCCGCGCGCTCGCCCAGCTCAAGCCCGTGTGCGCCGCGGCGCCCGAGCGCTCCTCCGGCCCGGGCTCTGGAGACTACGTGGCGCCGCGCACGCCGACCGAGGAGACGCTCGCCGGCCTTTGGGTCGAGGTGCTCGGCCCGGAGCGGACCGGCGGACGGGTCGGCGCCCACGACCACTTCTTCGGCCTCGGCGGACACTCGCTGCTCGCCACGCGGCTGACCGCCGCGGTGCGGGACGTCTTCGGCGTCGACCTGCCGCTGCGCGTTCTGTTCGAGACGCCGACGCTGGAGGCGGTGGCGCGGGCGATCGACGAGCGGCAAGGCGCGGAGAGGCCCCTGGAGGACGGTTCCTGGCGCGACGCGGACGGGCCGCCGCCGCTCTCCTACGCGCAGAAGAGCCTCTGGCTGCAGGACCGGATCGCGCCGGGGACCGCCGCGTACAACATCCCCGGGGCGTTCCGGTTGCGGGGTCCTCTCGACGTGGCGGCGCTCCGCGGCGGCGTGGCCGAGGTGGTGCGCCGGCACGACGCCCTGCGCACCACGTTCGCCGGCACGCGGAGCCGGCCCGAGCAGCGGGTCGCGCCGTTCGATCCGGACAGCCGGGTCGCCGCGCTGCCGCTGGTCGACCTGGCGGCGCTGCCGGCCGCGGAGCGCGGCGCCGAGGTCCTGCGGCTGGCCGCGGAGGAGGCGCAGCGTCCGTTCGACCTGTCGATCGGTCCCCTCTTCCGCTCCGCCTTGCTGCGCCTGGCGGTGGACGAGCACGTGGCGCTCTACACCATGCACCACATCGTCAGCGACGGCTGGTCCATGGGCGTGTTCTACCAGGATGTGAGCGCGCTCTACGAGGCCTTCGCCGCCGGCCGGCCTTCGCCGCTGCCGCCGCTGCCGTTGCAGTACGCCGGCTATGCGCGGCGCCAGCTCGAGCGGCTGGACGGGGAGCCGCTGGAGCGCGGCCTCGCCGCCTGGCGCCGCATCCTGGAGGGGGTCGCGCCGCTGGAGCTGCCAACCGACCGGCCGCGCCCGCGCACCCGGAGCTGGCGCGGCGCGCCGCATTCCTTCGCGCTCGATCCCGCGTCGTGCGCGCGCCTCGCCGATCTCGCCTGGGCCGAGCAGGGCACGCTCTACATGGCCGTGCTCGCCCTCGTCCAGACGTTCCTCCACCGCCTCTCCGGCCAGGACGACGTCGCGGTGGGCACGGCGGTGGCGAACCGCACGGAGCGCGACGTCGAGGGGCTGATCGGCTACTTCGTGAACACCCTGGTGATGCGGACCGGCCTGTCCGGCGCGCCGACGTTCCGCGAGGTCCTGCGGCGCGCCCGCCGCACCGCCCTGGAGGCCTTCCAGCTCGGCGAGATCCCGTTCGAGAAGGTGGTGGAGGCCGTGCGGCCGGCGCGCCACACCTCGCGTCCGCCGCTCTTCCAGGTGACCGTCGGGCTGCAAGCCGCCGCCGAGCGCGAGGTGCGGCTCGCCGGCCTCGTCTGGGAGCCGGTCGAGCTCCCCTGGGAGACCGCCAAGTTCGACCTCTCTTTCGGCTTTGCCGAGCGCCCCTCGGGCCTCTCCGGCAGCGTGATCTTCGACCTCGATCTGTTCGAGCCGGAGACGATCGCCCGCTGGATGCGCCATTTCGCGGCGTTCCTCGATGCCGCCGTGGCCGCGCCGGATACGCCGGTCCTCGACCTGCTGCCGCTGACGCCCGAGGAGCAGGCGCAGCTCGCCGCTCCCCGCCGCACTGAGATTCCGGCGGAGCCCAGGAGGGGCGAGCACGTGCCGCCGCGCACGCCGCTGGAGGAGACCCTCGCGGGCCTGTTCGTGGAGGTCCTGGGCGTCGAGCGCACCGGCGGCGCCGTGGGCGTCCATGACAGCTTCTTCGAGCTGGGCGGCCACTCGCTCCTCGCCACCGGGCTGCTGGCGGCGATCCAGGACACGTTCGCGATCGATCTGCCGCTGCGCGTGATCTTCGAGCAGCCGACCGTGGTGGCGCTGGCCGAGGTGATCACCGACCAACGGCAGGCGCCGATTGACCGCGTGCCGCGGCTCGACAGGATCGACGGCGAGGTCCAGCGCTTCCCAGTCTCCTTCTCTCAGCTCCGCGAGTGGATCCTCGACCGCCTGGAGCCGGGAAACCCGGCGTACAACATCCCGAGCAACCTGCGGATCGGCGGCCCGCTGTCTGCACCGGTCCTCACCGCGGCGCTCCAGGGCGTCGTGCGGCGGCACGAGGTCTTCCGCACCGCCTTCGCTGCCAGCGACGACGAGCCCATTCAGGAGGTGCTCCCGCAGGTCCGGCTGGAGGTCCCGCTGATCGACCTGTCCGCCCTGCCGGAGGAGGCGCGGGAAGCCGAGTTGGCCCGCCGCGTCCGCGACCAGGCGCGCACCGGCTTCGATCTCTCCATGGCCCCGCTCCTGCGCGCCCGCGTCGTGCGCCTTGGTCCCGATGATCACGCGCTCCTGATGACCGTGCACCACATCGTCTCGGACGGCTGGTCCATGGGCATCCTCAACCACGAGCTGGCCGCATTCTACGAGGGCGAGGGCGACGCTCTGCCGCCGCTGCCCGTGCAGTACGCCGACTACGCGGCCTGGCAGCGCCGGCGGCTGGACGGCGAGGCTCTGGAACGGCAGTCCGGTTTCTGGCGCGAGCGCCTCGCCGGAGCGCCGCCGCTCCTCGAGCTGCCCAGCGACCGGCCGCGCCCGCCCGTCCGCGGCAATCGCGGCGGCAAGGTCCCGTTCCGTCTGCCGAAGGAGCTCTCGACGGGCCTGGAGGAGCTGGCCCTGCGGCAGGGCGCCACGCTCTTCATGGTCCTCCTCGCCGGCTATCAGACCCTGCTGGCCCGCTGGAGCGGCCAGGACGACGTGGTGGTCGGCACCTACAGCGGCAACCGGCCGCGCAAGGAGCTGGAGGGGCTGATCGGCTTCTTCATCAACACCCTCGTGCTGCGCACCGGCCTGGAGGATGATCCCTCGTTCGCCGAGCTGATCGGCCGGGTGCGGGAGACGACGCTGGAGGCCTACGCCCACAGCGACCTGCCGTTCGAGAAGCTCCTGGAGACCTTGCAGCTCCCGAGAGATCCGTCGCGCACGCCGCTGTTCCAGGCCCTCCTGGTGCTCCAGAATTTTCCGCCGACCCGGGCCGACCTGAGCACGGGCGTCCGCCTGAGCAGCATGCCGGTAGGGAGCGAGAAGTCCGACTACGACCTCGCCCTCTGGCTGGGCGAGGGGGCGGAAGGCATCGCCGGCTCGCTCGAATACAGCAAGGATCTGTTTGACGAGGCCACCATGATCCGCTTCGCCGCTCAGCTCCAGACGCTTCTCGAAGCCGCCGTGGCTGAGCCGGACCGCAACGTCTGGACCCTCCCGCTGATCGGCGAGAAGGAGCAGAAGCGCCAGCTCGACGCCTGGAGCCGCGGCCCGGCCGTTCCCGAAGGCGCGCCGCTCCTGCACCGGCTGGTCGAGGAGCAAGCGGAGCGGACCCCGGAGGCCGTGGCCCTGGAAGCCGGCAGCGTCCGCGTGACCTATGCGGAGCTGGTTGATCGCGCGAGGGGCCTGGCCTCCTGGCTGCGCCAGACGGGGGTCGGACCGGGGTCGATCGTGGCGCTCTCGGCGGAGCGCACGCCGGAGCTGATCGTGAACATGCTGGGCGTGCTGCAGGCGGGGGCGGCGTATCTGCCGATCGACCCGGCGTATCCGCGGGAGCGGCGGGAGTACATGGTGGCGGATTCGGGGGCTGTTGACGGGGTACCTTTTCCCCCTCTCCCGGGCGGGCGTGAGTGCGTGTGGGAGAGGGGGCCAGGGGGTGAGGGTTCCGGCGAAGCCGGCTTTGTGGTTTCCCCCGAAACCCCCGCCTACCTCATCTACACCTCCGGTTCCACCGGCCGCCCCAAAGGCGTCGTGGTCCCCCACCGCGCCATCGCCTCCTTCGTGCGCGCCGCCCGCGCCACCTACGACCTCGCGCCCGGCGACCGCGTTCTGCAATTCGCCTCGATCAGCTTCGACACGAGCGCCGAGGAGATCTGGCCGGCCCTCGCCTCCGGGGCCACCCTGGTGCTGCGGCCGGACGACATGGCGGCGTCGATCCCGCACTTCCTGCGCGAGCTGGAGCGGCTCGGTATCACCTGCCTCGACCTGCCGACCGCTTTCTGGCACGAGATGGTCGGCGGCCTGGAGGCCGGGAATCTCAACCTGCCGCGCGGCCTGCGTCTGGTCATCCTCGGTGGTGAAGAGGCCCTGGCCGACCGGTTCGCCCTCTGGCAGCGGCGGGTCGGCCCCGCGGTCCGGCTGGTCAACACGTACGGCCCCACCGAGACCACCATCGTGGCGACCCGCCGCGAGCTGTCGGGTCTCGCGCCGGGGGCCACGATCCCGATCGGCCGGCCGATCCCCGGGGCGCGAGCCTACGTGCTCGACCGCTTCTTGGAGCCGGTGCCGCCGGGCGTTCGCGGCGAGCTGTGGATCGGCGGCTCGGGGGTGGCGCGCGGCTATCTGGGCCGCCCAGATCTGACGGCCAAGCGGTTCATCCCCGATCCATTCGCGGAGGAGCCCGGTGCCCGCCTCTACCGCACCGGCGATCTCGCCGTCCTGCGGTCGGACGGCGACCTCACTTTCGCCGGGCGCGCCGACCGCCAGCTCAAGATCCGCGGCTACCGCATCGAGCCCGGGGAGATCGAGGCGGCCTTGCGGCTCCATCCGTCCCTGCGCGACGCCGTGGTGGACGTGCGCGGGCCGCGCGACGGCCAGCGGCTGATCGCCTGGATCGTGCCGCGGGAGGGCATAGAAGCGCCAGGGGCGTCTGATCTGCGGACGTTCCTGCGGGAGAGCCTGCCGGAGCCGCTGCTGCCGGCCGCTTTCACGCCGCTCGCCGCGCTGCCGCTCACGCCGAGCGGCAAGGTGGACCGCAGCGCGTTGACCGAGCCCGCGGAGTCGCGGCCGGACAACGTGGCGTACGCCGAGCCGCAGAGCGCTCTGGAGCGCACCATCGCGGGCATCTACGGCGAGCTCCTGCGGGCCGGCCGCGTAGGCCTCCACGACAACTTCTTCGACCTGGGCGGACACTCGCTCCTCATCGTGCGGGCGCATCAGAGGCTCAAAGAGGCACTAGGGAGAGAGATTCCGGTCGTCGACCTCTTCCGTTTCCCGACGGTGGCTGCGCTGGCCCGCCACCTGGGCGGGGAGGAGACGGGCACTCTCCAGAAGGTGCTGGGTCTGGCGGAGCAGCAACGCGCCGCGCAGCAGCGCCAGCGGGCGGCGATGGAACGCCTTCGCCGGCCGGCCGGGCCTGTCCGGAAGTGATCGGAGGTATGGAATGAGCGATCTGTCGGCCCGGATCGACGGGCTTTCCCGGACTGAGCGGGCCGCGCTCCTGGAGAAGCTCCGCCAGAAGAAGAAGGCGGCGGTCACCGCCTCGCCCGGCGACGAGCTGCCGCTCGTCCCGCGGCCGCGTGATCCCGCCGGCATGCCGCTCTCCTCGTCCCAGGAGCGGCTGTGGCTCCTCGACCAGTTGACTCCCGGCACGGCGACCTACAACCTGCCCTATGCCATGCGGCTGGTCGGCCCCCTCGACCGCGCGGTGCTCGCGCGCTGCTTCGAGGAGGTCCACCGGCGCCACGAGGTGCTGCGCACGACGTTCGCCCTGCGCGGCGACTCGCCGGTGCAGATCATCCATCCCCTGCGTCCCTTCGTCTTGCCCCTCGCCGACCTCGCGGGGTTGCCGGAGACGCCGCGCCGCGCCGAGGCCGACCGCCTGGCCGACGAGTGGATGACCGCCCCGTTCGACCTCGAGCGGGGGCCGCTGCTGCGCGCCGTCCTGCTGCGGCTCGCTCCCCAGGAGCACGGCCTGCTCCTTTCCAAGCACCACATCATCACCGACGGCTGGTCGAAGAACCTCCTGCTGCGCGAGGTGACGGTGCTCTACGAAGCCTTCGCGAGCGGCCGGCCTTCGCCGCTGCCGGAGCTGCCCGTGCAGTACGCCGACGTGGCCGTCTGGCAGCGCGAGCGGCTGCGTGGTCCGGCTCTCCAGGGGCAGCTCGCCTGGTGGCGCGAGCGCCTGGCCGGAACACCCGAGGCCCTCGACCTGCCGCTCGACCGCGCCCGGCCGGCGGTGCAGACGTTCCGCGGCGAAGTCCTGCGCACGATCCTGCCGCCCGATCTCGCCGACCGGCTGCGCGAGCTGGCGCGCCGGGAGAAGGGCTCGCTCTTCATGGTCCTGCTCGCCGGGCTCGACCTCGTCCTCCACCGCTGGAGCGGACAGGACGACCTCGTCGTCGGCACGCCCATCGCCGGCCGCGTCCGCTCGGAGCTGGAGAGCCTGATCGGTTTCTTCTTGAACACCCTCGCGCTTCGCGTCGACCTCTCCGGGAACCCGACCGGGCGCGAGCTGGTGGGCCGCGCGCGGGAGGCGGCCCTCGGCGCCTTCGCCCACCAGGAGATCCCGTTCGAGAAGCTGCTCGAAGACCTGCGGCTGGAGCGCGACATGTCGCGCACGCCGCTCTTCCAGGTCTTCCTCAACCTGCTGAACTTCCCTGACGCCAAGGCCACCCTGCCCGGCGGGCTCGTCCTCGATCAGCTCGGCGACGATTCGTTCGACTCGAAGTTCGACCTCACGATCTACGCGAACGAGATGCCCGAGGGCCTCGCCTTCACCCTCGTCCACAACGCCGACCTCTTCGACCGCGTGCGGATCGAGGAGCTGGAGCGCCAGCTCCGGAGGGTCCTGGAGCAGCTTGTTGAGGCGCCGGACGCGCCGGTGGATGCCATCTCTCTGCTGACTGCCGTGGCCGCCGCGGTGCTGCCCGATCCGCGGAGCCCCCTGGGGGATGGCTGGGTGGGCGCGGTGCACGCGCTGTTCGCGGAGCAGGCGCGGGTGGCTCCGCAGCGGCCGGCGGTGGTCGATGCGGAGAGGACCTGGACCTACGGAGAGCTGGCGGAGGCCTCGGCGCGCCTTGCCGCGCGAATGCGGGCGGACGGTCTGGCGCCAGAGGACCCTGTGGCGATCTGGGCCGACCGCAACGCGTCGCTGGTCTGGGCGGTCCTGGGTACGCTCTGGGCCGGCGGGGCGTTCGTGATCCTCGATCCCGCCTATCCTGCGGCCCGCTTGGCGGAGATGATCCGGCTGGCCTCTCCCAGGTACTGGATCGAGATCGGCTCCGCGGGCGCGCCTCCGGCGGAGGTGGAGGAGGCGCTGACGGAGCTGCGCGGGCGTTTGAAGCTTCCCGTGTCGTCCTTGCCGGAGCCGGTTCCCCCGGCCGAGGTGTCGGCCGAGAATCTCGCCTACATCGCGTTCACCTCCGGCTCGACGGGCTCGCCCAAGGGCATCCTCGGCCGGCACGGGCCGCTGTCGCACTTCCTGCCGTTCCAGCGCGAGCGCTTCGGGCTCGGCGCGGAGGACCGGATCAGCCTCCTCTCGGGGCTGTCGCACGACCCGCTGCAGCGCGACATCTTCACGCCGCTCTGCCTGGGGGGGACCGTGTGTGTGCCGGCCGTGGACGACATCGCGGCGGGGCGGCTCGCCGCCTGGATGGCGCGCCAGGGGATCACGGTCGCGCACCTGACGCCCGCCATGGGCCAGCTCCTCACCGAAGGCGCATCGGGCATCCTGGTCCCGGGCCTGCGCTGGGTGCTCCTGGTGGGCGACGTGCTCACCCGCCTCGACGTGGACCGGTTGCGGAAGCTCGCGCCGCGCGTCACCTGCGTGAACCTCTACGGCAGCACGGAGACGCAACGTGCCGTCGCGCACCACGTCGTCGAGGAGCGGGAGATCGCGGACGCACGGGCGCCCCAGGTTCTTCCCTTGGGCCGCGGCATGCCGGACGTGCAGCTCCTGGTGATGAGCCGGGTCGAGCCGGGTGGTCCGCCGCGCCTGGCCGGCATCGGCGAGGTGGGGGAGATCTGGGTGCGCAGCCCGCACCTGGCGCGCGGCTATCTGGGCGACGAGGCGTTGACGACCGACCGGTTCAGGCCCGATCCGTTTTGGCATCTGACCGATCGGACGGATCTGACTGATCGGACTGATGATTCGACCGATCCGACCAATCCGACGGATCGGTCCGATGCCTCCTCCGCCCGCGCCTACCGCACCGGCGACCTGGGGCGCTACCGGCCGGACGGCGAGGTGACCTTCGCCGGCCGGGCGGACCAGCAGGTGAAGATCCGCGGCTTCCGCATCGAGCTGGGGGAGATCCAGGCCGCGCTCGGGCGCCTCCCCGGCGTGCGCGAGGCCGTGGTCCTGGCCCGCGAGACCGCACCGGGAGACCGCCATCTGGTCGCCTATGTGGTGCGCGAGCCGGGGACGGACGTGCCCGGCCCGGAGGAGCTGCGCGAGGCGCTCGGCGCGAGGCTGCCGGCGTACATGGTCCCGGCCGGCTTCGTGCTCCTCGACCGCCTCCCGGTGACCCCCAACGGCAAGGTGGACCGCCGGGCGCTCGCCCGGATCGCGCCCGAGCGGACGGCTGACGACTGGGCCGCGCCGCGCACGCCCACGGAGGAGACCCTGGCCCGGCTCTGGGCCGAGCTGCTCGGGCCGGAGCGCACCGGAGAGCGCGGCGTGGGAGCCCGAGACAACTTCTTCGCCCTCGGGGGCCACTCCCTGCTCGCCACTCGCCTGCTCGCGGCCGTTCGCGACACCTGCGGCGTGGACCTGCCGCTGCGCATCGTGTTCGAGCGGCCGACCCTGGAGAGGATGGCCGAGGCGATCGCCACGGCGGAAATGGTTTCCACGGAGGAGCCGATCGTCCGCCTGCCGCGCGCGTCGGGCGTCAACCGCTTTCCGGTCTCCTTCTCGCAGCTCCGCGAGTGGATCCTCGACCGCCTGGAACCCGGCAATCCGGCCTACAACCTGCCGAACAACCTGCGGATCGGCGGCCCGCTCTCGATCCCGGTCCTGACCGAGGCGCTGAACCGGCTGGTCGCGCGGCACGAGGTCTTCCGCACCGAATTCATGGCGAGTGAGGACGAACCGATTCAGGTCGTACTTCCTGAGCTCAGGCTCCAGGTGCCGGTGATCGATCTGTCGGCCCTGCCCGAGGCGGCGCGGGAGGAGGAGATGTGGAGGCGCGTCCGCCACCAGGCCGCCACCGGCTTCGACCTCGCCACGGCGCCGCTGCTGCGCGCCCGCGTCGTACGGCTCGGCGCCGACGACCACGCCCTCCTGATGACGGTGCACCACGTCATCTCGGACGGCTGGTCCACAGGCATTCTGAACTGCGAGCTGGCCGCGCTCTACGAGGGCGAGTCCCTGCCGCCGCTCCCGGTCCAGTATGCCGACTATGCCGTCTGGCTGCGCCGGCGCCTGGACGGCGAGGCGTTGGAGAAGCAGGTCGGCTATTGGCGCAAAAGCCTCGCCGGAGCGCCGCCGCTCCTCGAGCTCCCCACGGACCGGCCGCGCCCGCCGGTCCGCAGCAACCGCGGCGCCCGCATCCCGTTCCAGCTGCCGCGGCCGCTGGTCGACCGCCTCCAGGATTCGGCGCAGCGGCAGGGCGCGACTCTATTCATGGTGCTGCTCGCCGGCTACCAGAGCCTGCTGGCCCGCTGGAGCGGCCAGGAGGACGTGGTGGTGGGCACCTACAGCGGCAACCGTCCGCGCAAGGAGCTGGAGGGGCTCATCGGCTTCTTCATCAACACCCTGGTCCTGCGCACCGATCTCGCGGGAGATCCGTCGTTCAAGGATCTCGTGGGCCAGGTGCGCGAGACCACCCTCGGCGCCTACGCGCACCGCGACCTGCCGTTCGAGAAGCTCCTGGAGACCCTCCAGCTTCCCCGCGATCCGTCGCGCACGCCGCTGTTCCAGGCCTTGCTCGTCTTCCAGAACTTCCCCCCGACCCGGGTCGACCTGAGCACAGGAGTCCGCCTGAGCGGCATGGCGGTGGGGATCGAGACCTCGGATTACGACCTGGCGTTCTGGCTGGGCGAGGGGCCGGACGGTATCGGCGGCGCGCTGGAGTACAGCCTCGACCTGTTCGACGAGCCCACCATGCTCCGCTTCGCCGCGCACCTCCGGACGCTCCTCGAAGCCGCCGTGGCCGAGCCGGACCGCAACGTCTGGACCCTCCCGCTGATCACCCAGGAGGAGCAGGAGCGGCAGCTCGAAGCCTGGAGCCGCGGCCCGGCCGTACCGGAGGGGCCATACCTTCTACATCGGTTGGTGGAGGAGCAGGCCGCGAGGACGCCCAGGGCAGTGGCCCTGGAGGCCGGCACTCTGCGCCTGACCTATGCGGAGCTGGTCGAGCAGGCGAGACGGCAGGCCGGGCTTCTGCGGGACCGTGGGATCGACCCGGGGTCGATCGTGGCGCTCTCGGCGGAACGCACGCCGGAGCTGATCGTGCGGATGCTCGCGGTGTTGCAGGCGGGGGCGGCGTATCTGCCGATTGATCCGGGGTATCCGCAGGAGCGACGGGAGTACATGGTGGCGGACTCGGGGGCCGTTGACGGGGTAACTTTTCCCCCTCTCCCGGGCGGGCGTGAGTGCGTGTGGGAGAGGGGGCCAGGGGGTGAGGGTCCCGGCGAAGCCGGCTTTGTGGTTGCCCCCGAAGCCCCCGCCTACCTCATCTACACCTCCGGCTCCACCGGCCGCCCCAAAGGCGTCGTGGTTCCCCACCGCGCCATCGCCGCCTTCGTGCGCGCCGCCCGCGAGACCTACAACCTTGCGCCGGGCGACCGCGTTCTGCAATTCGCCTCGATCAGCTTCGACACCAGCGCCGAGGAGATCTGGCCGGCCCTCGCGTCCGGCGCGACCCTCGTGCTGCGGCCGGACGACATGGCCGCCTCGATCCCGCACTTCCTGCGCGAGCTGGAGCGGCTCGGTATCACCTGTCTCGACCTGCCCACCGCCTACTGGCACGAGATGGTCGCCGGCATGGAGGCCGAGGACCTTTCCCTGCCGCGCGGCCTCCGCCTGGTCATCCTCGGCGGCGAAGAGGCTCTGGCGGACCGGTTCGCCCTCTGGCGCCGGCGAGTCGGCCCCGCGGTCCGTCTGGTCAACACCTACGGCCCCACGGAGACCACCATCGTCGCGACCCGCCGCGACCTGTCCGGCCTCGCGCCGGGAGCGACCATGCCGATCGGCCGGCCGATCGCGGGGGCGCGGGCCTACGTGCTCGACCGCTTCTTCGCGCCGGTACCGCCGGGCGTGCGCGGCGAGCTGTGGATCGGCGGCTCCGGCGTGGCGCAGGGCTACCTCGGGCGCCCCGACCTCACGGCGGACCGGTTCCGGCCTGACCCGTTCGTTGATCCGACGGATCATCTGACGGATCCGTCCGATCGGTCCGATCCGTCCAATCAATCTGGCGCCCGCCTCTACCGCACGGGCGACCTCGCGGTCCTGCGGCCCGACGGCGACCTCCTCTTCGCCGGGCGCGCCGACCGCCAGCTCAAGGTCCGCGGGTACCGTATCGAGCCCGGGGAAATCGAAGCCGCCTTGCGCCTGCACCCGGCGTTGCGCGACGCCGTCGTGGACGTGCGCGGGCCGCACGACGGCCAGCGGCTGATCGCCTGGATCGTGCCGCGGGAGGGAGCCGAGGCACCCGCCGCGGCGGACCTGCGCGCCTTCCTGCGCGACCGGCTGCCGGAGCCACTCCTGCCGGCCGCCTTCGCGCCGCTCGCCGCTCTACCGCTGACGCCGAGCGGCAAAGTGGACCGCCGCGCCCTGGCCGAGCCCGCCGAGACCAGGCCCGACAACGTGGGCTATGCCGAGCCGCAGAGCGCCCTGGAGCGCACCATCGCGGGCATCTACGGCGAGCTCCTGCGGGTCGGCCGCGTGGGGCTCCACGACAACTTCTTCGACCTCGGGGGGCACTCGCTCCTCATCGTGCGGGCGCACCAGAAGCTGAAAGAGGCCCTCGGCCGCGAGATCCCGGTCGTCGACCTCTTCCGCTTCCCGACCGTCGCCGCTCTGGCCCGCCATCTGGGCGGGGAAGAGACCGGCAATCTCCAGAAGGTGCAGGGCCTCGCGGAGCAGCAGCGGGCCGCGCAGCAACGCCAGAGAGCGGCCATGGAGCGCCTCCGCCGGCCGGGCGGACCTGGGCGGAGGTGAAGCCCTTCAGTCGCCATGCGGCAGCCTCTGCTGTGGTAAATTTTTGTGGGATGCCACGCCTCTATCTGGAAACCTCTGTGGTGAGCTATCTGACAGCCAGACCGTCCACGAACATCATCACGGCTGCCCATCAGCTCATCACCGCCCGCTGGTGGGCGGAGCGCCGTGCCGACTTCGAGCTTCTGATCTCGGAGCTGGTCCTTGAAGAAGCTGCACGAGGAGATGCCGATGCGGCGGCAAAGCGGCTTGAGGCGCTTGAAGGGCTATCTCTTCTCCGCGTCACGGCGGCTGTCTCGGATCTGGCCGGCTCCATCCTACGGGCCCACCTTCTGCCCGCAAAGGCATTTCCCGATGCGCTCCACATCGCCACAGCGTCGGTCCATGCCGTCGAATACCTGCTGACCTGGAACTGTTCCCATATTGCGAATGCGGAGCTGCTGCCTCGCGTCACGGCACTGGTGGAGGACACCGGCTTCAACATGCCGTTCGTCTGTACTCCCGAAGAGTTGTTAGGAGAGCCCCATGATCGATGATCCCATCGTCGAAGAGCTACATCGACATCGCGAGGAGCTGTTCCACGAGTTTGACAATGACCCGGAGGCGCTCGTGAAATATCTCCAGGAAAAGGAGCACAGCTCGGACCGGCCGGCCCAGCTCCCTCCGCCGCAAGGCCAGCCGCTGCAGCGGCCTCGTTACGCTCGCCGCTGACCAGGTCTCAGGAAGAGAGACCCCGGCGCGCGCTGTTGGGACCGATCAGGGGAGCGATCGGAGTCGGTCGGAGATGTTGAAGCAAAGAGGACTGGAATGAGCGATGTGTCGGCCCGGCTGGGGAACCTCTCCCGCGAGGAGAGAGCGGCCCTGGTCAAGCTTCTGAAAAAGAAGAAGGAGGGCTCCGCGCCGTCTCCGCCTCCGCGTGAGGAACGGCGCGAGCTGCCGCTGTCATTCGCGCAGCAGCGCCTCTGGTTCCTCGACCGCCTGGTGCCTGGCAATCCGGTCTACAACGTGGCCGGCTTCCTGCGGCTCCTGGGCGAGCTCGACGTGGCCGTGCTGGCCGCCTCCGTGAGCGAGATCGTCCGCCGTCACGAAGCGCTACGCACCCGCTTCGAGATCCGCGGCGACGGCCCGGTGCAGATCATCGAGCCCGCCGCTCCTGTGCCGCTGCCCGTGATCGACCTGTCGGCGCTCGCGGCGCCTCTCCGCGCCGGCGAGGAGCAGCGGATCGCGCGCGAGCGGGAGAGCGCTCCTTTCGACCTCGGCCGGCCGCCTCTGCTCCATACCTGCCTGGTCCGGAATGGCATCGACGAGCACCTGTTCGTCTTCGTCTTCCACCACATCGCGAGCGACGGCTGGTCCCAGGACGTGGCGATCCGGGAGGTTGCGGCGCTGTATCCGGCGTTCCTGGAAGGGCGGCCTTCGCCGCTCCCCGAGCTGCCGATTCAATACGCCGATTTCGCGTGGCAGCAGATCCAGACCCTGCGAGGGGATGCTCTCGCGCGCGAGGTCGGCTTCTGGCGCAGGCTCCTGGCCGGCGCGGCGCCGCTGGAGTTGCCGACCGACCGCCCCCGCCCGGCGGTCCCGTCCTTCCGCGGCAACAAGTACGAGATGCAGCTGCCGGCTGCGCTGGAGACGGGCCTGCGCCAGCTGGCACGCGAACAGCGGGCGACGGCGTTCATGGCTCTGCTGGCGCCTCTGTCCACGCTCTTCTCCCGCCTGGCGAACACCGACGACGTGGTGGTGGGCACGGTGGTGGCGGGGCGCGACCGGCGAGACGTAGCGGAGCTGATCGGGTTCTTCGTCAACACGCTCGTCCTCCGGCTCGACCTGAGCGGAGATCCGGACGGTCTCGCGCTGCTGGCGCAGACCCGCCAGGTCGCCCTCGAAGCGTTCGATCACCAGGCGCTCCCCTTCGAGAAGCTGGTCGACGAGCTGGGCCTGCCGCGCGACCCGTACCGGCCGCCGCTGCTGCGCGCGCTCTTCCAGCTCCTGACGCGCGGCCAGGGCGCCGCCGAGCTTCCCGGCCTCCGGTTGGAGCACTACGAGCTGCCGGCCGAGACCGCCAAGTTCGATCTGGTGGTCAACGCCGGCGACATGCTCGACGAGCTGTGGCTGGAGTGGCGCTATGACGCGGATCTGTTCGACGCGAGCACCATCGCCCGCTGGGCCGGTCTGTTCGAGGTTCTCGTGGCCGGCTGGCTGGAGGACCCGGCGCGGCGCGTCTCCGAGCTGCCGCTCCTGACCGAGCCCGAGCGCCTCCAGCTCCTGACCGGGTGGAGCCCGGAGCCGGTCACCGCTGATCGCGGGCGCCGCGCGGTCGCCGAGCTCTTCGAGGCGCAGGTGGACCGCACGCCGGATGCGCCGGCCGTCTCCGCGGCTGATGGAGAAGATGTGAGTCTGACGTACCGCGAGCTGGACAAGCGGGCCAACCAGCTCGCCCGCTGGCTGGTCAAGGCGGGCGTCGTCCCCGGCGACCGGGTCGCCCTCTGCCTCGACCGCTCGCCGGACCTGGTCGTCTCGCTCCTCGGCGTGCTCAAGACCGGCGCGGCCTATGTCCCGCTCGATCCCTCCTCACCGCGCGAGCGCCTCGCTTTCGCGCTGGAGGACAGCCGGCCGCGCGTGGTCCTCACCACCGAGCTGCTCGCTCCGGATCTTCCCGAAGGGATTGCCCGGACCGTTTTCCTGGACCGCGAAGCGGAGGCGATCGCGGCACTACGGGGAGAGCGCCTGGGTTTGCCGCTCGATCCCGAGCTGCCTGCCTACGTCATCTACACCTCGGGCTCGACCGGCCGGCCGAAGGGCGTGATCGTGCCGCATGGCTCGGTCTCGCGCCTGTTCTCGGCGACCGCCCGCTGGTTCGGCTTCTCATCCGACGACGTCTGGACGCTGTTCCACTCCTACGCCTTCGACTTCTCGGTCTGGGAGATCTGGGGCGCGCTGCTCTACGGCGGCCGTCTGGTGGTGGTGCCGTGGCAGGTGAGCCGCGAGCCGGCGGCGTTCGCGGAGCTGCTCCAGCGCGAGCGGGTGACGGTGCTCAACCAGACGCCGTCGGCGTTCCGGCAGTTGATGTGGGCGGAACCTCACCCCCCGACCCCCTCTCCCATCGCCCCCCCGCCGGCCGGGAGAGGGGGCGCCACCACCCAGAGTTTCCCCCCTCTCCCGGTGGAAGGGTGGGCGATGGGAGAGGGGGGCCAGGGGGGTGAGGTCGGGAGGGGGGAGGCTTTGCGCTACGTCATCTTCGGCGGCGAAGCCCTCGACCCCACGGCGCTGGAACCCTGGTTTACCCGGCATGGAGACGAGCGCCCGCGGCTGGTCAACATGTACGGCATCACCGAGACGACCGTGCACGTGACCTACCGGCCGCTCGCGCGGGAGGACGCTGCCCGGCCGGCGAGCCTGATCGGGCAGCCGATCCCGGACTTGACGCTCCACGCGCTCGACCGTCATCTCCAGCTCCAGCCGGTGGGTGTGCCCGGGGAGATCTGCGTGGGCGGCGAAGGGCTCGCGCAGGGGTACCTGGGCCGGCCGGATCTGACGGCGGCGCGGTTCGTGCCCGATCCGTTCGCAGACCGGCCAGGCGCGCGGCTCTACCGGTCAGGCGACCTGGCGCGGCGGCGGCCGGATGGCGAGCTGGAGTACCTGGGACGGATCGACCACCAGGTGAAGATCCGCGGCTTCCGCATCGAGCTGGGCGAGATCGAGGCCGCGATCGCGGCGCATCCGGCGGTGCGCGAGGCGGTGGTGCTGGCACGCCAGGATAGCGCGGCCGAGCGCCGGCTCGTCGCCTACGTAACTGCCGAGCCGGAGAAGGCGCCGTCGTTTGTCGAGCTGCGCGAGTTTCTCGCGGGCCGGCTGCCCGACTACATGCTCCCCGCGGCGCTGGTGATCCTCGACCAGCTGCCGCTGACCGGCAACGGCAAGGTGGACCGCCGGGCGTTGCCGTCTCCCGAGGCGGCGCCGGCCGCGGCGTCGGGGCGCGAGCACGTGCCGCCGCGCGACACCGTCGAGTCCGGCCTGGCGGGGCTGTTCCGCCGCGTCCTCAACGTGCCGGCGGAGCGCGAGGTCGGAGTCCTCGACAACTTCTTCGAGCTGGGCGGCAGCTCCATCTCGGGCGCCGTCCTGGTCAACCTCCTTCAGGAGATCCTCGGCGAGATCGTCCACGTGGTGGTGATCTTCGACCATCCGACCGTCGAGGCGCTGGCCGCCTACGTGCGCGAGCAGCACGCCGGGGCGGCAGCGCGCGTCTGGGACGTGGCCGCGCAGGCGCAGACGGTCGAGGAGCCCCCGCCCGGACCGGCCGAGGTCGCCGAGATGCTCCGCCTGGTCGTCGAAGGGAGACCGGAAACAGACGTTCAGGAGAGCGAGGAGCCGGTCAATCCGCCGGCGGTGTTCATCCTGTCGCCGCCGCGCTCCGGCTCGACCCTGCTGCGCGTGATGCTGAGCGCTCACCCGCGCCTCTTCGCGCCGCCGGAGCTGGAGCTGCTCTCCTTCCAGACGATGGCCGGCCGGCACGCCGCGTTCTCCGGGCGCGACAGCTTCTGGCTCGAAGGGGTGACCCGGGCGGTGATGGAGGCGCGTTCGTGCGACGCCGCCGAGGCGGAGCGGCTCGTCGAGGCCGGAGTGCGCGAAGGATGGACGACGCGCCGCTTCTACCGCGAGCTCCAGGGGTGGATCGATGGCCGGCTGCTGGTCGACAAGACCCCCTCCTACGCGCTCGATCCGGAGGTGCTCCGCCGCGGCGAGCGGTGGTTCGCCGGGGCCCGCTATCTCCACCTGGTGCGGCACCCGCAGGCGACCAACCGCTCCTTCGAGGAGGCGCGGCTCGATCAGATCTTCTTCCGCCGGCCGCACCGCTTCTCGCGCCGCCGGCTCGCCGAGCTGATCTGGACCGTGAGCCACCGCCACATCCTCGACTTCCTGGCCGAGCTGCCGGCCGAGCGCAAGCACACGGTGCGCTTCGAGGACCTCGTCCGCGATCCGGAGCCCGTCCTGGCAGAGATCTGCGGCTTCCTCGGCCTGGAGCTCGATCCGCGGATGATCGATCCCTATCGCGGCGGGGCGCGGATGACCGACGGGGTGCATGCGGTGTCGCGCATGCTGGGCGACGTCAAGCTCTCGACCTACGGCAAGGTCGACGCCTCCGTGGCCGACCGCTGGAAGCAGGCCGGGGAGGCGCCGCTCGGCGGGCCGGCCCGCGCGGTCGCGGCGGAGCTGGGATACGGAGTGGGTTCGCACGGCGCCTGGGAGCAGGGAGGGACGGCGCCGGCTTCCTTCGCCCAGGAGAGGCTCTGGCTCCTGGAGCAGATCACGCCGGGCACGCCGGCCTACAACATTCCGGCGGCGATCCGCCTGCTCGGGCGTCTGAACGTCCCGGCTCTCGCCCAGGTGGTCAACGAGATCGTGCGCCGGCACGCCGCCCTGCGCACGGTCTTCGGCGCGGAGGGAGGGCAGCCGGTCCAGAAGGTCCAGCCGGTGGGACCGCCCCGGCCGTTGCCGGTGATCGACGTGTCGGCCCTCACGGAGGGGACGCGGGCGGCCGAGATCGACCGCCTCGCCGCTTGGGAGGCCACGCGGCCGTTCGATCTGGAGAGGGGGCCGCTCTGCCGCCCGATCCTCGTGCACGCCGGTCCGCGCGAGCACGTTGTGCTCTACACGATGCACCACATCGTGAGCGACGGCTGGTCGATGGGCGTCTTCTCGCGCGAGGTCGGGGCGCTCTACGCGGCGTTCGCCACCGGCCGCCCGTCGCCGTTGCCCGAGCTCCGGCTCCAGTACCCGGACTACGCCATCCGCCAGCGCGCACAGATCGGCGAGGCGGGGCTGGCTCGCCATCTGGCGTGGTGGAAGGAGCGGCTCGCCGGCATCGAGCCCCTGGACGTCCCCACCGACCGGCCGCGGCCGGCGGTGCGCAGCGGGCGGGGCGCCGACGAGACGCTCATCCTCCGGCCGGGCCTCGCCGGGGACCTGAACGCGCTGGGGCGCGGCGAGCGCGCCACGATCTACATGGTCCTCCTCGCCACCTTCCAGGCCTTCCTCCAGCGCTTCACACGGCAGGACGACGTGGCCGTGGGCTCGCCGGTGGCGCACCGCTCGACGCGCGACGTGGAGGAGCTGATCGGGTTCTTCGTCAACACCCTGGTGATGCGCACCGACCTGTCGGGCGATCCGACGTTCCGCGAGGCCCTCGTGCGGGTCCGCCGGACGGCGCTCGATTCCATGCTCCACCAGGACGCTCCGTTCGAGCGGGTGGTGGAGGCCGTGCAGCCGGAGCGCCAGCTCGCGCGCTCGCCTCTCTTCCAGGTCCTGTTCTCGCTGCAGAACGCCGGAGGCGACGCGGCCGAGCTCCCCGGGCTCACCCTGGAGCTGGTCAAGGCGCCGACGGCGACGGCCAAGTTCGACCTGACCCTGCTGTTCGCCGAGTGGCCGGGTGGGATCGGCGCCACGCTGGAGTACGACCTCGACCTGTTCGAGCCGGCCACGGCATCGCGGCTGCTCCGCCACATGGAGACCTTGCTGGAGGGCGCGGTGGCGGCCCCGGACGCGCGCCTTTCCGACCTGCCGCTCCTCGCTCCGGCCGAGCGAGAGACGCTCCTGGCCGCCTGGAACCGCACGCAGGTGCCGTTCCCGCGGGAGGTCCCGATCCATCGCCTGGTTGCGGAGCAGGCCGAGCGTACGCCGGAGGCCGTGGCTCTGGTGAGCGCCGCGGGAGAGACGACCTATGCGGCGCTGGTCGCCGCGGCGCGCCGGCTGGCCCGCCGCCTGCGCCGGCTCGGCGCGGGGCCGGAGGTTCCGGTGATCGTCCTCGGGGAGCGATCGCCTGCGCTGGTGACGGCGCTCCTCGCCGTGCTGGAGAGCGGTGGATTCTTCGTGCCGCTCGATCCGTCGCACCCGCGGGAGCGCCTGGCCGCCCTGGCCGCCGCCGTGGGCGCCCGGCTGGCCATCACCGAGGAACGTTTCCTCGATCTGCTGCCGGAGGGGATGGAGACGGTGCGCCTCGATGGCCTGGAACGGGATGGGGGGGCCGATCCGCTCCGGATCGACAGCGGGGTGACGGCGGAGAACCTGGCCTATGTGATGTTCACCTCGGGCTCGACCGGCGAGCCCAAGGGTGTCGCCGTGACCCACCGCAACGTGGCGCGGCTCGTGCGGAACCAGGAATACGCGGACCTGCGGCCGGGCGAGACGTTCCTGCTATTCGCTCCGGTCTCGTTCGACGCCTCGACGCTGGAGATCTGGGGGCCGCTCGCGAACGGCGCGCGCCTCGCGGTCTTCCCGCCGGAGCAGCCGACGCTCGACGAGCTCGCCGCGTTCTTGAAGCGCCACGGCGTGACCCAGCTCTGGCTGACCGCCGGGCTGTTCCACCAGATGGTCGAGGAGCGGCCGGACGGCTTCGCACCGCTCCGGCGCCTGCTGGCCGGCGGCGACGTGCTCTCGCCGTCCCACGTGCGGCGGGCGCTCGCGGCGCACCCGGACCTCTTGCTGGTCAACGGCTACGGCCCGACCGAGGGGACGACGTTCACCACCTGCCACGTGCTGACCGCCGCGGAGCCGTTCGGCGACAGGGACAGCGTGCCGATCGGCCGGCCGATCGCCAACACCCAGGTCCACGTGCTGGAACCGGGGCTGCATCCCGCGCCGGTCGGAGTCTGGGGCGAGCTGTATGCCGGAGGTGCTGGAGTGGCGCGGGGATACTTCGGCCGCCCGGAGCTGACCGCCGAGCGGTTCGTTCCCGATCCGTTCGCCGGCTTCCATGAGCCGCTGGGCGGACGCCTCTACCGCACCGGCGACCTGGCGCGGCGGCGGCCGGACGGCATCCTGGAGTTCCTCGGCCGTGGCGACCGCCAGGTGAAGATCCGCGGCTTCCGCATCGAGCCGGCGGAGATCGAGGCGGCGCTCGCCGAGCACCCGGACATCCGCGAGGCCGCGGTGCTGGTGCGGGGCGAGGGGGGCGAAAAGCGCTTGGTGGCCTATGTGGTGATGGGGCAGAGAGCATCGGACCGATCCGACGGATCCGACCGATCGGACCGATCTGGGGAGGGGGAGGATCTCCGCCACTGGCTTGCCGGGCGGCTGCCCGAGCCGATGATCCCGTCGGCCTTCGTGGCGCTGCCGCGGCTGCCGCTCACGCCGAACGGCAAGGTCGACCGTCGCCGTCTTTCTCAAATAACGGCCAAGATCGCGCCGGAGCGCAGTGAAGACAACTACGTGGCGCCGCGCACGCCGGTCGAGGAGGTGCTGGCCGGGCTGTTCGCCGAGGTGCTCGGCACGGAGCGCACCGGCGGGCGGATCGGCATCCACGACCACTTCTTCGAGCTGGGCGGCCACTCCCTCGCCGCCACCCGCCTGGTGTCGCGCCTGCGCGCCGCGCTCGGCGTCGAGCTGCCGCTGCGCGCGCTCTTCGAGGCGCCGACCGTGGCCGGGCTGGCCGCGCGCTGCGGCGCTCCGTCAGCGAACCCCACGGCGCAGGACGCGCTGGCCACGGCGCCGCGCGATCCGGCAGGCGATCCGCTCTCCTTCTCGCAGGAGCGGCTCTGGTTCCTGGAGCGGCTGACCCCCGGCACCTCGACGTACAACCTGCCCAGCCGCATGCGCCTGCGCGGGCCGCTCGACATCGCGCGCCTGGAGCGCAGCTTCGCCGAGGTCTGCCGGCGGCACGAGGTGCTGCGCACCCGCTTCGACCTGCGCGGCGATACCCCGGTCCAGATCGTCGAGCCGCCGGCGCCGCTCGTCCTGCCGCTGGTCGACCTGACGAGCCTGCCGGAAGAGGCGCGCCACGGCGAGGCCGCGAGGCTGGTGGCCGAGGAGGCGGACCTGCCGTTCGACCTCGGGCGTGCGCCGCTGATGCGGGCGATCCTGGTGCGGCTCGGCGCGGAGGAGCACGCCACGCTCCTCAACCTCCATCACATCATCACCGACGGCTGGTCCATGGGCATCCTGTACGGCGAGATCGGGGCGCTCTACCGCGCCTTCACGGAAGGCCGGCCATCGCCGCTCCCCGAGCTGCCGGTCCAGTACGCCGACGTGGCCCGCTGGCAGCGCGACGCCCTGCACGGGCCGGCGTTAGAGGCGCAGCTCGGCTACTGGCGCGAGAGCCTCGGCGGCGCGCCGCCGTCGCTCGACCTGCCGCTCGACCGCGTCCGCCCGGCGGTGCAGACGTTCCACGGCGCCTCGGTTTTCAGCCACTTCCCGCCGGAGCTGGCCGACCGACTGCGCACCCTGGCGAACCGCGAGGGGGGCTCTCTCTTCATGATCCTCCTCGCCGGCTTTTCGCTGCTCCTCGCGCGCCTGAGCGGCCAGGAGGACCTCGTGGTGGGCTCGCCCGTGGCCGGCCGCAGCCGCCCCGAGATGGAGAGCCTGATCGGCTTCTTCCTCAATACGCTGGCGTTGCGCGTCGAGGTCTCGGGCGGGTTGACCGGCCGCAATCTGACCGGACGCGAGCTGATCGACCGCGCGAAGGAGGCCGCCCTCGGCGCCTACGCGCACCAGGACGTGCCTTTCGAGAAGCTGCTCGAAGAGCTGCAGCCGGAGCGCGACTTGTCGCGCACACCGCTGTTCCAGGTCTTCCTCAACATGTTGAACTACCCCGCGGGCGGCTCCCGCATGCCCGACGGGCTGGTCATGGAGCCGCTCGGCGGCAGCGGGGTCGATTCGAAGTTCGACCTGACCCTCTATGCGGCCGAGGGGGAGGACGGCATCTCGTTGAACGCCGTCTACAACGCCGACCTCTTCGACCGGGTGCGCATCGAGGAGATGAGCCGTCAGCTCCAGAGGGTTCTGGAGCAGATCGCCGCGCCCCCGGACGCGCCGGTGGACGCCGTCTCGCTGCTGACGCCGGAAGCCGTCGCTCTCCTCCCCGATCCGCTGGAGCGGCTGAGCGATGCCTGGACCGGCGCGGTGCACGAGCTCTTCGCGGAGCAGGTCCGGCTTCATCCGGAGCGGCGGGCCGTGTCGGACGCCGATGGGGAGCAGACCTACGGCGAGCTCGCCGACGCCGTGGCCCGCCTCGCGGGGCACCTCCGCGCCGGGGGGCTCCAGCCGCAGGAGCCGGTCGGCATCTGGGCGCACCGCGGCACGCCGGCGGTCCAGGCCGTCTTCGGCACCCTGTGGGCCGGCGGGGCCTTCGTGCTCCTCGATCCCGCCTATCCGCCCGCGCGCCTGGCGGAGACGGTCGAGTTGGCCAGTCCGAGATATTGGCTGGAGATCGCCGCCGCGGGAGCGCCTCCGGCCGAGGTCGAGGAGGTGCTCGGCCGCCTCGCCGCGGACGGGACCCTGCGCGGCCGGTTGCGCCTTCCCGGTCCGCTCTCCGCCGATCCGGTCGAGCCGGCCACGGTGGGGCCGGACGACCTCGTGGCGATCGCCTTCACCTCGGGCTCCACGGGAGCGCCGAAGGGGATCTTGCAGCGGCACGGCTCGATGTCGCACTTCCTCCCCTTCATGGCGGAGCGCTTCGGGATCGGGCCGGAGGACCGCTTCAGCCTCCTCTCGGGCCTGTCCCACGATCCGTTCCAGCGCGACCTGTTCACCTCGCTCTGCCTGGGGGCGAGCCTCTGCGCGCCCACGGCGGAGGAGATCGACACACCGGGCCGGCTCGCGGAGTGGATGGCGCGCGAGAAGGTCACCGTCTCCAACCTGACGCCGGCCATGGCGCAGCTCCTGACCGAGGCGGGCGGCGGGCCGGTGCCGGTGCTGACCGACCTGCGCGCGGCGTTCCTGATCGGCGACGCGCTCACCCGCGCCGACGTGGAGCGCCTGCGGCGGCTCGCCCCGGGCGTCCTCTGCGTCAACCTCTATGGCTCGACCGAGACGCAGCGGGCCCTCAGCTATCACGTGGTCGCTCCCGAGGAGAGCACGAACCCACGGGCGCCGCAGATCCTGCCGCTCGGCCGGGGGATGCGCGATGCGCAGCTTCTGGTCGCGAGGGGAGACGCGCCGCGCCTCGCCGGCATTGGCGAGCTCGGGGAGATCTGGGTGCGCAGCCCGCACCTGGCGCGCGGCTACCTGGCGGACGAGGCGCTGACCGCAGACCGGTTCTGGCCTGATCCGTTCTGGGATCCGACCGATGATCCGACCGATCGGTCCAATCCGTCCGATCGGTCCGATGCTTCTTCCTCCCGCGTCTACCGCACCGGCGACCTCGGGCGCTACCGGCCGGACGGCGAGGTGACGTTCGCGGGCCGCGCGGACCAGCAGGTGAAGATCCGCGGCTTCCGCATCGAGCCGGCGGAGGTCGAGGCCGCCCTCGGCCGCCAGGCCGGCGTGCGCGAGGCCGTGGTCCTCGCCCGCGAGACGGGACGCCCGGGCGACCGCGAGCTGGTCGCCTACGTGGCAGGCGAAGGGCTCGATCCGGCGCGCCTGCGCGAGGCGCTGCGATCGCGGCTGCCGGGGTACATGGTGCCCTCCGGCTTCGTCCTCCTCGACGAGCTTCCGGTCACGCCGAACGGCAAGATGGACCGCCGCGCCCTCGCTCGAATCGAGCCGGAGCGCGACGCCGCCGGGTTCGTGGCGCCGCGCACGCCCACCGAGGAGGCGCTGTCGGCTCTCTGGGTCGACGTGCTCGGCGCGCGGCGCACCGGCGGCCGGGTCGGGGTTCGGGACCACTTCTTCGCGCTCGGCGGCCACTCGCTTCTCGCCACGCGGCTGATGGCCGCGGTGCGCGATGCGTTCGGCGTCGAGCTGCCCCTGCGCGTCCTCTTCGAGCAGCCGACGATCGAGGGGCTCGCCGCGGCCGTCGAGAGCGCCGAGAAGTCAGGTGTGGCGGTCGATGCGCCGGTCGTCCGCATCCCGCGCGAGCCGGGAGTCAACCGCTTCCCGGTCTCCTTCTCGCAGCTCCGCGAGTGGATCCTCGACCGGCTGGAGCCGGGGAACCCGGCCTACAACATCCCGAACTACCTGCGGATCGGCGGTCCGCTCTCGATCCCGGTGCTGACCGAGGCGCTCAACCGCCTGGTCGAGCGGCACGAGGTCTTCCGTACCGCGTTCATTGCAGGGGAGGAGGAGCCGCTCCAGATCGTCGTTCCCGAGGTCCGGCTCCAGGTGCCGGTGCTCGACCTGTCCGCCCTGCCCGGCGAAGCGCGGGAGGCCGAGCTGACGCGGTGCGTGCGGCACCACGCGGCCACCGGCTTCGACCTGGCCACCGCGCCGCTCCTGCGCGCCCGGATCGTGCGCCTGGGCGCCGACGAGCATGCCCTTCTGATGACGGTGCACCACATCATCTCGGACGGCTGGTCCATGGGCATCCTGAACCAGGAGCTGGCGGCGCTCTACGAGGCCTCCGCAGCGGGCGCTCCGTCGCCCTTGCCGCCGCTGCCCGTCCAATATGCTGACTATGCCGTCTGGCTGCGCCGGCGCCTGGACCCGGAGACCCTGGAGCGGCAGGCCGTCTATTGGAAGGAGCGGCTGACCGGCGCGCCGCCGCTCCTCGAGCTGCCCACCGACCGGCCGCGTCCGCCGGTGCGCAGCAGCCGGGGCACCAAGGTCCCGTTCTTCCTGCCGCAGCCGCTGGCCGGGCAGTTGGAGGAGCTGGCCCTGCGGCACGGCGCCACGCTGTTCATGGTGATCCTCGCCGGCTACCAGAGCCTGCTCGCCCGCTGGAGCGGGCAGGACGACGTCGTGGTGGGCACCTACAGCGGCAACCGGCCGCGCCGGGAGCTGGAGGGGCTGATCGGCTTCTTCATCAACACCCTGGTGCTGCGCACCGATCTATCGGGCGATCCGTCCTTCGCCGAGCTGCTCGGCCGCGTGCGCGAAACGACCCTGGAGGCCTACGCGCACCGCGACGTGCCGTTCGAAAAGCTCCTGGAGACCCTGCAGCTCCCGCGCGATCCGTCGCGCACGCCGCTCTTCCAGGCGCTCCTGGTGCTGCACAACTTCCCTACAGCCCAGGCCGACCTGAGCACCGGCGTACGCCTCTCGGGGCTCCCCGTAGGAGCGGAGAAGTCCGACTACGACCTGTCGCTCTGGCTCGGGGAAGGGCTGGAAGGCGTCGGCGGCTCTCTCGAATACAGCACCGACCTCTTCGACGAAGCGACCGCCCTGCGCTTCACCGCCCAGCTCCGCACCCTGCTGGAAGCCGCCGTGGCCGAGCCGGAGCGGAACGTCTGGATGCTCCCGCTGATCACGGAAGAGGAGCAGGAGCGTCAGCTCGAAGCTTGGAGCTGCGGCCCGACCGTGCCGGAGGGCTCACCCCTCCTGCACCGGCTGGTGGAGGAGCAGGCCGAGCGCACGCAGAACGCCGTGGCGTTGGAAGCGGGAGGCGTTCGCCTCACCTATGCGGAGCTGGTCGAGCAGGCGAGGCGGCAGGCGAGGCTCCTGCGGGACCAGGGGATCGGCGAGGGCTCGATCGTGGCGCTCGCGGCCGAGCGCACGCCGGAGCTGATCGTGCGGATGCTCGCGGTGCTCCAGGCAGGGGCGGCGTATCTGCCGATCGACCCGGCGTATCCGCAGGAGCGGCGAGAGTTCATGGTGGCCGATTCGGGGGCGGTGGTGGTGGAAGGCAGCAAGGACCTAAAGGACATAAAGGACCCAAAGGACGAAAGTTCCCCCGAAGCCCCCGCTTACTTGATCTACACCTCAGGCTCCACCGGCCGCCCCAAAGGCGTCGTGGTCCCCCACCGCGCCATCGCCTCCTTCGTGCGCGCGGCCCGCGCAACCTACGACCTCGCTCCAGGCGACCGGGTTCTGCAATTCGCCTCGATCAGCTTCGACACCAGCGCCGAGGAGATCTGGCCCGCCCTCGCCTCGGGCGCCACCCTGGTGCTGCGGCCGGACGACATGGCCGCCTCGATCCCGCACTTCCTGCGCGAGCTGGAGCGGCTCGGCATCACCTGCCTCGACCTGCCCACGGCCTTCTGGCACGAGATGGTCGCCGGCATGGAGGCCGAGGACCTCGCCCTGCCGCACGGCCTGCGGCTGGTGATTCTCGGCGGCGAAGAGGCCCTGGCCGACCGGTTCGCCCTCTGGCACCGCCGGGTCGGCCCCGCCGTGCGGCTGGTCAACACGTACGGCCCCACGGAGACCACCATCGTGGCCACCCGCCGCGAGCTGTCCGGCCTCGCGCCGGGAGCGGCCGTGCCGATCGGCCGGCCGATCCCCGGGGCTCGCGCCTACGTGCTCGACCGCTTCCTGGAACCGGTGCCGCCGGGCGTGCGCGGCGAGCTGTGGATTGGCGGGTCCGGCATGGCGCACGGCTATCTGGGGCGTCCGGACCTCACGGCGGAGCGGTTCCGGCCTGATCCGTTCGTTGATGCGACCGATCATCCGACGGATCGGTCGGATCGGTCGGATCATCTCGGCGCCCGCCTCTACCGCACGGGCGACCTGGCGGTCCTCCGCCCCGACGGCGACCTCGTCTTCGCTGGTCGCGCTGACCGCCAGCTCAAGATCCGCGGCTACCGCATCGAGCCCGGGGAGATCGAGGCGGCTTTGCGCCTCCACCCGGCGTTGCATGATGCCGTGGTGGACGTGCGCGGTCCCCGCGACGGCCAGCGGCTGATCGCGTGGATCGTGCCTGCCGAGGGGATCGAGGCGCCGGGAGCGTCTGATCTGCGGGCGTTCCTGCGGGAGCGGCTGCCGGAGCCTCTGCTGCCGGCGGCGTTCGTGCCGTTGCCGGCCCTGCCTGTCACGCCGAGTGGTAAGGTGCATCGACGTGCGCTGCTGGAGCCGGCCGAGGCGCTGCCGGACAACGTGGCGTATGCCGAGCCGCAGAGCGCGCTGGAGCGCACGATCGCGGAGATCTACCGCGAGCTGCTGCGGGTCTCCCGGATCGGCCTGCATGACAACTTCTTCGACCTGGGCGGGCACTCGCTCCTCATCGTGCGGGCTCACCAGAAGCTCAAAGAGGCACTAGGTAAAGAGATCCCGGTGCTCGACCTCTTCCGTTTCCCGACGGTGGCGGCGCTGGCCCGGCACCTGGGGGGCGAGGAGACGGGCAACCTCCAGAAAGTTCAGGGGCTGGCCGACCAGCAGCGCGCCGCCCAACAACGTCAGAAAGCCGCCATGGAGCGCCTCCGGCGACCGGGGCGGAGAGGATAGGAGCAGAGAGAGATGAGCCAGGACGACCAGACACCGGATTCGATCGAGAGCATCGCCATCATCGGCATGGCCGGGCGCTTCCCCGAGGCGCGCGACCTGGACGAGCTGTGGGAGAACCTGCTCAAGCGCCGCGATTGCATCCGGGACCTGACGGACGACGACCTGCGGGAGGCCGGGCTCGATCCCGCAACCCTGCCGCCCAACTACATCCGTTGCGATACCCACGTGGACGGTATCGAGATGTTCGACGCCTCCTTTTTCGGCTTTTCGGCGCGCGAGGCCGAGATCCTCGACCCGCAGTCGCGCATCTTCCTGGAATGCGCCTGGGAAGCCCTGGAGAGCGCCGGCCTCTCCGGCGAGCCCGATCCGGGGTGGGTGGGCGTCTTCGCGGGCGTCTCGCTGCCCGGGTACTACCTGTCGAATTTGCTCTCCCGCCCCGAGCTGACGGCCTCCATGGGCGGCTTCCAGCTCCTTCTGGCCAACGAGCGCGACTACTTCGCCACGCGCATCTCCTACAAGCTCGACCTGCGCGGCCCGAGCCTCAACGTGCAGACCGCCTGCTCCACGTCGCTGGTCGCCGTCCACCTGGCCTGCCAGAGCCTGCTCGCCTACCAGTGCACCGCGGCGATCGCCGGCGGCGCGCGCCTCTCGGTGCCGCAGAAGACCGGGTACGTCTCGCCCGAGGGGAGCATCTTCTCGCCGGACGGCCGCTGTCGCTCTTACGACGCCAAGGGGCAGGGCGCTCTCTTCGGCGACGGCGTCGGCGTGGTCGTCCTGAAGCGCCTCTCGGACGCCCTGGCCGACGGCGACCCGATCCACGCCGTCATCCGCGGCTCGGCCTGGAACAACGACGGCTCGATGAAGGTCGGCTACACCGCGCCGAGCATCGAGGGGCAGGCCGAGGTGATCGCGCTCGCGCAGGCCGTGGCGGGCGTCGATCCGGCCACCATCAGCTACGTCGAGGGGCACGGCAGCGGTACGCCGCTGGGCGATCCCATCGAGGTGTCGGCCCTGACCCAGGCGTTCCGCGCCGGCACGGACGCCAACCAGTTCTGCGCTCTCGGCTCGATCAAGAGCAACGTCGGGCATCTCGAGTCCACGGCGGGCATCGCCGGCCTGATCAAGGCGACCCTGGCCATGGATCGGGAGGCGATCCCGCCCAACTGCCATTTCGAGACGCCCAACCCGCAGATCGACTTCGCCAACAGCCCGTTCTACGTGCCCACGGAGGTGATCCCGTGGCCGCGGAACCCGCGCAACGGCCACCCGCGCCTCGCGGGCGTCAGCTCCTTCGGCATGGGCGGGACGAACGTCCACTGCATCCTGGAAGAGGCCCCGGAGCGGCCGCCTTCGGGTCCCTCCCGCCCCTGGCAGCTCCTGACGCTCTCGGCGCGCACGCCGACGGCGCTGGAGACGATGACCGACCGCCTGTACGACTGGCTCGTGGCACACCCGGAGGCGAGTCTCGCGGACGTGGCGCACACCCTGCGCACCGGCAAGCGCACGTTCCGGCACCGCCGGGCGATCCTCTGCCGCGACCGCGACGACGCGCTGTCCGTCCTGCGCTCGCGCGATCCGCGCCGCGTGCTGGGGAGCGTGCAGGACAAGGCCGACCGCCCCGTGGCCTTCCTCCTCTCCGGCCTCGGCGATCACTACGCCGGCATGTCGCTCGGCCTCTACCGCTCCGAGCCGACGTTCCGGGCCGAGATCGACCGCGCCGCCAACCTGCTGCGCGGCGAGGGGCTCGACCTGCTGGGCGCCCTGTTCCCCAAGGGGACCGGCGCGGACGCGGAGGAGGCCGCGACCGGAGGCGCCGACATGCGCGCGCTCCTCGGCCGCGGCGCCGCTCCCGAGCCCAGCCCGCTCGACCGCACGGAGATCGCTCAGCCGGCTGTCTTCGCCGTCGAGATGGCGCTCGCGAAGCTCCTGGAGGAGTGGGGTCTGCGGCCGCGCGCCCTGGCCGGCTACAGCCTCGGCGAGTACACGGCCGCCTGCCTGGCCGGCGTCTTCTCCTTCGAGGACGGCCTGCGTTTGGTCGCCCGCCGCGCCCGCCTGATCTCCGGTCTGCCGGCCGGCGCCATGCTCTCCGTGCCCCTGCCCGAAGAGGAGGCCCGCCCGTTGGCGACCGGGAACCTCTCGCTGGCCGCGGTCAACGGCCCGGTGCTCTCCGTCCTCGCCGGTCCGCCGGAGGAGGTGGACGCCCTGGCCGCGCAGCTCGCAGAGCGCGGCGTCTCCTCCCGCCGGCTGCCCACGACCCACGCGTTCCACTCGACGATGATGGAGCCGCTCCGGGGCGCCCTGCGCGACCTGCTGCGCACCGTCCGCCTGGCGGCGCCGGAGATCCCGTACCTGTCGAACGTCACCGGCACCTGGATCACCGAGGCCGAGGCGACCGATCCGGAGCACTGGGTCCGCCACATGGTCGAGCCCGTGCGCTTCGGCGCGATCCTCGGCGAGCTCCTGTCGGAAAACGCCCGGATCCTCGTCGAAGTGGGACCCGGGCAGGGCCTCACCTCGCTGGCGCTCCAGCTCGCGAAGGGCGCTCCGGTCGCCATCCCGACCCTGCGCGCCCACTGGGACCGCCAGCCGGACATGGGCGCCCTCCTGGGCGCCGTCTCCCGGATCTGGCTCGCCGGTCTGCCGATCGACTGGACCGGCTTCGTGCTCCATGAGCGCCGGCTGAAGCTGCGGCTTCCCACCTACCCGTTCGAGAAGAAGCGCTACTGGATCGAGCGCGCCAACCTCCCGCGCCCCGTCGTCGCCAGCTCGGACGCGCGGGTCAGCGAAGGGGAGATGCCCGAGCAGGTCGCGGCGCAGGCGCTCGACGTCCACGACCGGCCGGCCAACCTGCGCAACGCCTACGTGGCGCCGCAAGGTGAGCTGGAGACGAAGCTCGTCGGCGTCTGGGAGTCGCTCCTGGGCGTCGCTCCGATCGGCGTGCATGACAGCTTCTTCGAGCTGGGCGGGCACTCGCTGCTGGCGCCGCAGCTCCTGCTCAAGCTGCGGCAGGTCTTCGGTATCGACTTCCCGATGCGCGACCTGTTCGAGGCGCCGACCGTGGCGGAGCTGGCCCAGGCTGTCGACGTGGTGCAGCGCGAGGGCGCCGCGGCCCTGGCCGCCGCCCGCGAGGTGGTCGACCTGCGCGCCGAGGCCGTGCTCGATGCGGCGATCCGGCCCGAGGGTCCCCGCACGAACCCGGTCGATGCTCCGGTCGAGGTCTTCTTGACCGGCGCGACCGGCTTCCTGGGAGCCCACCTCCTCGACGAGCTGCTGCATCGTACCGGCGCCCGCGTGCACTGCCTGGTCCGCGCCGCGGACGGCGAGCAGGCGATGCGCCGGGTGCGCGAGGCCCTGCAGTCGCGGAAGCTCTGGCGCGCCGGGATCGAGGAGCGGATCGTGGCGCACGCGGGCGACACCGGCGAGCCGGGCTTCGGCCTGAGCGAGGAGACGTTCCAGGATCTGGCGCAACGGGTGGACGCCGTCTACCACTGCGCCGCCTGGGTGAACTTCACCTATCCGTACAAGGTCTTGAAGCCCTCGAACGTGGGCGGAACGATCGACTCGATCCGCCTCGCCTGCGCCGTGCGGGCCAAGCCGCTCCACTTCATTTCGAGCATCGCGGCCGTCCCCGAAGTGGAGTACGGCTTCCGCGAGGATCCGACGGTCTTCGAGAACGACCGGGTGGAGAGCTACTCGGGCGTCTTCGGCGGCTATGGCGAGACCAAGTGGGTGAGCGAGCGCCTCTGCGAGCAGGCAAGGGAGCGCGGCGTGCCGGTGAACATCTACCGCCCGGGTGTCCTTTCGGGCGACAGCCGGACCGGCATCGGCAACACGCGCGACATGGTCTGGAACATCATCAAGGGGAACCAGCAGCTCGGCATCGCGCCGGACGGCGACTCGGTGCTGGAGGTGACCCCGGTCGACTACGTGGCCGCCTCGGTGGTGCACATCTCCCTCCAGGAGGACGCGCTCAACCGGGTGTACCACTTCCCGCACCCGCACGACACGCCGTTCAAGATCGCCTACGATTTCATGGAGACGTACGGCTACCACCTGGAGCGCGTGCCGCGGCAGGAGTGGGAGCGCCAGGTCCTGGAGCGCCTGCGCACCGAGACCGACAACGCCCTGGCCCCGTTCCTCCCCGTGATCGCCAACTATCAGGCGTACGCCGAGACCGCGGTCCTGGAAGGGAGAGAGGGCGTCATGCAGCGCGTCGGCTTCGACGACCGCAACACCCGGGAGAAGATCGCGGGCACGGACATCGCCTGCCCCGAGATCGACGATCGCCTGCTCAAGACCTACTTCGACTGGTTCGTCGAGAGCGGCTTCCTGGCGCCTCCACCGGGCCGTGCGGTGCCGGCCGAGCCGGCCACGGTGGGGGCGGGGAGTGAGGTGTCCGGCGGGTGATACCATCCGCCGCCATGACTCCGGAAGTCACGATCTACACCGATGGCGGGGCCGAGCCCAATCCCGGCACGGGGGGTTGGGCGGCCATCCTCATCAACCCGCTGAGCGGCAAAACCAAGGAGCTCTCCGGCGGCGAGCCGCGCACGACGAACAACCGCATGGAGCTGACCGCTGCCATCCGCGCTCTGGAGGCGCTGAATCAGCCCTGCCGCGTCCAGCTGTTCACCGATTCCCAGTACCTGCGGAAGGGGATCACCCAATGGCTGCCGGGGTGGATCGCCCGCGGCTGGAAGCGCAAGGACGGCGAGCTCCAGAACGAGGATCTCTGGCGGCGCCTGTCCGAGCTGGTCCGCGAGCACCAGATCGACTGGAAGTGGGTCAAGGGGCACGCCTCGAACCGCTGGAACAACCGCGCGGACGAGCTCGCCTCCGCGGCGATCCGCCAGCAGCGGGCCGCGAGCGGCGCGCCCGTTCCGGACGCCGGCCCGCCTCCCGACGCCGAGGTCTTCCTGCGCGTCTCCTGCTCCGGCCGCAAGGGCGGATGGGCGACCCTGGTCCGCCACGGCGGGCGCGAGGATCTTCTCTCCGGCCGCGGCTCGAACACCACTCCGAACCAGATGGATCTGCTCGGGGCGATCGCCGCGCTGGAGGCGTTGCCGCCGGGGATCTCGGTGGCGATCGCGACCGGCTCGGACTATCTGAGGAACGGCGCCACCGCGTGGATCGAGGGCTGGAAACGCCGCGGCTGGAAGACCCAGGAGGGCTCTCCGGTCTACAACGCGGACCTCTGGAAGCGGCTCGACGCGGCGATGGCCGCGCGCCGGGTCGCGTGGCCATCCACCAAGGGCCGGGAGATCCCCGAGCTCGAAGCGCTCGGGAAGACCGCCCGCGAGGCGGCGGTGGGGTCAGACCTTCCGTAGCGCCAGCATCGGGTGGATTCCCGTCGCCCGCCGCGCTGGCATCCAGCAGGCGAGCGCGGCGACCGCGAGGAGCACCAGCGAGACTCCCACGTAGGTGACCGGATCGGTCGGCTCGATGCCGTAGAGCAGGCCGGCCATCACCCGGTTGAGGGCGAGCGCGCCGAGGAGGCCCAGGCCCAGCCCGGCCGCCAGCAGCACGGCTCCTTGGCGCAGGACCATCCAGAGCACGTCGTCCCGGGCCGCTCCCAGCGCCATGCGGATACCGATCTCGTGCGTCCGCTGGCTCACCGAGAACGCCAGGAGGCCCGCGATCCCCGTCGCCGTGATCACCAGGGCGAGCAATGCGAACAGCCCGAGGAGGAGGGCGGTGAGCTTGGACGGCGCGAGCGAATCGGCCCGCGCCTGCTCCAGTGTCTGCACGTCGTAGAGCGGCTGCTCCGGATCGACCTCGCGGACGGCCTTGCGCAGGCTCAGCTCCAGCGTCGCGGGCGGCACCGTGGAGCGGACGACCAGGCGGGTGCTGAGCAGCGGGAACTGGCGGATCGGGAGGTACACCTCGTCCGCGGCGTCGCGGTCGAGACCATACTGCCGCACGTCCCCCACCACGCCGACGACCGTGATCCAGTTTTCCCCATTGTCAAACGTGATCCGATGGCCTACCGGGTCCTGTTCTCCCCAGAATCGGCGTGCGGTCGTGCGGTTGACCAGGGCCACGCCGGGAGCGTCCGGACCGTCCTGCACGACGAACACCCGGCCGCGCAGCACCGGAACGCCGAGCGCGCGAAAGTAGTCCGGGCTTGCCACCCGCAGGTCGATCCGCGGCGTCGGCTGCCCTTCGGGAGACGTCCGCCCCTCGATCCGCAGCGAGCGGCTGACCGGCTGGCTGTCGTCGAGCGGGAAGGTCGAGGCGAGCGCGGCGGCGGCGACGCCGGGCAGGGCCTGCACCCGCGCGAGCATCTTGTCCTGGATCTCCCGCCCCTGCGGGCCCTCGGGGTACTTCGACCAGTCGAGATCGAGACCGGCGGTCAGCATGCTCTCCGGCCGGAAGCCCGGGTCCACCCGATAGAGGCTCCACAGGCTGCGGAGCATCAGCCCGGCGCCGATCAGCAGAAGGAACGACAGGGCGAGCTGCGCCACGATCAGCAGGTTGCGCAGGCGGAGCCCGCCGGCCCCGGCCGAGACGCGCTCGCCCCCTTCCTCCATCACAGCCGACAGCTCCTGGCGGAGGAACGCGGGGAGGGAGCCGGAGGCGATGCCGGTCGCCAGCGCGACCAGCAGGGTGAACAGGAGGACCGTGCCGTCGACGGTGATCTCCCCGGCCCGCGGCGTGAAGCGGGCGGCGAAGGCCATCAGCAGCCGGAGAGCGCCGGCGCCGAGCAGCAGGCCGAGAACGCCTCCGGCCAGGGCGAGCAGCGTGCTCTCCGTGAGGAGCTGCCGGATCAGCCGGCTGCGGCTGGCGCCGAGAGCGCCGCGCACCGCGAGCTCCCGTTCGCGTCCGAGCTGTCGGGCGAGAGTGAGATTCGCCACGTTGGCGCAGACGATCAGCAGGACGAGCCCCACCGTGCCGAGAAGGATGAGCAGCGTCGGCCGGGCGCCGCTGGTGATCTCCTCCTGCAAAGGGGTGAGCGTGGCGTCGTGCCCGCGGTCGGCCGGATACGCTTCCGGATGCGCCGCCTGCATCTGCCGCGCGATCACGGATGCCTCGGCACGGGCGTGCTCGAGAGACGCCCCGGGCGCCAGGCGTGCGACGACGCTCGTCATCCGCATCCGCCGCTCGGTGGACGCGTGCGGCGACGAGCGGAACGGACAGGCCGAGGTGGGCATGTAGATCGCGTCGTCTTCCGGGTACGTCGTCACCGGCGGCAGGACGCCCACGACCGTGTGCGTCTTGTCGTTCATCTCGAACTTGCGGCCGAGGATCGTGGGGTCGCCGCCGTGGCTGCGCTGCCAGTAGGCGTAGCTGAGCACCAGGACCGGCTCGGCGCCGGGCTTGTCGTCCTCCGCCGCGAAAGTCCGGCCGAGGAGCGGGCGGATGCCCATCACCCGAAAGAAGTCGGCCGAGACCACGCCGGTCTGCACCCGCTCCGGCTCGCCGCGGTCGAGCAGGTTGAACCACATGGTGTGGTGCTCGGCCACGGCGGAGAAGGAGCGGGCGGTTGCGTAGTCGGCTTTCTCCAAGGGCGAGACGCCGATGTCTTCCAGGCCGGCCTTGGGGGCCTGTTGCAGCAGGTGCACCAGGCGGTTTCCTTCCGCGTAGGGGAGGGGCTGGAGCAGCACGCCATGGACCAAGCTGAAGATGGCGGTGTTCGCGCCGATCCCCAAGCCGAGAGTGAGGACGACGACGGCCGAGAAGCCGGGGCTGCGGAGGAGGGTCCGCGCGCCGTAGCGCACGTCGCGGACCAGGTCCTCCAGCCAGCGCGTGGCGCGCAGCTCGCGGCACTGTTCCTTGGTCTTTTCGACTCCGCCGAAGGTGCGCAGGGCCTCGCGGCGGGCGGCGGCGGGGGAGAGCCCCCGCTTCAGAAGCTTGGCGGTCTCCATGTCGAGGTGGAAGCGCAGCTCCTCATCGAGCTCCTCTTCCACCTGATCCCGGCGCAGCAGCGAGCGGATACCGAGTTGAAGGGTGCGGAAACCGTTCATGGCGCCGGCTCCTCAAGCGGTCCGAAGGATCCGCGCCACCGCGGCGGAGATCCGCTCCCAGTTCTCGGTTTCGGCGTCGAGCTGCCGCTCGCCCGCGGAGGTCAGCCGGTAGAACTTCGCTTTCCGGTTGTTCTCGGACGTCCCCCATTCCGAGGCGATCCGCCCCTGCTGCTCCAGGCGCTGCAAGGCGGGGTAGAGCGAGCCCTGGTTGACCTGGAGCACGTCCTGGGAAATCTGCTGAATGCGCTGCGCGATACCCCAGCCGTGGTTGGGTCCGGTGGCCAGGGTCTTCAAGATGAGGAGGTCCAGCGTGCCTTGCAGGAGGTCGGATTTGACTTGGGTGGTCATTGTTCTCCCCTCGATGGTCTACAGGAAGGGTGGCATCCTTCCTGTAGACTGTCAAGAGGAGAGAGGGTCAGGAGCGACAGGCTCCGTCAAAGTCGCTCGGGAGCCGGAGCCTTCCCCCGCCCGACCTCACCCCCCGACCCCCTCTCCCATCGCCCCACCTTCCCCCGGGAGAGGGGGCGCCTCCGCCCTCTTGCTCCCAAAGTTTCCTCCACAGCATAAGAGCAGCTCCCCCCTCTCCCGGGGGCTGGGTGGGCGATGGGAGAGGGGGGTCGGGGGGGTGAGGTCCAAGGCCGCGCCTCCAGCGGGAACTTTGACGGAGTCCTGCTATGCCGTTTCCACCACCATCCGCCCCAACCCGAACGGTGTACCGCGGCCGAGGTGGATGATCTCGGCGGTGCGGAGGAGGGAGGCGAAGGGGGCGAGGTCGCCTTCGATCTCGACGGTTCCCATGAAGCCGCCCATGTTCATCAGAGTCCTCTGCTGGACGTTGTAGCGCTCCCAGTCGTGCCAGCGCAGGGATGAGGCTACGATGCGGACCTCGCAGGCCTTCTCCAGCCACGGCCGGACGTCCCAGCCGTCGACGGCTCCCGGCACGTGGAAGTGGGCGACCTCCAGGACCCGGAGCAGCATCGCGTCGGCGAGCTCGGGGAAGCTCGTCGTTTCTAGGTGATCGTCCTCGACCCGCAGCCGGGTGGGCGTCAGGAAGCGCAGCACGGCGCGCGGGCCCTCCACTCCGTTCGTCGCGGGGACGCTCGGACGGGCGCTGCCGCGCCCGCGCATCCGCCCATCCTCCAGGACGGCTCTCCATCCCCCGTCGGGCGTGCGGACGAGGGTCCGCTCCAGGCGGAACGGGGCGCGGTTCCGCCCCAGGCCGCAGGCCGCCATGCGCTCGACGGCCAGGAGCGCGTAGAGTTGGAGATCGGTGGCGTGGCCGAACAGGAGGAGGTCGAACTCCAGCGGATCGCCGGGCGCGTACTGCCGATCCTCGCCGGCCGGCTCGAAGATGTATGGCCGCGGCGTGATCGGCAGCCCCCGCAGGAAGTCCGGCGGTTGCTCATCCGAGAACGGCTCGAACAGCTTGGTGTAGTAACAGGCCTCCCGGAGCAGGCAGCTCTCGCAGGGCTGCGCCGGGCCGATGACGCACACCGCCTTGCGCAGCGCGTGGCCGAAGGCGCCCCGCAGCATCGATCCCTTGTAGGCCGGCAGCGTGGCCCGCTGCAGAGCACGCAACGTGATCCGCAGGCGCAGATAGGGAATGGGCGGAACGGCACCGGTCGTCATACTGTTCAGAGGAGGCTCTGCGGGAATAGTACCGCCGAAAGATCCTCCAGCGCCAGGGTATTTAAGCGACGATTGATTCTCTCGGGTCACGGGAGAGATCTCCCGTTGAATGGGAAGGGTCTCTCGTTGAGCGGGAAGGGTCTCCCGTTGAACGGGAAAGGTCTCTCGCTGAACGGGAAAGGTCTCTCGTTGAACGGGAAAGGTCTCTCGTTGAACGGGAAGAGTCTCTCGTTGAACGGGAAGAGTCTCCCGTTGAGCGGGAAGGGTCTCCCATTGAGCAGGAGAGATCTCCCGTTGAACGGGAAACCTCTCCCGTTCAACGGGAGAGGCTTCCTGTTGAACGGGAGAGGCTTCCTGTTGAACGGGAGAGGTTTCTTGCTGAGCGGGAGAGGGCTCTACTCCGCCTTCTTGAGCTCCAGGGACACCGAGTTCATGCAGTAGCGCAGGCCCGTGGGCGGCGGGCCGTCGGGGAAGACGTGCCCGAGATGGCCGCCGCAGCGGGCGCAGACAACCTCGGTCCGTGTCGTGAAGAACGAGCGGTCGGTCTCGGTCTCCACGTGAGTCGGGTCGATCGGCTTCCAGAAGCTCGGCCAGCCGGTGCCGGAGTCGAACTTGGTGTCCGAGCTGAACAGGGGGAGGCCGCAGGCGGCGCAGACGTAGACCCCCTTCTCATGATTGGCGTGGTACTTGCCCGTAAAGGCCGGTTCCGTGCCCTTCTTGCGCAGGACCTTGTACTGCTCGGGCGTGAGGATCTTCTTCCACTCCTCGTCCGTCTTGTGGACCTTCTCGATGGTGTTCGTCTTTCCGCTCACTTTGGCTCCTTGCGGCCGGGTCGCCGCTGTGCCGCGGCTGTCCGCCGCGGCTCCCTGCCAGGCGGCCGCGGCCAGGACCGCGAGCGCCAGAAGCGTTTTCCAGGCTTTGGCTTTCACGAGGCTTCCTCCTTCACGGGGGCGTCAGAGATCCACGCCCTGCTCCCACAACAACTCGATGAACCCGTTTTCATCCAGCGTCGGGACACCCAGGCGGCGGGCGTCGTCCGCCTTCGATCCGGCATCCTCCCCGACGATCACCCAGTCGGTCGACTTGCTGACCGACCCGGTGACGCGGCCGCCCAGCGATTCGACGATCTTCTGGGCCTCGCTCCGGGAGAAACGGGACATCCCGCCGGTGAAGACGAGCTTCTTGCCCGCAAAGGGTTGTACGGTCCCCGCGCCGGCATCGGATGGGCGCGGCGCCGCCTCGGCGAGCTCGACCTTGGCGCGGAGCTCGTCGAGCACGGCGGCGTTGGCGGGCTCGCGGAAGAAGGAGGTGATCGCTTCGGCCATGCGGGGGCCGATGCCCGGGACCTCCTGGAGCGCGGCGTCGTCCACCTCGCGCAGCCGCTGGAAGGTGCCGAAGTGCCGGGCGAGGTCGCGCGCCACGGCCACCCCGACCTCGGGGATGCCGAGGCCGTAGAGGAAGCGCGGCAGCTCGGTGTGCGACGCCTTGCGCAGCGCCGCGACCAGGTTGGCCGCCGACTTCTCGGCGAAGCCCTCCAGCCGCACGAGCTGCTCGGCCTGGAGGTCGAACAGATCCGGGAGCTGGCGCACCAGCCCCTCGGCCACGAAGAGCTTGGCGGTCTCGTCCCCCAGCCCCTCGACGTCCAAAGCGTTCCGCGAGGCGAAGTGGACGATGCGGCCGGCGAGCTGCGCCGGGCACTCGAAGCTGTTTGGGCAGACGGTGAACGGGCCGCGCTCGACGAGCCCGGTGCCGCACGATGGGCAGGTCTCCGGCATGCGCCATTCGGGACCCCGTTCACGGTCAGGTTCTTCGATCCGCTCGATCACCTGGGGGATCACGTCGCCGGCCCGCTGCACGCGCACCCGGTCCCCTTCGCGCACGTCCTTGCGCAGCACCTCCTCGCGGTTGTGGAGCGTGGCGCGCGAGACGGTGACGCCGCCGATCTCCACCGGCAGCATGATCGCCACCGGCGTGACCACGCCCGTGCGGCCCACGCTCGGCAGGATCGACAGGATGCGCGTCACCTCCTTGCGCGGCGGGAACTTGAAGGCGAACGCCCAGCGCGGATGGCGCGCCGTCCAGCCCAGCTCCTCGCGCGCGGCCAGGTCGTTCAGCTTGATCACGATGCCGTCGATCTCGTAGCCGAGGTCGTCCCGGTCCTCTTCCAGCTTGCCGTGATAGGCCAGGACGTCGTCGACGGTCCTGGCGCGCTGGATCAGGTTGTTGACCCGCAGCCCCCAGTCGCGCAGGGCGTGGAGCACGTCCCACTGCGAGGCGATCTCCAGCCCCTCGGAGGCGAGGACGTCGTAGGCGTAGAGCATGAGCGGGCGGGAGGCGGTGAGCTGCGGATCGAGCTGGCGCAGCGCTCCGGCCGCGGCGTTGCGCGGGTTGGCGAACGGCTCCTTGCCTTCCGCGATCAGCCGCTCGTTGAGCTTGTCGAAGTCCTTGGCGTGCATGATGACCTCGCCGCGGATCGAGAGGAACGGCGGCACCGGCCGTTCGTCGTCGCGCAGGCGCAGCGGTACGCTCGACATGGTGCGGACGTTCGCGGTGATCCCTTCGCCGCGCCGGCCGTCGCCGCGCGTCGAGGCCTGGAGGAGCGTGCCGTCGCGGTAGACCAGCTCGAGCGACGCGCCGTCCAGCTTGGGCTCGAGGACGTACTCGACCGGCGCGCCCGGCCCCAGCCCCTTGCGCAGCCGCTCGTCGAAGCGCCGCAGGGAGTCCGGCGACTGGTCCGATTCGAGCGAGAGCATGGGCGCGGCGTGCTCGATCGTGGTGAAGCTGTCGACCGGCTGGCCCGCCACGCGCTGGGTGGGGGAGTCCTCGGAGACGAGGTCGGGATATTGCTCCTCGAGCCGCACGAGCTCGCGGTAGAGCTTGTCGTACGCCTCGTCCGAGATCTTCGGATTGTCCTTGACGTAGTACAAATAATCGTGATGGCGGATCTCCGTGCGCAGCTTGGCGATCCGCTCGCCTGCCTTGTCGCGATCCATCGCGCTCCTCGATGTACTGGAAAGGCCCGTGGGACGGGCATTTGCCGCGTCGGGATGCTAGCACGCGGGGAGGTTGATACTCTGAGGGGCGGGGAGGAGACGGACGATGCTCACGCTGTGGACCCGCGCCGGGCTCACCTGGCGGGAATTGGGGTTGCGCCTGTGGCGGCAGATCTGGGAGGACGAGGTCCTGGGACGCTGCGCGGAGCTCGGGTATTTCTTTCTCTTCTCGGTCTTCCCCCTGCTCCTCTTCCTGACCACTCTGCTCGGCTATCTCGCCGGGGCCAGCGCGCAGCTCCGCTGGAACCTCTTCTGGTACATCGCCCGCCTCTCCCCCAGCCAGGAGGTCACGGCGCTCCTCGCCGACACGCTGAACGAGATCACCGTCGCGCGCAGCGGCGCCAAGCTCTACATCAGCCTCGCCGCGGCGATCTGGGTGGCGTCCAACGGGATGCTGGCGGTCGGGCGCACGCTGAACACCGCCTACGGCTTCCGCGAGACCCGCCGCGTCTGGATCCGGCGGCCGCTCGCCATGGCGCTCACGGCGGCCTTCGCGGCTCTGGTCGCAGGCGCGCTCGCCCTCCTTTTCTACGGCGGAATGATCGCCGACGCGTTCGCGGCCCGGGTCCTCATCGGCCCCTTCCTGCTGACCGCCTGGCACGTGCTGCGCTGGCCGCTGGTGGTTGTGTTCCTGGTGATCTCGTTCGACCTGGTCTACAACTACGCGCCGAACCTGCGGGGGACCATGGACCGGCACTGGCTGACCCCGGGCGCGGTGACCGGCGTCGTGCTGCTCCTGGGCGCGTCGTACGCCCTGCGCTCGTATCTCTCCTATTTTCACCGGCTCACCACGGCGTACGGCTCGCTGGGGGCGGTGATCCTCCTCCTGCTCTGGTTCTATCTGATCGGCTTTGCCATCCTGATGGGAGGCGAGGTCAACTCGGAGATCGCCCGCGAGATCGACGCGCGGATCGAGGCCGGCGAGGCGCCGCGGCCGAAGCGCTGGCGCCTGCGCCCGCGGCTGCCGCGGCGGCGGCGCCTCTGAAGAAGCTCAGACTCCTTCGACTTCGGTCCGGAACGTAAAGAAGCGCAGCAGGTCCTTGAGCGAGAGGACGCCGAGCAGATGGTCTCCCTCGACCACCATGAGGCGGGAAGCGCCGCTGCTGCTCATCAGGGAGAGGGCGCCGAGGGCGTCGGCGTCGGCCTTCACCGTGTTCTCGGGGCCGCAGCGCTCCACGAACGCGCCGACCGTCTGGCAATCCCACTCCTCGCGGGGGATCTCCTGGAGCCGGCGGACCTTGATGCAGCCGGCGAGGCGACCGGCGTCGTCCAGCACCGGGAACATCTTGAACGGATAGCGGTAGACGTAGTC
>DATFPH010000321.1:0-7363 GCA_035264905.1 Thermoanaerobaculia bacterium
GCTGTCGATCGAGGATCTCTACCAGACGCGGACGTCCTCGACGGACGTCGGGGAGCTCGGGGCCGAATTCTTCGCCCAGCTCCTGCCGCTGCCCAACGGCCCGCAATTCGACGTGGTCTTCGCCTGGGATCTGTTCAACTACTTCACCCGCAAGGAGCTGGCGCACCTGACGGCGCGCCTGCGGCAAGCCTGCCGGCCGGGCGCGCAGGTGCTCGCGCTGATCTGGATCCACAAGACGATTCCGGCGCAGCCGATCCGGTTCCGTTTTCGCGGCACCGACCAGCTCCTCTACGATCGCCGCACGTCCATGGAGCGTCCCGGCCCGCGCTTCCAGCCGGCGGAGATCAACAATCTCATGAGCGGCTTCCACGTGGACCGCTCGTTCCTGCTCCGGCACGGCATTCAGGAGTATCTCTTCGTGCGGGAGTAGTCCGGCCCGGGACGGAGGGGAGCGCTCCGTGCGCGGCTTCACGCTCGTCGAGACGCTGGTCGCGCTCGCCCTCCTCACCCTGGCGTTGCTGCTGGGGCTCGGCCTCGTCCTGCAACACCCCCGGATCGTACACCGCCTGGATGCCCAGCGGGAGGCGCTCCATGCCCTGGAGGCGACCGTGGAGGCGCTGCGCGCCGGCGCCCTGCCGCTCGTCTCCCAGGACCTCCCACCGGTCGGCCCCCGGAGACTGACCATTTCTATCCAGATCGCCCCCGAGGGCTACCCGCCCGGCCTCTACCGCGTGCGGGTGAGCGCGCGCTACGTCATCGAGAGGCAGAATCGGGAGCGCAGCGTCGAGACGTTGCTGTGGAGACCTCCGGAGCCATGAGGCCCCTCACCCCTGGCCCCTCTCCCATCGCCCTCCCACCCACCGGGAGAGGGGGATCGCTCGGCTTCACCCTCGTCGAGGTGCTGGTCGCTCTGGTGCTCTTCATGGTGGCTGCGGCATTCGTGGCGCAGCTGCTCCACGAGACTTCGCAGCAGCTCGCCGATGCGGCGGCCGAGCAGATCGAGGCGCCGATGCCTCTGGTGCGGGCACGATTGCGGGCTGACATTCAGGCGGCTCATGGCGCGGTCTGCGCTCTTCGGCTGGACGGAACGCCGGAGGAGGTCCGGCTCGTCCAGCACCCGGCGGGGACGGTGATCTATCGCGTCGAGGAGGGAGTGCTCGCGCGGCGGGTGGAGGATGACCGGGGCCATCTGCTCGGCGAAGGCCCGGTGCTGCGCAACGTCGAGAGCTGGAGCTGCGCGGAGGGCGGCGGGCTGCTCTTCCTGCAGCTCGCCTACCGCCGCCGCGCCGTGCGCCGGACGCCGCTCGTGGTCGAGCCGGAAGCCCGCGGGCCGCTCACCGAGGCCCGCGAGGAGACCTTGCTGGTCGCGCTGCGCGGCGCCGGGCTGGAGGCGGGGTGGTGAGGGTCCGGCGGGGAGACCGCGGGTATGCGCTGCTCGCCGCACTGGTGATCCTGGTGCTGGTCTCGATCGCCCTCGCCCTGCTCGCCACCGCGCTCCAGATCCGGATGCGGCTCGTCCGCCAGGAAAACGAGACCCTGCAGCTCGGCGCGCTCTCCGACGCCGCCCTCGCCGAGGCTCTATACGGTCTCACCTACGACGCGGAGTTTCCCGGAAAAGAAGAGCACCCGTTCGGCGCGGGATCGATCGACAGCAAGGTCGAGAAGCTGGGAGTCGACCGGTACCTGGTGCGGGCCACGGGGATCTACGCCGGCCAGCGGCGGGCCGTGGAGGCGGAGGTGTGGCGGACGTATCACGGCGCGCGGGTGGTGCGGTGGCGGCGGGCGCTCACTGGCGGAGCCAGCTAGCGCCTCACCGGCCGAGCCGCTCGCGCAACGCTCGGGCGACAGCTCGCAGCGTCTCTCCCTGCATCACGGTGTAGTGGTCACCTTCCGCGTCGAGAGTCTCCAGCGCCCCGCGGATCAGCCCGCCCCAGCCGAGCAGCGGGTCCGTCTGGGCCAGCCCCTGGGTGGCCCGCACCAGCAGGACGCGGCCGGCGTAGGGCTGCGGCGTATACGTCCTCGCCGCCTCGACGTTGGTGCGGTAGACCCGCAGGAGGGTCCGCACCTGGTCCGTCCCGACGCCCTGAGGCAGCGCGCCGAGCCGCTGGGCGGCGGCGAGGATCGCGGTCAGGCGCTCGTCCGGCGGCAGATCCTTCAGGCCGGCGGCTTCGGCGCGCAGGGCTTCCGCCGCGGCCGGGTCCAGCTCTGGAACCAGGTGCTCGACGACGAGCTCGCCGTCATCGATCTCTCCGAAATCGACGAGCGGCTGCCCCACGGTCCTCCCCGGGGCGGGGACGTCGATCAGCGCGAGGAGCCCGACCTCGCCGCCTCTCTGGACGAGCCGCTGGGCCATCTCCCAGGCGACGACGCCGCCGAGGGACCAACCGCCCAGGAGCCAGGGTCCTTCGGGCTGGACCTTCAGGATCTCTTCGAGGTACGTCTCCGCCATCTCTTCGATCGTGGTCTGCGGTGGACCTCCGTCGAGGCCGAGAGACTGGAGACCGTAGCACGGCCGGTCCGGCGCCAGCTCGCGGGCGAGGTCGGCGTAGGCGAGGACGTTGCCTCCGACCGGATGGACGCAGAAGAACGGACGGCCCGGGCCGCCGGATTGGAGGCGCACGAGCGGCGAGGGTCGCTCCGGCGCCGGCCGCGCGTAGCCCAGGGTCTCGGCCATCTGCCAGGTGACCTCGCCGAGGCGGTCCCCCTCCCCCACCTCCTCGCGCCAGCGGTCCGCCACGCCGGGATCGACCCGCCGGTGCTCGTGGAACTTGACGTCACCGACCATCTTGGAGAGGGCGTGGATGCCGTCGGTCATGCGGGACCCCGAATCCTCGTAGGGCTCCAGCATGGCGGGATGGAAGTCGAGCCCGAGGAGCGCGCAGACCCGCTCCATCTCGGTCTTCGGATCGCGCACCAGATCCTCGAAGCGGAGGCGGAGCTGGCGCTCGGCCGGGACGCCGGCGAGGTGCGCGAGGATGTTCTGCTCGCTCGCCACCCAGATCAGCTCGGCGAGCTGGCGCCGCGAGTAGGAGTGCGGCCGGCGGAAGAAGACCTGCTCCAGCCGCGCCTTTTCGAACGACGCGATCATGCCGTACGGGTGGCGCAGGAGATGGATGTAGAGCGGCTCCTCGAAGTCCTCCTCGGCGCGCGCCAGGACCGCGGGGTCGAGAGCGTACGAGGGGGTCTTGTCCACCAGCAGGCGTCCGCCGAGCCGCTCCTGCATCCAGCCGTAGAAGTCGCGCACCGTGAGGTCGCGCGCCTCGGCGTCCGCCATGATCGCCCAGGCCTCGTCGGGACCGCAGCCCACGAGCGCCATCAAGGCGCGCACGGTCCCCTCGGCCCAAAAGGAGTAACGGCCGGAGAACGCCTCCTTGCGCTCGCCCAGGGTGTTGAAGCCGAGCAGCTCCAGCTCGGGCGGCGCGAAGAGGCCCGGGTGGCCGGCCAGCATCACGCGCAGCAGGGTCGAGCCCGAGCGCGGCGGCGAGAGGACGAAGACGGCGCGCCGGTTCTTCCGGCCGGCCCGCGCGTCGGGCAGCGGCGGCAGCGGCTCGATCAGCGACCGGAAGCGCTCCAGGGTCTCCCCGGTGATCAGCCCGGTCGCCGCGCGCTCTTCGGCCTCCGCGGTCCGCCGGCCGGTGAGGCGCGCCACCGCCGCCGGGTACTGCTGCTCGAGGTGCGCGGCGAGGCGGGCGATGGTGGGCGCGTCGAAGAGGGCCACCACGTAGACGTACTCGCCGAGGCGCTCCTGGAGGAGGTTGGTGAGGATCGCCGCCTTGATCGAGGAGCCGCCCAGCTCGAAAAAGTTGTCGTGGACGCCGATCCGCTCGATGCCCAGAGCCTCCTTCCACAGGTCGGCAAGGAAGCGCTCCAGCTCGTTGCGCGGCTCGACACCCGCGGCGTCCACGGCGCGCTGGGGAGCCGGCAGGGCCTTGCGGTCGATCTTGCCAGAGGCGGTGAGAGGCAGGGCCGGCAGCACGACGAAGGCGGAGGGCACCATGGCCTCGGGGAGCGAAGCCGCCAGGAAGGCGCGCAGCTCCGCGTCCGAAGGTATGGGATCGACGGCGGGATCGGCGGCGATCCAGGCGACGAGGACGCGGTCTCCGGCGGCGTCCTCGCGCGCGTCCACGACCGCGGCCTGGACCGCCGGATGGCGCAGCAGGGCGGTCTCGATCTCGCCCGGCTCGATGCGCACGCCGCGGATCTTGACCTGCTGATCGATCCGTCCAAGGGATTCGAAGCGGCCGTCCGGCCGCTGCCGGGCGAGGTCGCCGGTGCGGTACAGGCGCTCGCCGGGAGCCGTGGCGAAAGGGTGCGGAATGAACTGCGCCGCGGTCTTCTCCGGCCGGCCGAGGTAGCCGCGGGCGAGGCCCGCGCCGCCCAGGCAGAGCTCGCCGGCCACGCCGATCGGCACCTCCCGCAGGCCGGCGTCGAGCAGCACGGCCTCGGCGTTCGTGACCGGGCGGCCGATCGGCGGCTCGTCCCGCTCCTCGGGAGAGAGGCGCTCGACCGTAGCGTAGACCGTGGTCTCGGTGGGGCCATAGCAGTTGAGGAAGCGGCGGCCGGATGCCCAGCGCGGAGCCAGGCCGGCGGGGCAGGCTTCGCCTCCCACACTCAGGGCGGCGAGGCCGCGCGCCGGCTCCTCGGGGAGAAGGGAGACGACGGTCGGGGTGAGCGCCGCGGTGGTCACGCTCTGGCGGGCGATTCGCTCGGCGAGGAGCGCGGGATCGCGGCGCTCGTCTTCGGTGGCGATGCAGAGAGCCCCGCCAGCCGCCAGCGCCAGGAAGATCTCCAGCACAGAGACATCGAAGCCCGGAGAGCCCGCCTGGAGCACGCGGCTCGCGCGGCTCGTGCCGAAACGGCGGATGCCTTCGAGCGCCAGGTTCACGGCGGCGCGGTGGGGGACCACCACGCCGTTCGGCACGCCGGTCGAGCCGGAGGTGTAGATCACGTAGGCGGCGTTGTCGGGAGTGGGGAGCTTGCTGTGATCGGACCGATCGGACGGATCCGACCGATCGGTCTGATCATCCTCGCCCAGACAGAGGAGATCCACCGCGGTGCCAAAGCGCTCAGCCAGGTGGTCGTGGGTGAGCAGGAGCCGCAGCCCGGCGTCGGCCGGCAGAAGGGTGAGCCGCTCCGCGGGCCAGGCCGGATCCATGGGGACCCAGGCTCCCCCTGCCTTCAAGATGCCCAGAATGCCTAAGATCAGGTCGGCCGAGCGCTCGACGCAGAGCCCGACGCGGACCTCCGGGCCGACGCCGCGCCCGAGCAGGTCGTGGGCCAGCTGGTTGGCCCGGACGTCGAGATCTCCATAGCTCAGGACTGCGTCCCCCTCCAGGACCGCGGGGGCGTCCGGCGCTTCGGCCGCGTGCCTCTCGAACAGCTGGTGAAGGAGAGAGGGCGGAACCGGCGTGGCTGTGTCGTTCCACTCCCGCAGAAGCTGATGCCGCTCCGCCGCGCCGAGCAGGGGCAGGTCGGCGATGGGGCGCTCCGGATCTGTGGCAAGGCTGGCGGCGAGGGTTTCCACATGATCGAGGAGGCGCTCGATCGTCGTCGCGAAGAAGAGGTCCGAGTTGTAGCCGAAGGTCAGGCCGAGCCCGGCGGCCGACTCCTCGACCATCAACGTCAGGTCGAACTTCGCGGCCTGGCTCTCGACCTGGACGACGGAGAGGCGCAGATCCTCGGAGACCATCTCCCGCTGGGGTGCGGCCCCCATCACGAACATCACCTGGAACAGCGGCGAGTGCTGGAGGCTCCTGGCGGGCGCCAGCTCCTCGACGAGCTTCTCGAACGGCACGTCCTGATGGGTGTAGGCGCCGAGCGCGGTCTCCCGCACCCGGTCGAGGAGGGCGCCGAAGCCCGGTGCGCCGGAGAGGTCGACGCGGAGCGCCAGGGTGTTGGCGAAGAAGCCGATCAGCCCCTCGGTCTCCTGGCGGTTGCGGTTGGCGACCGGCGTGCCGATCACCAGATCGGTCGCGCCGGTGTGGTGCCGCAGCAGCGCGGCGAAGAGGGCGAGCCCGGTCATGAACGGCGTGGCCTCGCGCTCGCGCCCCAGGCGAAGGAGCGCCGCGCTCGCCTCCGCGCCCAACCGGCGCGACCGCCGGCCACCGTGGAAGGCGTGGACCGCCGGCCGCGGGTGATCGAGGGGCAGGTCGAGCAACGGCGGCGCGTCGCCCAGCCGCTCGCGCCACCAGTCGACCTCGCGCTCCAGCGTCGCGCCCGTGAGCCACTCGCGCTGCCAGCCGGCAAAGTCCGCGTACTGGATCGGCAGCTCGGGGAGCGGCGACGGCCGGCCGGCCGCGAACGCGTCATAGAGCGTAGTGATCTCCTGGACGAACACGCTCATCGACCAGCCGTCCGAGACGATGTGGTGCATGGCGACGAGCAGGCGGCGCTCCGCGGGGCCGAGGCGCACCAGGAGCGCGCGCAGCACCGGTCCCCGCTCGATGTCAAACGGGCGCAGGGCCTCCTGTCGCACCAGCCGCTCCGCCTCGTCCGCGCGCGCCGAGGCCGGCAGCGATGCGAGGTCGGCGACCGGCAGCAGGGTCACAGGTACGGGGGAGACGGCCTGCACGGTGCGCGTGCCGCGCGTCACAAAGCGGCTGCGCAGCACCTCCTGCCGGCGGACAACCTCTCTCAAAGCCTCGGCGAGCGCGGCTTCGTCGAAGGCGCCGTCCAGCCGCAGCGCCTGGTACATGTTGTAGGCCGAGGTCCCGGGGTCGAGCTGGTGGAGGAACCAGAGCCGCTGCTGGGCGAAGGAAAGCGGCGGGTCCTCGGCGCGCGGCCGGCGGACGAGCGGCGGCGCCGCTTCCGCCCCAGGGCTTCCCGCGAGCAGCTCGGCGAGCCCGGCGATGGTCGGCCGCTCGAAGACGGCGCGCAGCGGCAGCTCGGCACCGAAGCGGTCACGGACGCGCGACAGAAGCTGGGTGGCGAGGAGCGAATGGCCGCCAAGGTCGAAGAAGTCATCCTCGACGCCGGGCGCCTCGACGCCGAGCAGCTCGCTCCAGATCGCGGCGAGCCCCCGCTCCACGGCATTGCGCGGAGCCCGGCCGGCCGAGGCCGGCGGACGCTCGGGTGCGGGAAGGGCGCGGCGGTCGAGCTTGCCCGTGCGGGTGAGCGGCAGGGAGTCGAGCGTCACCCAGTCGGCCGGCACCATGTAGGCCGGGAGCCGCTCGCCCAGGAAGACGCGGAGCGCGGCCGGCGCGGGCTCCGCCCCGGTCTCCGGCACCACGTAGGCCACCAGGCGGCGGTCGCCGCGCCCGGGCCCCTCGGCGGCCACCACGGCGCACCGTTTGACGCCGGGGAAGCGCGCCAGCGCCGCCTCGATCTCTCCCGGCTCGATGCGGAAGCCGCGGATCTTCACCTG
>DATFPH010000322.1:0-23148 GCA_035264905.1 Thermoanaerobaculia bacterium
CGGCGGACTTCCGGATAGGCGGAGATCTTCGAGGAGGCGTCGCTGACCTCGGGGGTGCGGATGCGCGCCTCGACCGGCTCGCCGTCGAGCAGGACGTCGAAGCGGCCGTCCTCGGCGGAGACCAGGCTCACCCGCGCCCGCGCGGACACAGCCTCGACCGCGGCACGGTCCGCCGGATCGATCCCGCTCTCCAGGACCTCGAGGGCCAAGGCGCGGTACATGGCGCCGGTGTCGAGATAGGGCACGCCGAGCCGCCGGGCGAGCCGCCGCGAGACGGTGCTTTTGCCGACACCCGCGGGGCCGTCGATCGCCACGATCAGAGGCGGGCCGCCGCTCACGGACGCCGGCCTCCCCCGGGTCCACCCTTCTTCGCCGGAGACCGCTTCGCCGGAGCTCTTTTCACCCCCGCCTTCCGGGGCGGAGCTTTTTTAGCTGGAGCCTTCCTGGCGGGCTCCCCCTGGGCCGCCCGCTTCACCGACAACGGCTTCTTCTTCGCAGGAGCCCGCTTCTTCGCGGGAGCAGCCGCCGTCCGGGACGCAGGCTGTTCACCCCTCTCCCGCTCGCGGGAGAGGGGCCGGGGGTGAGGGCCCTCTTTCTTCTTCTTCTTCGGCCGGGCGGTGATCCGCCGCAGGGTCTCGACCTCGCGCTCGGTCAGCTCGCGCACGGCGCCGGCCAGCAGATGCGGATCGCGCAGGGGTCCGATCGCCACGCGCCGGAGCTTCTGCACGGGGTGGCCGATGCGGAGGAACATCTCGCGGATCTGCCGCGTCCGCCCCTGGGTCAGCTCGACGATCCACCAGGAGTTGTGCCCCTCGTCGTCGTCTCCTCCCCTCCTCCGCTGCGGCCCCTTGGTGCGCCGCGTGATCCGCGCGGGGGCGGTGCGCTCCCCTTCGAGGACGATCCCCTCGCGCAGGAGGTCGAGCTGCGCCGCGGAGGGCTCGCCCTTGACCTTGACCTCGTAGGTCTTGCTCCCGCCATAGCGCGGATGGGCCACGTGCTGGGCGAACTCCCCGTCGTCGGTCAGCAGGATCAGCCCCTCGGAGTCGAAGTCGAGCCGGCCCACCGGGACCAGGGCCTTGCGCAGGGTCGGCGGCACGAAGTCCATGACGGTCTTCCGCTCCTGGGGATCGGAGACGGTGGACATGACGCCCCGCGGCTTGTTGAGCAGGAGGTAGCGGTAGGGGCCTTCGTGCGGGTGGATCCGCTTGCCGTCGACCTTGATCGCGTCCTTGGCCGGATCGGCCTTGCCGCCGATCTCCGCGACCTGGCCGTTGACCGTGACCCGGGCTTCCCGGATCAGCTCCTCGGCCTTGCGCCGCGAGGCGATTCCCGCCCGCGCCAGGATGCGTTGAACGCGTTCTTCGCTCATGGGACCTCCCCCTCGTCCGCCTGCGCCTGGGCCTCTTCGAGCTCGGCCGCTTCGCGCAGGATGCGCTCCTCGCGGTCTTCCCGCTCGCCCGGGGGCGCGATGGAGTCGAGCGTCGCCTGGGAGAGCTGGGCGCCGCCGTCGCCGCCGGCCGCACCGCTGCCGAAGGTCTCCTCGAACTCTTCGAGCGGCGGCAGGTCGCGCAGGCTGTTGAGCCCGAAGTGCACCAGGAACTCCCGCGTGGTGCCGTAGAGGAAGGGCTTCCCCACCACCTCCTTGCGGCCGGTGATGCGGACGAGACGGCGCTCCAGCAGGGTCTTGATCACGCCCACGGGGCTCACGCTGCGCAGCTCCTGGATCTCCGGGCCGGTGATCGGCTGGCGGTAGGCGATGATCGCCAGGGTCTCCAGCGCGGCCATCGAGAGCTTGGTGCCGCCGCTCACGTCGAAGAAGCGGCGGAGCCACAACACCATCTCCGGCCGGGTCGCGATGCGCACGCCCCCGGCCACGTCCTCCGCCATCACGCCGCGGTCGTCGCCGCCCTGATAGCGGGCCAGCACGGCCTCCACGGCCTCGGCGGCGAGCTCCCGTTCCTCCTCGTCGAACATCTCCAGCAGCCGCATGCGCGGCACCGGCTCGGACGAGACGAACAGGACCGCCTCGATGGCGGCCTCCATGTCGTTCCGCTCGGTCATAGCCCGATCGTCTCCCGGTCGTGCAGGTCGGCTTCGCGGGTGGTGCGGTAGAGCACGATGTCCCCGGCCTCGGTCTGGTGGATGCGCACCAGGTTGAGCCGCGCCAGCTCGAGGACCGCCAGGAACACGGCGATCGCCTCGGCCCGGCAGGAGCGGGTCCGCAGGTCCATCACCAGGTCGAACGGACGGCCGGCGTCGAGCTCTCCGAGCAGCCGGTCGAACTGGCCGCGCACCGAGTACTCCTCCAGGGTGAGCTGGAGCGGAGGCGGATGCTCCCGCTCATAGCGGACCAGCGCCTGTTTGAGCGCGCCCAAGAGGTCGAAGAGCGAGACCTCGCCGATCTCGATCTCCTCCTCCTCGGACGGGTCCGGCTTGGGCAGCGGCTGCGGCTTGCGCGTCCAGATGCCCATCCGCACGCGGTCGAGCTCGGCGAGCGACTGGGCCGCCTCCTTGAGGCGCCGGTACTCCAGCAGCCGCTCCACCAGCTCCTGCCGCGGGTCTTCCTCGGGCTCCCCTTCGTCCTTCTTGGGCCGCGGCAGCAGCATCTTCGATTTGAGGTGGATGAGCACCGCCGCCTCGTAGATGTACTCGCCCGCGACGTCCAGGTTGAGCTCTTCGAGGAGCCGCAGGTACTCATGGAACTGGTCGCAGATCACCGCCACCGGGATGTCGGTGATCTCCACCTTGTTGATCTTGATCAGGTGGAGAAGCAGGTCGAGCGGCCCCTCGAACACCGGGAGATGCACGCGCCACGATTCGGGGAGGAGTCCCCCCGCGGCCGCGGCGTCGGCCCGCATCGCTTCCACCTGCTCGGGAACGGGATCGCCCTGCATGGGATCGATTTCGCTCATCCGGCGACCTGCGCGGCGGCCTTCGCCTGGTCGAGAGCCTTGCGGTAGTCGATGCCCAGGGCCGAGCGGACCATGTCCATGGTCTCGGCCGTCCGCTCGCGGGCCTTGCGCGACCCTTCGAGCAGGAGGTCGAAGATCGTGTCGCGGTCGAGCTGGGCGCGGCGCTGGCGCATCGGCTCCAGGAAGTCGTTGATGATCTGGGCGAGCAGCTTCTTGTCGTCGACGCAGCCGATCTCCGCGGCCCGGCACTGGTGCGCCACCCGCTCCTGCACGTCGACGGGGGACAGCAGCTTGTGGAACTCGTAGAGGTTGCAGACCTCGGGCCGGCCCGGGTCCTTGCGCATCAGCCGTTGCGGGTCGGTGAACATCTGCTTGCATTTGGCGAGCACCTCTTCGGGCGTGTCCGAGAGGTTGATCGCGTTGCCATAGGACTTGGACATCTTGCGGCCGTCGATCCCCGGCACCTTGGGCGAGGGGGTGAGCAGGATCTGCGGCTCCGGGAAGACCTCCTGGCCGTAGAGGAAGTGGAAGCGGCGCACCAGCTCGCGCGAGAACTCCAGGTGGCTCGCCTGGTCCTCCCCCACCGGCACGAAGTGGGCGCGGTAGATGAGGATGTCCACCGCCTGGAGCACGGGATAGCCGAGGAACCCGTAGGTGGTCAGGTCCTTGGTCTCGAGCTGCTGGATCTGCTCCTTGTAGGTGGGCACGCGCTCCAGCCAGCCGAGCGGGGTGATCATCGACAGGAGCAGGTGGAGCTCCGCGTGGTCCGGCACCATCGACTGGATGAAGATCACCGACTTCTCGGGATCGAGGCCCGCGGCGAGCCAGTCGGTGACCATCTGCACGGTGTTCGCGGCGATCTCCGAGGGATCGGCGTAGTCGCTGGTCAGGGCGTGCCAGTCGGCGGCGAAGTAGTAGCAGCGATAGCGGTCCTGGAGCTCGATCCAGTTTTTGAGAGCGCCGAAATAGTTCCCCAGGTGGATCTTGCCGGTCGAGCGCATCCCCGACAGCACGACTTTCTGTTCCGTCACGGTCACAGTCATTCCCTCAGACGACGAATTGGATGAGAACGCTCAAGATGCCGAAGAGCAGCGGAAGCACCAGCACCCCGACGACCAGCAGCGCCAGAGCCATCCCGATCATAAATCCGGTAGGGCGGATCGCCGCAAGCTTCTCCGCCCAGTCCGGGGGGAGCAGGTGGAGAGCGATCCGGCCTCCGTCGAGCGGCGGCAGCGGGATCAGGTGGAACACGGTCAGGAAGGTGTTGACCGTCACCAGGCCCGTCAAGGTGAACATCAACGGGAAGTGCGGCGCGGCGCCCGCCTTGTCCCACTGGTGGAACAGGGCCCAGACCGCCGACTCCTCGCCGGGCTGGCCGGTGACCCGCACGGCGACGAGGAGCGCCGCGATCCCCAACAGGGCGAGCACGCCGCTGCAGAACGGTCCGGCGGAAGCGACCAGCAGGCCGTCCCGGTACGGCTCGCGCAGGTTCTTCTCCAGGACCGGGACCGGCCGCCCCCAGCCGAAGACCGGGGCGCCGAAGAAGAGCAGGATGGCCGGCAGGATGATCGATCCCACGAGCTCGAGATGGCGGAGCGGGCTCAGGCTGACCCGGCCCAGCAGGCGGGCGGTGGAGTCGCCGCATTTCTCGGCGGTCCACGCCTTGAACGCTTCGCGGGCCGAGAGCGAAAGGAGCAGCAGCAGGTATTCCACCCCACCCGCGAAGATCCGTTGGGCATCCACTCAGGACTCGTCTCCCCGGGTTCGGGACACCGAGGGCGGTTCCGGCGGCGTCGGCGGCGCGGGCAGCGGCTCGGTGAGCCCGCGCAGCACGCCGCGCGCCTTGGAACGGACGGCCCGGGTGTTGCCGCGCGCCAGCTCGCGCAGGAACGCCGCCGGCAGAGCCAGCAGGTTCGCCGCGACGAAGCGCAGGAGCCCCAGCGGACCGCCATGGCGGCGCACCCAGACGGCGTTGCTCCGGCCGGTGTGGAAGGTCTTGAGCGGCGTATAGGAGCCCGCGGTGGACGCGGCCACCTTGTGCCAGATCCGGCTCTCCGGTGCGTAGCGCAGGCGGTAGCCCGCGTCGAGCGCCCGCCGGCACCAGTCCGCGTCGTCCACGTTGATGAAGTAGGCAGGATCGAGCGGTCCGACCCGCTCCAGCACGTCGCGGGGGATCATCAGGCAGCAGGTCGTGAGATAGGTCACGTCGCGCGCCCGGCTCCAGCGCGGGCCGTCCTTCTTGCCGCGGCCGAGCTCGACCGCCACGGTCTCGCGGATGCGCAGCCGCCCGCCGGCCGCCCACAGCACGTCGGGCTCGTCGTAATAGAAGATCTTGGGGCCGGCGCCGCCCACCTCCGGATCCTCGCAGGCGCGGACCAGCGGCGCCAGGAAGCCGGGATCGACCTCCACGTCGGTGTTCAGGAGAAGCAGCCAGCCGACCTCCGGGGATTCCAGAGCCTTGCGGATGCCGACCTCGTTGCCGCCGGCGAACCCCAGGTTCTTGCCGGTCTCGAGGATCTCGAGACCGGGGCGCGCGCGGCGCAGGCGCTCCACGGAGTCGTCGGTCGAGCCGTTGTCGACCACGATGACGCGCAGGGACTCGGCGCCGATCGCATGGTCGAGGGAGGAGAGGGTCGCGAGAGTGTCCGCGGCGCCGTGCCAATTGACGAGGACCACGGCCACGCGGGCGCCCGGATCGCGGGGAGACAGGTTCATCCCGCCACCTCCGGACCGGGGAGCACCGCGGCGGCGTGCAGGTCAACCTCGTGGATCAACGTCTGGTTCGCGCGGAGCACGAGGAGCTCCCGCCAGAGAGCCCATCCCTGGACCGCGAGGGTGAAGAAGAACAGCACATGGTGAATCCAGGCCTTGACCGCGCCCCGGGCCGTTGCTCCGCCCAGGAGGAAGGTGGCCACCCCCAGGACGACGGCGGCCACGATCCACGGCGTCACGGACGTCTTGAAACGGCTCGCCTCCTCCACGTACCGCGCCTCCAGGCCGCCCTCCTGCACCGTCTCCCGGATCGCCCATCCGGTGATGAACAGGTAGATCAGGATCCAACAGTGCGAGAAAAGCTGCGCCAGGCAGGCCGCCAGGGCAACCAGCACGTGGCGCGGCATGGCCGCATCGGCCGGACCATCGAGCAGATAGCCGAGGACACCGGAAGCCAGAAACCCGAGCGTGGCCAGCGCGCCAATGATCAGCAGGGCGCGTCCCATCATGGTTGAAACCCTCGAAGAAGATCAGGGACTGGAAATTGTCTCATATCCGAACACCTGCCGCATCCACGCCGCCGCCGCATGCGCGGGGCGAAACCGTTCATCCACCCGCCGCCGGCCGGCGGCGCCGCGCCGCGAGGCCTCGGCGGGATCGGCCAGAGCCGCGGCCAGCGCGTCCGCCAGGGCCTCCGGCGCCTCGGAAGGAACGAGCCAGCCGGTGACGCCGTCCTCCACCACCTCGGGAATGCCGCTCACCGCGCTCGCGATCACCGGCACGCCGGCCTCCATGGCCTCCAGCACCACCAGGGGCATCCCCTCGTAGATCGACGGGACGACCAGGGCGCGGGCGCCGCGCAAGAGCCCCCGGACGCGGGCCGCGTCGCAGCGGCCCAGAAAGCGCACCGCCGGTCCCAGCTCCAGCGCCGCGGCCCGGCGCTCCAGGGAGGCCCGGTGCTCGCCGTCGCCCGCGATCAGCAGCCGGGCGCCTGGTACGCCACGCATCGCCTCCAGCAGGACCTCCACGCCCTTGCGGATGCGCAGGCGGCCGACGAACAGGAAGAAGCCTGGTGCCTCTCCGCTCTCTTCCGCCGCCCCGACGTCCAGCCCGCCGGTGACGTTCGGGAGGACTCCGGGCGCCTCGACCTTGTAGTCGCGCCGGATCTCCTCCGCCGTCGCCGCGCTCGGCGCCAGGACCAGATCGGCCACCGAAGCGGTCAAGCTCCCGAGCACGATCTGGAGCGGCGCCTTGAGCCAGCGGAACCGCCGCTCGACGCCGCCAGGGCGCCCCAGCACCCGCCCCTGCACGACCAGCGGGCGCACCGCCCGCCGCTCTTCGACGTAGCTCACCTGGAGCAGAGCCACCAGGCGGGGGACTGGATCGAGCTGCCGCGCCACGATGGCGACGAGCAGAGCCGCCAGACCGCCGTCCGACTCATGGACCTGCACCACATGGGGCCGGAACCGCCGCAATGCCCGCCAGACGGCCGGCACGGCGAACAGAGGGAACAGCACCTTGGGACCCACCACCGAGGTCGGACCGCGGCCCAGGATCTCCACCTCGCAACCTGCCTCGCGCAGACCGGCCGCCAACTGTAGCACCTGTTCCCCGACGCCGGAAACGTCGCGCGGGGGCAGGGTGTTGGCGACCAGGAGAACGCGGGGGGCGGGCATCGGGGGGACTCTATCGCGGTCAGCGCGGTCAGCCGCTCCCCCACCCATCGGACCGATCCGACGGATCCGACCGATCGGACCGATCTTCGAGGGCCGCCCTCACCCACCGCGCCGTCTGCTCCCGCAGTCCTTCGAGTCCCGGCTCTTCGAGCCGCCCCAAGAGCCCCCGCGCATCATCCCGAGCCCGCTCGAGCCAATCCCGATCCTCCGGCAGCCGGGCGAAACGGAACTGCGGCAGCCCCGCCTGCCGGGTACCGAGCACGTCCCCGGGCCCGCGGATCTCCAGGTCCGCCTCGGCGATCACGAAGCCGTCGTTGGTCTCCTCGAAGACCTCCAGGCGGCGCTTCGCCTCGGCGGTCCGCTTGCCGTAGAGGGCGAAGCAGAGGGACGGCCGCGCGCCGCGTCCGACCCGGCCGCGGAGCTGATGGAGCTGGGCGAGACCGAAGCGCTCGGCGCTCTCCAGGACCATGCAGGTCGCCTCGGGAACGTCGACTCCCACCTCGATCACGGTCGTGGCCACCAGCACGCGGATCTCCCCTGCCGCGAAGGACCGCATCACCCGTTCGCGCTCGGGCGCGGGCAGACGGCCATGGAGCAGGGCGCAGGGCCATCCCGGAAGGAGCTCCCGCACGTGCTCCTCGACCTCGGCGAGAGAAGCGACGGCCACCCGGCCGCTCTCCTCGATGAGCGGCGCCACCACGTAGGCGCGGCCTCCGGCCTCCAGCTCTTCGCGGACCCGGGTGTAGACCGCTGGACGCTGCCGGGCCGGCAGGACCCGGGTGGCCACCGGGGTGCGGCCGGGCGGCATCTCGTCGATCGTGGAGATCTCCAGGTCGCCCCAGGCGGTCAAGGCGAGCGTGCGCGGAATGGGTGTCGCGGTCATCACCAGGAGATCCGTCCCCTCCGTCCCCTTTCCTTTGCGCCGCAGCTCGGCCCGCTGCTCCACGCCGAAGCGGTGCTGCTCGTCCACCACCGCGAGGCCCAGGCGCCGGAAGGCGACGCGCTCCTGGATCAATGCGTGCGTCCCGACCGCGAGATCGACCTCACCCACCTCCGCGCTGCGGCCGGTCGTGCCGGTGAACAGGCCGAGCCGCCAGCGGTCCCCGAGCAAGCGTTGCAGGCTCGCGAAGTGCTGCTCGGCGAGAAGCTCCGTGGGCGCCATGAACGCCCCCTGAAATCCGTTCGCCAGGACGACGCCCAACGCCAGAGCGGCCACCGCGGTCTTGCCGCTCCCCACATCTCCCTGAAGGAGGCGGAGCATCGGCCGCGGCCCGGCCAGGTCCGCCGCGATCTCTCCCAACACCCGCTCCTGCGCCCGAGTCAAAGGGAACGGCACCAGCTTCCGAAGCTCCGCCAGAAGGCGCTCGTCCACACGAGGCCGGAGAGGTTTGGCCTCGGCAATCTCCCGGGAGCGCAGCAGGGTCAGAGCAAGCTGGGTCTCCAGAAGCTCGCCGAAGATCACCCGCAGGTGCGCCGGGCTGCGCCGGCGGTTCAAGGCCTCGACATCAGAAAAGCCGGCCGCGTCGGGCCGATGGAGAGCGAAGAGGGCCTCCCCCAGGCGAGGCAGGCCATAGCGCTCCAGCAGATCGGGAGGAAAGGTGTCCGCCACCTGGCGCGGCAGGTCGAGGCCACCGAGGACCGTGTCCATCACGCGCCGGAGGGTCGCCGGCCCCAGCCCGCGAGCGCCGGAAACCGCAGGGTAAACGGGAGCGATCCGACCGATCAGTCCGATCCGACCGATCCGTCCGATTCCCTCGTCGCGCGCCCGCTCGCATGAGGGATTGACCAGCTCGATTCCCGTCCCCTCCCGGCTCTCCCGGACCTGCCCGTGCAGCACGTACTCCTCACCTGGCACCACCTGCTGAGCGAGATACGGCTGATTGAACCAGACGACCGGCATCTCGCCGGACTCATCCCGCAGCACGCCGCGAACCAGGCTGAATCCGCGCCGCCGCGTCCGGAGCCGCCGCATTCCCGAAAGCGTTCCGCGAAACGTGCCCGCCTCCCCCGCCGCCGCGGACGCCACCGGCCGCACCTCCCGCCGGTCCTCATAGCGATGCGGCAGCCACAGAACGAGATCGAGCACCGTACGAAGCCCGGCCTTTTCCAGGGCTCGGACCCGAGCAGGCCCAATACCGCGGACGTTCGAAAGGGGGGTGTGGAGATCCATCCTTAGGTCCCCCTCTCCCGGGAGGGTGTGAGTGCGGGTGGGAGAGGGGGCTAGGGGGTGAGGGTCCGGCGAAGCCGCCTCAGGGCTCGAACTTGAGAACGACCACCCCGAACCGCAGCTCGTCCCCCTTGTGGATCTCGGCGGGGACGCCCGTCTCCAGCCGCACGCCGTTCAGGAACGTGCTGTTCATCGTCCCGATCTCCTCGCCCAGGAAGAACTTGCCGCCGCGGCGGTAGATCTTGGCGTGGCGCCGGCTGATCGAGCGCTGCGCGTCGAGGGGCGAAAGGTCCACGTCCGGATAGATGCCGGTCACCGGGTCCTTGCGGCCGATCGTGGTCTCCGGACCGGTCGAGAGCTGAAACTCCATGCCCGAGAAGTGGAGCAGCCGCTCCGAGCCTTCGGCGGGAACCTGGAGATCGGGGGTCGGGATCTCGCGCGAGAGCGGCGTCGCCGAGTTCTTGTACATCGTCGTCCCGCGCAGCAGCTCGTCCGTTTCGCGCAGGCGGCGCGACAGCTTGCGCATCATGCGCACCGCCACCTCGGGCGTGTCGCGCAGCATCTGGTCGAACGTCGAGCCGTTGATCGCGAGGAGCTTGGTCGGGGTCAGCGCGCGGGCCGACGCGGCGCGCGGCATGTCCTCGAGGATCGACATCTCGCCGAAGAAATCCCCCTTCTCCAGCACGGCGATGCCGACCTCCTCGCCCCGCAGCGTGTTGAGGATCTCGATCTTGCCCTCGTGGATGATGTACATCTCCGTGCCGAGGTCCCCCTCGCGGAAGACGTACTCCCCATCCTTGAGCTCCACAAGGAAGGGGCCGCTCGCGGCTTTCTTGCCGCTGCCGATGCCACCGCCGCTGGTCGTCTTGAACACGGGACTGTTCATGCGATGCTCATCCTCAGCCGAGCCAGAGCCGGCAGTCGTCGCCGTCCAAACGGGCCGCCAGCCCCAGGGGGAGCGTCCAATTGGGCTGGAGATGCCCGCTTTCGAGCCCCCACGCCACCGGAACGTCCAGCCCGGAGAGGCTGTCAGAGACCAGGGCCGGCCAGTCCGCGTCCTGAGCTCCGGGGCCCCCGTCCAGATGGCCGACGATCATGCCCGCGATCTTTCCGAGATTATCCGAGAGCCGTAGGTGGGTCAACAGACGATCGATCCGGTACGGCGGCTCGTTGACGTCCTCCCAAAAAAGGACCGCGCCCTCCAGATCCGGGAACCAGCGCGTGCCGAGCGTCGAGGACAGCAGGCTCAGACATCCACCGAGCAGCGGACCGGAGACCGTGCCTCGCTCCGGCGGCCGCAGCCAGGAGCGGAACGGCAGAGAGCTGGGATAGCGGCCGGCGAGGGCGCCGAGAAACGAGGCCTCCTCATCCGGCGCCATCTCCCGCGCCAGCTCGGCCGCCACCAGGGGACCGTGAAAGGTCACAAGCCCCAGGCGCCGCACCACCTCCAGCAGGAACGGAGTCAGGTCGGAATAGCCCATGTAGGCGCGGGGATGACGCCGCAGCAGGTCCCAGTCGAGGCCGGGGAGGATGCGCAGCAGGCCGTACCCGCCGCGGGCAAAGAGGATGGCCCGCACGTCCGGGTCGGCCGCGAGGCGGTGGAAGCCGGCGAGGCGCTCGTCGTCGTCCCCGGCGAACAGGTCGAGACGGGACCGGGAAAGGAGATTGTCCGCGAGGACCGGCTCGAATCCGAGGCGGCGCAGGCCCTCGACTCCAGCCTCCAGCCGCTCGGGCCGGACCGGACCGGACAGGGCCGCCACCCCGATCCGGTCGCCGGGACCGGCGGGAGGGGGCAGTTTGGGGAAAGAAATCAAGACGCCGGAGAGCTCCGTAAGCCGAATTCTGTCTCCTGGCGCCGAAGCGCCGGGGTGCGGTCATTCCTCTAGGACCGGCGTTGCCACCGGCCTCCAGCAACCTACCCGGGAACTGGCCCCGGACCCGAAGGCCCGGAGACGGGACGGGTGGCCCGCGAGCCGTCCCCCTATTTGGTCTTGCTCCGCATGGGGTTTTCCGTGCCTCCGACGTCGCCGCCGAAGCGGTGCGCTCTTACCGCACCATTTCACCCTTACCGTCCGTCCGCCCCTTGCGGGACCGCCGGCCGGCGGTATCTTTTCTGTTGCACTGTCCGTCGCGTCGCCGCGCCTCGCCGTTAGCGAGCATGCTACCCGTTGGAGTTCGGACTTTCCTCCCCGGCTCGGCCCGAAGGCCGGTCCGGAGCGACCGCCTGAAGCTCTCCGGCGTCTCCCCCATCATAACCGTTTCAGACGACCCGGACTTCCTCATCCTCCTCATCCGGCCCCAGAGGCTGGCCGGCGGCCAGGCGGGCCAGCTTCTCCCGGACCTTCTGGAGCGCCTGCTCGAGCCCCGGAACCCTGGCTTTCATCTCCAGAGCCCGCTCCAGGTGCTTCTCGGCGGACTCCAGCCAGTGAGGGTTTTTCGCTTCCAGGGTACCCAGGAGGGCCAGGGCCTCGCCCTTGGGGGAGATGCGGACCGACTCGCGCAGCACCTCGACGGCAGGATGGATCTGCTCCGCCGCGGCGAGGGCCTTGGCCCGCTCGTAGAGCCGCGCCGCCTCCTCGGCCGGGGACACCTTGGACACCGCCTGCTGCTTCCAGAGGAGCGGCCCCATCTCGCGGTCGTACTGCTTCCGCCGGTCGATGGCGGAGAGCGTCAGATAGGCCTCGACCGCCCGTTCGAAGAGGACCTGCAACACCCCTTCGCGCCCCGCGAGACCTAGGCGGCCGGCATTGTCCGGATGGACCAGCCGGGCCGTGCGCTCGAATCCCTCGTGGATCTCCAGGGGGGAGGCCGTGGGATCGATCTCCAGGAACCTGTAATGGGTCGCCTCCCCCATCTCGCGGACCAGGACGGCCACCCGCTCGCGGTGGTCCTGGACGGCTTTCGCCTGAGGGCGCTCCGCGAGGCTGCGGGCAATCCGGTCCGCGAAGAGCCGAAGCTCTTCCTCGGTCAAGCGAGGTGAAGGCATGCTCGAATGGTAACACTCCTCAAGAACACCTTCGCCTTCTGGTCGACGCCCTCAGTTGACGTAGACTCTCTCGCGTGGAGACGTCAGATCCGGTCGTCGAAGCCCTCCGAGGGGCGCTGCGCGGACGTAAGGACGTCCGCCTGGCTCTCCTCTTCGGCTCCCGCGCGCGCGGCCGGGCGCGCCCCGGCTCCGATGCGGACGTGGCCGTGCTCGGGAAGGACCTCGACCTGCTGGAGCTGGCGGCGGACCTGAGCACCGCCGCGAGAGTCGAGGTCGACGTGGTCAGCCTCGAAGACCCCGGGTATCCGCTCCTCAACGCCCTGCTCCGCGACAGCATCGTTCTCCATGAGGGGGAGCGCGGCGCCGCAGCCACATGGAGGTCGCACGCCCTGCTCATCGCCGAGTTGGACGGACCGGGCTACATACGGATGCGCGATGCTTTTCTCAAGAAGCTCGCTGCCGGGCACCATCATGGTTGACCGGAACGTCGTCGCGGAGAAGCTGAAGCAGCTCGCACAGCGGATCGCGAAGGTCCAGGCGCTCTGCCCTGCCGGTCTCGAAAGCCTGGCCGGCGATGCCATGGACCTCGTCTCGTTCAACCTCTTTCTCGCGGTCCAGATCTGCGTCGATCTGGCGACCCATCTGATCGCCGACGAAAGCTGGGAGCCCGCAGCGACGAACCGGGAAGCCTTCGAACGCCTGCAAGAGCACGGAGTTCTTTCCCAGGAAACAGTTCGCGCGCTCCGCCAGGCCATCGGGCTCCGCAACATCGTCGCCCACGGATACGCCGGCGTCGATCCCGCACAGATCCATTCAGCCGCCAGCACCGGGTTGCCCGACCTGGAGCGCTTTGCCGCGGAGCTCAGCGCCTGGGTGGAGGGACGGACCGGCGCGGTGGAATAATCCTCCGAGGAGGGCTTCCCGAGATGCAGACATCCGTCGTCGAGCGCTTCCTGCGCTACGTAGCCTTCGACACCCAATCGTCCGAGACCTCGGACACCTATCCCAGCACTGAGAAGCAGCTCGTGCTCCTGCGCCACCTGGTGGACGAGCTCCGCGCCCTCGGCCTCTCCGATGCCGCGATCGACGAGCACGGCTACGTCATGGCCACGATCCCGGCGACCAGCTCCAAGGCCGGGGTGCCGGTCATCGGCTTCATCGCCCACGTGGACACCTCGCCCGAGATGAGCGGCGAGAACGTCAAGCCGATCATCCACCGCGAATACCAGGGCCAGGACATCGTGCTGCCGGACGACCCCACGGCCGTCCTTCGTCCCTCCGAGATCCCGTACCTCACGGAGCGGGTCGGCGATGACATCATCACCGCCTCGGGCACGACCCTCCTCGGCGCCGACAACAAATCCGGCGTGGCCGAGATCGTCGCCGCCGCCGAGTACCTGCTGGCGCATCCCGAGATCCCCCACGGCCCGATCCGCATCGGCTTCACCCCCGACGAGGAGGTGGGGAGCGGCACCAAGTACTTCGACGTGGAGAAGTTTGGCGCCAAGTACGCCTACACCATGGACGGCGGCCCCCGCGGCGAGATCGAGTACGAGAGCTTCTCGGCGGACGCCATGACCCTCACCTTCCAGGGGCGCAACACCCATCCGGGCTACGCCAAGGGGGTCATGGTCAACGCGATCCGGGTCGCCGCCGACTTCATCAACCGCCTGCCCAAGGACACGCTGTCGCCGGAGACGACCGACGGATACGAGGGGTACGTCCATCCCTACGTGGTCACTCCGAGCGTCGACCGCACCGCCGTCAAGGTGCTGATCCGCGACTTCAAGACGCCGGGCCTCAAGGAGAAAGAGGACTTCCTGGAAAAGCTCGCCCGCGAGACGGTCGCCGACTGGCCGGGCTCGTCCTATGAGGTGAAGATCGAGGAGAGCTACCGCAACATGCGAGAGGTGCTGGACCACCTCCCCGACGTGGTGGAGAACGCCCGCGAGGCGATCCGCCGCGCCGGGATGGAGCCGCACACCAAACCCATCCGAGGCGGCACGGACGGCTCCAAGCTCAGCTTCATGGGCCTGCCGACGCCCAACATCTTCGCGGGCGAGCAGAGCTTCCACTCCCGCTTCGAGTGGGTGTCGGCGCAGGACATGGAGAAGGCGGTCGAGACGATCGTGCATCTCGCGCAGGTGTGGGAGGAGCGGTCGTAGAGGCCCCTGTGACCACCGTGGTGAGGCACGACGCGATTCCCAGGGGCCTCATTGACGAACTTCCGCGCCGGACGTACACTGAGTAGGAAGTTGTACGTCAGGAGGAGGGCGGTTATCGTGCAAACCAAGCTGACCCTGAGGATCGACGACGAGTTGATCGACCGGGCTAAGTCCTATGCTCGTCGATCGGGCAAGTCGGTTTCACAGCTCGTAGCCGACTACCTTGAAATGCTCCCCGAGCTGGGACGACGCCAATCCCGGCCCTCGACACCGATCGTGGAATCGCTGCGCGGAGTCCTGGCCGGTTCCGGGCTCGACGAAGAAGACTATCGCCGGCATCTGGAAGAAAAACATCTTTGAGGCTGCTCTTCGATACCAATGTCGTGCTCGACGTGATGTTGGACCGGGAGCCCCATGCTGCGGCCTCGGCCGAGGTGCTATCGCGAGTAGAAGCGGGCGATCTGACCGGGTGTATCTGCGCCACGACCGTCACCACGATCCACTATCTCGCGACCCGTGCCCTCGGCGCCGAGCGGTCGCTCGCCGAAGTGAAGAAGCTCCTCAGCCTCTTTGAGATCGCGCCAGTGAACCGGGCAGTCCTCGAAACGGCTCTCGATCTGGGCTTCGCGGATTATGAAGACGCCGTACTCCACGAAGCGGCACGCCAGGTGAGCGCACAAGGGATCGTGACCCGCAATTCGCGCCACTTCAAGAAGGCGGCTTTGCCCGTCTACACTCCGGAGGAGCTCTCGCGGGCTCTCGATCTTCGGCACCAGGAGGAGAGCAGCACCTGAAGGCTAAATGAGGATACTCCCGCGCCGATAGTCAGGCCCGACGGTGCAGACTTACGTCTCCTGCTTGTCAAAGTCAAGCGCGAGAGCTGATAGTCCTATGGAGTCCAAGCCTCCACTCCCCGGGGGTGCCAATGGCGGCTTGGCCGGCCATGAAGGAGGCGGACGGGAATCTCGTAGGCGGCTCCTCGTCAGTCTGCTGCCGCCCCTTCGGGGCTTTCTGATGGGGTGGTGGCCCGACACCTGGGGCTTACGCCCCAGGCTTTACGATATCGCCCCTTCGGGGCTGGGTTCCTCCTCCTGAGACAAAGACGAACGAGACGGCCCGGAATCGACCTGCGCCCTCGCCCGCCTCGCCAGCTCTCCCCTATCTCACGGTCTGTGCCATCGGGACCGGAGGCGCCGATCTGGCCGGGAAAGCGCTGCCAGGACGTCGAGGTAAGCCGCGCCGGCCACCCGCGCGATGCGCCGGGGAGAAGATCGGCTGGGATGATCTCGATCCATCATCTTTGAATAGATCGACCGGCTGAAACATTCAGACCCTCAGCGAACCGCGAAACCCCCTGGCCGCATAGTAGGATTGTGCACCGTTGTGATACACGAAGACATGGCCATAGCGTCGATCACAAAAGAGGGCTCCCCCGAGCTTTCTGATCTCAGAAGGTGTCTTCACCCAGCTCGACGTTTTCGCATCGAATTCTCCAAGCTTCTGCAGCTCTCGGTATTGTTCCTCCGTTAAAAGCTCAATCCCCATGGCAGCAGCCATATCAATAGCGTTATTTTCCGGTTGATGTTCTTTCCTCGACTCCAGCGCCTCGCGGTCGTAACAAACACTCCTGCGGCCTTTAGGGCTTTCCGCGGAACAATCATAGAAAATGTATTCGCCCGTCCTTTCATCGTGGCCAACAACATCCGGCTCACCGCCAGTTCGTTCCATTTCATGGAGTGACCGCAGCTTTTCGGTGTTGGCTTCCAGCCTTGCTTGGACCTTGGCCCACTCGAGGCCTTTGTGCCGGTTCATGTTTTTCTCGAAACGGGTTTTCAATGTCTTGAGCAGCTCGTCACGTTGTTGTGTTTTCATGTCTTTTCCTCTCTACCTCGTCTCTACCCGGTTGTTGCAAAAGAGGAGCCTCGGAGAGGCTCAAGCATGTAGCCCGGGGGCAAAGCGCCATCGGCGCGGCGACCCCGGGTCAGGAGGTCCCCATTTGTTCCCGAGCCCCGGAGGGGCGACAGCAACCCCTTGCCCTGCCGAGCCTGCTGTCGCCCCTCCGGGGCTTTAAAAACATTGCTCGTTTCCTGACTCCGGCCCCTCTGGGGCCTTCCCTGTGCCTTTAGATCGACCGCACCCACGGTGCCATCCTGCAACGGCGGGCAAAAGGCCTCCAAGACGAACGGACATGGATGTTTTCGTCACCTTCAGATCGCACAGAGCATCAGGGTGGCGCCGTCGCGTCCGACCGACGCGACGGGATCGGCTCTCCACTGCACGTTGAAGCCGAGGCACTCTACATAGTACGCGACGCTCGCCTCCAGGTCAGCGACGCGCAGGATGGGCACGATGCCCCCGAGGGTCGCGCGGACCGGGGCAGCGATCGCTTGAGATAGCTCGGACATGGCGACTCTCCTGGGTTGGGCGCGGACCAATGATGCGCGAGGGCCGTCTCTTCGTTAGGGATGCCTGGCGTCCATTGCGTCCGGCCTTTGCTTGCCCTTTCTAAACTCGGCACCTTCGTGGAATGGCACCTTGAAAGCTTCAGCGAAGGAGGATTTCATTGCGCCGTTCGGTGCATAGATGGCAAAGGTCCGGCGGGTGGTGAAATCGAGCTCGGTGACAAGTCTCTTGATTCCGTAGCAATTCTATAGATCGACGGTGAGCTTCTTCATGTGATCCCCCTGCACACCATGGCCGTAGCCGCAGCAAGTACCAGCAAGGCGAACAGCGGTTCGGCGGCCTGTCGTGGAGTCACCTTCATCGGTCCGAGTGTCGGCCAACGTCTTCGGGCCCAAGCGGTGCCGTCAGGCGTCCGCTTCAGGCCCTGGGCGTCATGTTACACTAATCATCGTCCGCAACGAGGGCACGGGGTCCTTAACGGCCCCAAGTCAACCGATGCAACTATATTTTTAATATTCTGCAAGAGAGCAGCACGGTCATTATCTGTCAGATCTCGGTAACTTCCAACTGCTAAGTGAAACTGATCTTGTTGAGCAGGCGGCAAATGCATCCACGTGAGGAATAAGCTAAACGCCTGCGGGTCCAAAATATTCATTATAGGATCTCCTTGCAAATATTACATTTTCTTCTGAAGCTGAAGGACGGTGCTTCCGAGGTAGGAACTTTAGAGCACCGGTCACACGCTCGGCCGAACTTAAATAAACCTGCTCTCATTCCTACAGCCCTTTCTCTATCCGAAACGAAAAGCTTCACGTCCGACTGTCGTTGCGTCTCATCCTCGGCTGCAAGTTGAGGAAAGGCATCGATAAGTGCTCCGTCGCCCCCGCGCGCGAGATGCTCCCAACGCGTGTGAAGGGCAAAGTTCTTCTGGGCAGCTTGCACTGCCTCAGACAAAGAATCCTCCCACTTAGCCACTAGAGCCCACAAGGCAAGTAAACTTTGTATCGCGGAGGCAACGCCTGCGGAATGAATCACCCAACTGGGAATCGGCGAATTCTTATAAAAGCGGGTGGCTATAATCCCGACAAGCACCGGCACTACAAGACCAAAAAAGGCCAGTAGTCGTCGGATCCGCCGTAAGCGTGCTGCGCGTCGCTGCAACACAAAGGCTGTGCCATAAGCCTCTAGGGCATGATTCCAACAGTGAATGCGCTTAGCGTCTATATCCTGTGGCTCACTCATATAGGAAAGACCGCTGTATGGAGTTGATGGGATGACTCTCTAACGCCTAACGCCTTGGAAGATCACCGGCAGGAACGCGAGAGCGTTTCTGTCCGGTGCATCGCGGGGTTAGGCGGTTTCGGCGCTGCCGACATGACTAACTAGAGAAAGTCTACCTCTGGACATTGGCACAATCCTCCTTCATGTACTCGAGCGTAAGCATCGAGCCTGTACCACGGTTTGTTGCCCACCAATCCTTTCTCTGGCTGAAAGTGGAATTGAAATTTCTGCCGGGTCCGTCAATGACCCAATTTCTCCAATCATCAAGTACAAACGATCTGTCGCGGGACACAGCAGGCCACTCTTCTGCCTGTTTTAGTAGGAGGTCCATCATATCAACCAACTTCGTGGTGCAGTACATTACCGCAGTCAGGTCTCTGAGTTCGCCGGGGTCACCACTCGGTTGAGCTACGAGAGGAATGAGACTTAAGACTCTGTCGGCAGAGCCTGGTGCGCCTAGCATCGCAAGTGCGACAGCTGCGTTGATTCTGGTTTGTAGGGGGTTACTGGGATCGTCAGCTAGCTGTGAAATCGCTTTGAGTGCCCCAAGCGTGCGCAGACTGCGGATGGCAAGGACACGGATAGGCACTTCCTGCATCTGAGGAAACGAAACGACGCGTTTTGTGTCCTCAACCAACGCAAGGAGCCAAGGTAGTGCCGGCAAAGCATCCGGCCCCAGATTGCCAAGGCTAACGACGGCTCCAGCGCGCGTGGTGGGGTCGGTACTCATGAGCCGTTCAACTTCCGCTCTTACCGAGGGAGTCATTTTGTCCAATTGTGTAGGGAGCTGGGCGAGAAGGTGAAACGAAACCACGTAAGTTCCTAGCAGCGCTATACTGGCTATCCGGATTATTGCTCTATACATAATCGCCTCCTGCTGCTTTCTGGGATTGTTATAGCATTGAGCGCCCCTGTGAGGCCCCCGCCTAACGATCTTGCCGATGAGCGGCGGCGTAGCCGTCCGGCTCGATCGGCCGTGTTATGCGCTGCGCTTTTCCAACAATGCCTCAAAGCGCCGCGAGTCACTACAGCTAGGGAGTTATGCGCTGGCGCCGCGCATCCCGCGAGCCCGACGCGCACTACTCCACCGGCACCGCATCTTGAAGTGCCACAATGAGGGCGGTCGGCGCCGGGATAATAGGTAACAGTCGGTTGAAGGAAGCCTGAAACTTCACACTTGCGCCTGGCGTTAGTGCCTTCCATTTCTCCGGCTGCATGACTCCAAAGCTGCAGCAGATCAATTTCTTCTCGGTCCCGTCGACGGTGATCGTGAGATCCGGAGTTCCCATCGCAACAGTCGCGACCGATTTCTGGTCGTCAAATGACGTGAAAGTTCCCTCCCATGTGACTCGAGCCGCATTGAGTGTACCTAGCTCACATTTCGCCGGGTTAGTCGTGCCGCATGCCCTCATTCCCTTAACGAACTCGCCGAAGTCGGTGAGCCAAGGCTTCGGCGGATTCTCTTGACCGGCCAACGGTTGAGCGAGCCAGAAAAGCGTCGCGCTTAGAAACGACAACAATCTGAGGCGCATGATAGTTATCCTCCTTATTGGTTGGGTATCGCAAGTCGGAAGATGTTCGCTCCTCACAAGAAACGTACTGGCAAAGAACGCGCATAACGAGGATGCTGCTAACGGTGCCGTCAGGCGTCCGCTTGAGCAGCAGGGTTGTGCGCCAAGTCACGCGCCTTCTGTACCTTCTTCGAAGTCGTAGGCCTAAGAGGCAGTGACCATCGACCACCTGACTCAATATCCTTTGTTGTTACGATTGGGGGACCTGTAAGGCATTTAAAGTTATTGGGCACATACTGCCTGCGCGCAGCATGGTAGTGACAGTTATCGCGTAGCTCGGTCAAGTTGACTGCTATTCGCTTCGCAATTCTGAAATCGAAGTTTAGGGGATTTTCCACGGTAGCCACAAAATCGCAGATAAGGAAGCTATTCTCGCCAATTGGCACTCGTTGCCGTTCCGTTCCCGTTATAGACGTAGAGACAAGCACGACCTGGTTTCCATCTTCGCGCAGGGTGAACGCAGCCAAGATCTGATCGCCTCCGGGAAACAGAAAGAAGTCCTCCCTAGAATGAAGCTCCACGTCATCGCAAAGGCTAAGCTGTGGGTTGTCCGGCGAAGGCCGAAGTTTTCGCACGATCGCACGCCACCGCATGTCGGAGATCACCCGCTTTCCAAACTGATTAGCCACAGCGACACGGAATCCGTAGGTAGAAAACGACAGATTTGTCGAACCCTCGCGAGATGTGAGGCTCCTCAACCACAAATACTGCAGCGCCGGGAACGCGAAGAATGTCAAGAGTGCGACCGATTGGCCGAGCAGTCCTTCGAGGAACTCAGACATTTATGCTCCTCCTGGCGCAGAACAGCCTACCTGACCGTCATCGTATTTGGGCTTATGCGACGTCCTTGGCCCTACTCCGCCCACCGACTTCGTCGTATATCGCACCCAAGCCCCAGGTCCGGTCCGGCTGCTTGGCCGTCGAGGGCCTGTCGTGTAAGCGTCTCGGGTGCGGAGCCGGATTGCCTCGATGTCCTTTCCTGTCAGCCGGTTGCCTTCAGCTTAGCCGAGTTGCGAAGGTGCGTCAATGACATTTTCTGGTGCGTATAAGCTTCATTTCCGCTGGCGTGCTTGGAGACGAGCCGCCGGACCGGCACGTTGTCGGTACGTACCCCGGAGGCGCAGACCGGCCTGCTGAGTCTGAGGAGACCGCTCGCGGGCCCATCCCTTGCGACCTCCGGCCGCCCTCGCGTAGAGTCCGCTCATCATGGCTCGAAACGACGGTCTGGATCTGGTGCGGGCGCTGTTGAGCATGGCTCTGTCCAAACTGCCCATTTCTCCCCGGCAGATCGAGGACGCGCTGCAGATCGGCCATGGGACGTTGCCGCGGCTTCTTGACGGCCGCATGGACCTGAAGCTCCACCACCTGCTGCCGCTCTGCCAGGTCCTCCAGATCCACCCCAGCCATCTCCTCGAACGCGGGCTCCCCCATTGGGAGGCGGCCCGCACCATCGACGACTGGCTGCCTCCGGATCACCGCCAGGCGGCCCGGCCCGCCGCTCTCTCCGACGAGCTCCTGCAAGCGATCCGCACCGTGGTTCGCGAGGAAATCTCCCGCGCCAGCCCTGCATCCGGCGTGAAACGGGAAAAGACGGCGCGCAAGGGCTGACGCCCCGCGGTAGTGGCTCCACGCGCGAGATAACGGTTGCACGCGCGGAATAGCCGCTAAAAACCCGCGGTAGTCCCGAAAAGTCCGGTGTAGTCCCGAAAAGTCCGGCGTAGTCCGGAAATGTCTGGCGTAGTCCGGGAAAGTCTGGGGTAGTCCGGAAAGATCGGGGGCAGTCCCGAAAAGTCGGACGTAGTCCTGAAAAATCGGCAGCCGTCCGGAAACGTCGCGGCCAGCCTCTCGAATTCAGCTCACCGCCTGCCCCGCCGGCAGATCCAACCCGTGCTTCTGCATCCGGTAGTAGAGCTGCGAGCGGGTGATGCCGAGCAGGCGGGCCGCGCGCGAGCTGCCGCTAGTCGCCCCGAGCCCACGCCAAGTCCTCGCTCATCGCTGCATACTGATGTTCGGCCAGCTCCACCCAATCGATTCCGGCGCGCTCGATCGCCTGCTCTCGGGGAATCTCGCCCCGCAGATACTGTCCGAGGATGCGCTCGCGCCAGAGCTGACGAAGGCCCGCTTCAACGGCCATCGCCAGAAAGCCCGAAGCCGAGATCATGTACATACCCAGGGCGAACCGGGCCGATGTGGACCTGGGGTACACTTTGGCCATGGCTGCTCTCGTGTACTTGGAGACGTCGGTCATCAGCTACCTCACTGCTTGGCCTTCGCGCGACGTGATCGTGGCAGGGCGGCAGCAGTTAACCCACGAATGGTGGCTCCGGCGCCGCAGCTTTTTCGAGGTGGTGGTCTCGGAGCTTGTGCATCTGGAGTGCGCAGATGGCGATCCCGTTGCCGCCGCCCGGCGGGCGAATTTCTTGGCAGTCCTGCGGTCGTACGAGGCGCCCATCCTGTGTACACCCGACGAACTAATGGGAGAGGAATCCTCGCATGTCGATGCCAGTTGATGAGCCGCAGACCCCTTGGGTTGATCCGATCGTCGCCGAGGTCCGAGCTGCACGCGAACGGATCGTCGCAGCCGTCGGCGGGGACCTCCACGTCTTGTGCGAGCAACTGCGCGCTCGCCAAGCAGCCGCTGGGAGGATTCCAGTGCGGCACGCGCCACGCCCACCCCGTTCGGAGACCGGTCAGACGGCTTAGCGCGTTGGATCGCAACGATCTGGCCGACGACCGCTACGACAAAGCCGGCCGAATCGTCCCGGACCTCGTGCCGCGCGCAGATGTCCTACCAGCTCTCTCGACGCCGGCCGCCGCGACCGCCTGGGACCTTGGGTTGACTTCTACGGCCTCGCCCTCTTCACCGACCCCCGCCACAAGTACACGCACAGGCCGACGAACAGCGCCGCCGAGACGGTCTGGGAGATCGGCTCGTTGGTGAAGAACGGCGTCGTGATCAGCTCTTCGTTGTACCAGGGGAAGAGACGCAGGCTCGCGCCGAAGACGCCGCCGAGGGCGCCGCCGGCCATCAGGCCCGAGGCGATGATCACGCCTCGCTCCATCATGCTGCGGCCTTCCTCGCCCCCGACCCGGTCCGCCCGCTTGCCGACGTAGTGCGCCAGGAATCCGCCGACCAGGGCCGGCGTGTTGAGCTCCAGCGGCAGGTACATGCCAGGGCGAACCGGGCCGATGTGGACCTGGGGTACACTTTGGCCATGGCTGCTCTCGTGTACTTGGAGACGTCGGTCATCAGCTACCTCACCGCTTGGCCTTCG
>DATFPH010000323.1:0-22857 GCA_035264905.1 Thermoanaerobaculia bacterium
GCGCGGCGAGGCGGTGTCGAGGCAGGCCGTGCTCGTCGGAGTGGCGACCGCGGTGCCGCGGATCATCTCCTTCAGCCGCCCGGCCTCGTCATAGACGTACTCGATGCCGTTGCCGCGCGGCAGCTTCGTGCAGAAGAGATCTCCGAAGGGCGCGTAGGTGTAGGTGGTCACCAGGTCGTCGGCGGACGTCGCGCCCTTCCGGCGGACCTCGGTCACGCGGCTCAGCGCGTCGTAGGCGGTCGTGGTCTCGACGTTGTTCGGATCGATCACCGACGTCCGGCGGTTGAGGCCGTCGTAGCCGAAAGTGGTGGCTCCGATCAGCGGATCGATCTGGCTGTCGGCGACGTGCCCATTGCGGCCGGCGAGGTTGTAGGTGAAGGTGGTCACGTCGGTGGTCGTAAAACCGGGCGGATCGATCGTGGCCGGCTCGCCCGAGCCGTTGTAGGTGGAGGCGGTGGTCTTGACGCCGGCCGGCAGCGCCGCTCCCGCCTCGAAGCCGTCCACGGTACGGCTCGTCATCAGCCCGGTCGTGGCGTGGTAGGCCGAGTCGGTGCGGCGCTTGTTGGTGCCGCCGGAGGTCGAAGGGACCTCCACCCGGGTGACCAGGCCCGGAAAGTTTGCGTCATAGGTGTACGAGGTCAGGCGCGTCAAGGCGGGGACGTTGGCCGCCTCGGTCTTCGTCGACAATCGACCGTTGCCGTCGTAGGTGGAGTCGGTGCGCGTCGCCTTGGCATCCGTCATCGACGACGGCAGGAGCGGGTTCGTTCCGGTGTAGGCGAAGCTCGTCGTCGGTGACAGCCCACAGGTGGGGCAGGACCCCAGGATCGAGACCGGTTTGGGCTTTCCGCTCACCGTGTCGCGGGCGAGGGCGTAGGTCGTCACCTGGCTGAAGGTGGCCGAGACCGTGCGGGTGACGACGGTCTGCGTGGGGCGCGCCGGGTTGGTGTAGCTGTAGGTGACCTTGTCGGCCGCGTTGGGGCCGGTGAAGCTGGGATCTCCACGCCAGCTCTTCGCGATGTTGTTGGTCCCGGCCACGTATTCGAAGGCGGCCACGACGCGGCCGAGCGGGCCCGAGACCAGATCCATGCGCGTCAGATAGCCGGGACGTGACGGGTCATAGAAGAACTGCCAGGCGGTGCCGTCGGGCCGTGTGCCCAGCGTCAGCTCGTCACCGGACCAGGTGAAGCTCCAGGTCCGCGAGGGTGTCCCCGAGCCCGCCACGGCGACTTCGGTGATCGAGGCGAGCTTGCCGCCCGGGTGATACGCGAAGGTATCGCCGCGGCCGTCGGGGAAGCTGACCGCGGTGAGCTGGTTGCTCGCGTTGTAGGTTCCCTGAATGGGATGGCTCGGGTCCGCTGCGAAGACGGTGCGCAGCCACAGTCCATCGGAGCGGAAGACGTCTTTGCGGCCGTCGAGGGAGTGAAGCTCCCAGCCACTCGTGGCGGTGTCGAGGTACAGCTTGCGGAACTCGTCGGACGGAGCGCGCGTCTGGTACAGGCGCAGGCCGCTGCCGGCAGCCAGGTTGGAGAATTCACGGAAGCTGCCGTAGCGGGTCAGCAGCCAGACGTGGCTGGCGTCCGGATCGGCGACGATCCGTTCGGCGAAGTCATGGACCCAGAAGCGTCCCAGGGCCGTCCGCCAGGCGGTGGCGCCGGGCAGGCCGTCGCCGCCCACGGCTCCGGCCGCATAGCGGACCTGGGCTTTGCCCAGCCCGGCCGGCTCGCAGCTCGGGCCGCCTCCGCCCACCGGCACACTGCAGCCTCCGCCGCCGGCGCCGGCTCCGACCGCCTGGCACAGGGGGCAGGAGAGACCCGCCGCGCCGCTCGAAGAACCGCTCGGCTCGCCGCAGACGACCGGGGGTGCGGAGGGGCATCCGAGGGACTGGGCGAGCTCGACGCCGGGGATGTCGATGACCTCGGTTTTCTGGCATCCGGCTACCGTGGGGCAGACGCGGATCTTCACCGAGAGATCCAGTGTTTTTGCCTGCGCGCAGGACACTCCCGTCTCCAGCCAGGTGTCGAGATTGTCGAAGTTGATGCGTCCGCCAGCGGCATCGAGGCCGCAGGCAATGTCTGGCGAGCAGCCGGCTCCCGAGCACGGATACCATTCTGCCCAGGGAGTCAGAGAGCCGAAAAGTCCGTCCTCGTTGATCATGTCGCGCAGACCCGGGATGGTGGCGGTAGCATGGATCTTCACCCCGCAGCTGCCGGCGACGGGGTCACAGGAGGGGCTCGTCTTTTCCAGATACCAGGCCTTGTTCTCCACCGGCCAGCACCGGAAGCCGGTGGTCCCCTGGCAGTTGTTGGATTTTGTCACCTGGCCGGAGGCGGCCCAGCTATAGGCGCCCAGCGAGGTGCTCCCACAGGAGCTCTGGGCCGCGGCCGAGGACGGCAGGCAAAGAGCCAGGAGAGCTCCAAGCGGGACAGCCACCTGAACAACCGTCGTGAGGCTCCACCCGGACAGGCCGGTTCTGAGCACGCCGATCTCCCCTGTGTTCTTGGTTGCCAAATTAGCACAGGAAGGATTCGATCGAGAAACGGCCTCCAGGTACAATGAACTTTTCAGCCTTTCGCTATGCACACCTATCGCCACCTCCGCCCTCTGCTCGCCGTCTTCACCTTCCTCGCCGCCACCGCAACCCACGCACAGATCCAGCCGATCAGCGCCGAGACCCAGGTTCCCGGGAATCCGGCGGGGTTCCAGTCGGCTCCGGCCACGGCCGTCGCCCTTTCGGGCGGCGCTCTCGTCGTCTGGCAGAGCGCGAACACGGACGGACAGGAGATGGACGTCCTGGCGCGCGCCTATGGACCGGATGGCGCTCCCTTCGGTCCTGAGCTCATGGTGAATTCGTACCTTCCGGACTGCCAGCAGAACCCCGACGTCGCCGCGGCGCCGGATGGGACGTTCACGGTGGTGTGGCAGAGCGAAGGGCAGGACGGCAGCGGCTCCGGGATCTTTGTCCGGCGCTTCTCGGCCCTCGGGGCGCCGCTCGGCGCGGAAGCCCAGGTCAACAGCACCACGGCGGGCGACCAGAGGGCACCCCGCGTGGCTCATGGCGCGACCGGAGACTTCGTGGTCGTCTGGGAGAGCTTCGGGCAGGACGGTGACGGATGGAGCGTCGTGGCGCGGCGCTTCGGAGCCGCCGGCCCTTTGTCGGCCGAGGTAATGGTGCCCACCTCCTTCGCCGGTCCTCAGCGGCACCCGGATCTCGCGTTTCAGTCGGCCGCCCAGGTGATCTTCGCCTGGGAGGCGCCCGATGGCGAGGGCTCGGGGGTGTTCCTCCGCCGTTTCGCCGCAACTCTCGGCTCAGCCGACCCCGCCGCGGTCCGTGCCAATGTCTCCGCCGCGGGGTTCCAGAGCTTTCCCCGGATCGGTGTCGATGCCTCGGGCAACGTGATCGCCCTGTGGGAAGGGAGCTCCTCCGACGGAACGGTGATTCAAGCGCGGCGCTTCGACCGGTTCCTGGCGCCATTGGGCACTGAGGTCCAGGCGGATGCAGGCTCCTCCGGGCCCGCGACCCGGCCCGCGGTCGAGAGCGCGGGGTCCGGCGATTTCCTCGTGCTGTGGGAGGGGTGGAGCGCCGACCAGGGAGGACCGGGAGTCGTGGCGCGGCCGTTCGACTTCCTCGAACAGCCGGCGGCGGCCGGGAGTCTCGTGCACGTCTCCTTTCCGGATGACCAGGGACGCCCCGCTCTCAGCGCAAGCTCGGCCGGCACCTTCTTCGCCGCCTGGCAGGGGCAGGACAGTGACGGCTCAGGGGTCCTCATCCGGCGCTTCGCGTTCCTGGGGCATGACCTCCACACGATCGCGCCTTGCCGGATCCTGGACACACGGCAGGGCACCTCGCTCGTCTCGGGCCTGGACCGCGTGTTCGCTCTGTCCGCCGGGCTGTCTCAATGCGGCATTCCGCTCACGGCGCGTGCCCTGGCGCTGAACGTGACGGTCACAGGGAGCAGCGGGGCCGGGTATGTGAGCCTGTTTCCCGGCGATGCGCCGCCGCCGGTGGCGAGCACGATCAACTTTGCCAGCGGCCAGACCTTGGCGAACAATGCCATCGTTTCGCTCGCCCGGAATGGGACCGCCAGTCTCGGTACCCGCACGGTGGCCGGAGGCGGCGGGCAGGTTCACCTCATCGTGGATTCCGGTGGGTACTTCGAGTGATTCCTGGCCCGAGAGGCTACCCCTGCGCGTCCGGGATCAGCATCCGCTCGATGCCGCGCGCTTTGCCGGTCTTCTCGTCGACGTCGACGAGGGCGGCGGCAAGGCGGACGTCGCGCTTGGCGACCTCGAACGAGCTGGGGGTCTGGAGGAGGAAGCGCTTGAGGACCTTGTCGATCCGCATGCCGATCACTGATTCATAGGGGCCGGTCATGCCCACGTCGGTCAGCAGGGCCGTGCCGTTGGGCAGGACCCGCTCGTCCGCGGTGGGGACGTGGGTGTGGGTGCCGATCACCGCGCTCACCCGGCCGTCGAGATAGAAGGCGATCGCCTGCTTCTCGCTCGTGGCTTCGGCGTGAAAGTCGACGAAGACCACTTTGATCTTGGTGCGGTCGAGCTGGGCGAGGAGCCGGTCGGCGATGACGAACGGAGAGTCGAGCTCGCTCATGAAGACCCGGCCCTCCAGGTTCAGCACCGCCACCGGAATCCCGGCCGCGGTCTCCCCCACGTACAGCCCCTTCCCGGGATTCCCCTCGGGATAGTTGGCGGGGCGCAGCAGCCGGGGGTTGCGGTCGAGGAGGTCATACCCCTCCCGCTTGTCCCAGATGTGGTTGCCGGTCGTGAAGCAGTCGACCGGCAGGTCGGACAGCTCGTGCATCACCTCGGGGGTGATACCGAAGCCGCCTGCCGCGTTCTCGACGTTGACCACCACGTAGTCCGTCCGGTGGTGGTCCACCAAGCGGGGCAGGATGTTCTGGAGCGCCCGGCGGCCAGGTTTTCCGATGACGTCGCCGACGAAGAGCAGCCTCAACGAGCGTACTCCACCGAGCGGGTCTCGCGGATTACCGTCACCTTGATCTGGCCGGGATAGGTCAGCTCCTGCTCGATCTTCCGCGCAATGTCCTTGGAGAGCCAGAGCGCCTGCTCGTCGCCGATCTTGCCGCTGTCCACGATGATGCGGATCTCGCGGCCGGCCTGGATGGCGAAGGTCTTCTGTACTCCCTTGAAGTTGGAGGCGATCTCCTCCAGCTTCTCGAGCCGCTTCACGTAGGTCTCCAGGACCTCGCGGCGGGCTCCGGGCCGCGCCGCCGAGAGGGCGTCGGCCGCCGTGACCAGCACGGCTTCGACCGTCTGCGGATCGTAGTCGCCGTGATGGCAGGCCATGCCGTGGACGACCTCCTCGGTCTCGCCGTATTTGCGCAGCAGGTCGATGCCGATCTGCAGATGGGTGCCGTCCATCTCGCGGTCGATCGCCTTGCCGATGTCGTGCACCAGGCCGGCGCGGCGGGCGACCTGGACGTTGGCCTTGAGCTCGGCGGCCATGGTGCCCGCCAGGAAGGCGACCTCTTTGCTGTGCTGGAGGACGTTCTGGCCGTAGGAGGTGCGGTAGCGCAGACGGCCGAGCAGCCGGACCAGCTCCGGGTGCATCCCGGGGATGTTCAGCTCCAGGAGCGCCGCCTCCCCTTCCTGCAGGATCTTCTGCTCGAACTCGGCCTTGACCTTCTCGACGACTTCTTCGATGCGCGCCGGATGGATGCGCCCATCGACGATGAGCCGCTCCAAGGCCACGCGGGCCACTTCCCGGCGGTAGGGGTCGAAGCCGGAGAGGATGACCGCCTCGGGCGTGTCGTCCACGATCAGGTCCACGCCGGTGGCGGTTTCGAGAGCGCGGATGTTGCGCCCCTCGCGGCCGATGATGCGCCCCTTCATCTCGTCGTTGGGGAGCATGACGACCGAGACGGTGGTCTCGGAGACGTAGTCCGAGGCCGAGCGCTGCACGGCCATGCCGATGATGCGCTGCGCCTGCCTGTTGGCCGTCTCGCGCGCCTCGTCCTCCAGGCGCTTGACCAGGTGGGCGGCCTCGATGCGCGCCTCGTCCTCGATGACGCGGACCAGCTCGTCGCGAGCCTGCTGAGCGGTGAGGCCGGCGATCTGCTCGAGCTTCGACCGCTCCTCCTGAATGATCTGCTCGAGCTCGGGCTCCCTCTTTTCCAGACTCTTCTCGCGGCCGGCCAGGGAACGGTCGAGCTGATTGAGGTCCCGCTCGCGCTTGGCGAGCTCGTCCCCCTTCTTGTCGAGGTTGTCTTCCTTCTGCGTCAGCCGCCGCTCGAGCGCTTCGAGCTCCGTGCGCCGCTTCCGGGAGACGGTCTCGAACTCGGTGCGGGCCTGGAGCAGCTTCTCCTTGGCGGCGACGTCGGCTTCGCGCAGGCGGGTCTCGCTCTGCCGCTTGGCGTCCTCGACCAGCCTTTCGGCGTCGAGCTGCGCCTGGTCGAGCCGGCGCTTCCCCTCTTTCCGGAGGCCGAGCCACCAGAAGAGGGGAACGACGACCGCAGCCAGCGTGATGGCCACGGCCAGGATCAGAATCTCAGTTCTCACCAGATGCCCCCTGCTCTTCGCGAACAGTGGGGGGGACCAGGCGGATCGGGAAAGGCTCCTCTCACGAGGAGAGAGATAAAGGCATCCCCCACACGGCCGTGTGGGCCCTAGCGTTTAGAACCTGAAACGCGCCAGGTGGGTGTCCGCTCCGTGAGCCATTAGCGTCCTCGTCGAGGCGAGGCTGGCACAGTCCCACGAGTGAAAGACTCCCGTTTTGTTGTTGTAGGTTCTACAATCGTGGTACCCATCACGAAACGCGCAGGGGATGCCAACTCGTTTCCATATATCTTCTGAGCCGGCGGAGCGACTTCTTGGCCTCTCAACCACCGAGGACATGGTTTAATTCCTCGGTCATCTCCGCCACCCTTTCCCTGATCTCGATCCGTTCCCCTTCCTGTCGTCTCTGAATACGGAACAGTTCGTCTGCCATATTGAGTGCCGCCAGAATCGCGATCCGAGACGTATCGGTCGTGCTCGCGTGCTGGGCGACCTCCCGCATTTTGCGGTCGACGAGGTCGGCCAGGCTCTGGAAGTACCCAGTGTCGTCGCGACCACGGACGTGGTACACCGAGCCGAAAATCTCAACCTCTGTGGTGGTTGGAGGCATGGCGTCCGCGTTCCAGAGTCGTGCCCATCACCGGCAAGTCAAATCACGCCAGCGAGTTGGCGAGGCACACTATAGCACACGTGCCAGGGGTAGAATGCCCGCCGTGGCCGCCTGGTCCCTGGTTCGCCCGCTTCTCTTCCGTCTCGACCCAGAGACGGCCCATGGTGTCGCGATGAGCGCGCTCCGCGCGGCCCAGTCTCTGCCGTTCGCGACGGCCGCTCTCTCCCGGCGTTTCCTGGTCGACGCTCCCGCGTTGCGCCAGACGCTCTTCGGCCGCGAGATCCCGAATCCGATCGGGCTCGCCGCGGGTTTCGACAAGGACGCGGTCGCCGTCCGCGGCCTGGCCGCCCTGGGCTTCGGCTTCGTCGAGATCGGCACGGTCACGCCCAAGCCGCAAGCGGGCAATCCAAGGCCCCGCCTCTTCCGCTTCTCCCAGGCGGAGAGCCTGCAGAACGCGATGGGGTTCAACAACGCCGGTCTCGCCGCGGCGCGGACCCGGCTCGCCGCGCTCCGGCCCTCGCCGATCCCGATTGGAGCCAACGTCGGCAAGAACAAGGACACCCTCCCCGAAGCGGCCATCGCCGACTACACGGCCCTGATCCGCGCCTTCGCCGAGCTTTGCGACTACCTGGTGGTGAACGTCTCCTCGCCGAACACCCCGGGGTTGCGCGACCTCCAGAACGAGGTGTTCCTGCGCTCTCTGCTGAGCACGGCCACCGGCATCACGAGCCGGCCGATCCTCGTCAAGATCGCCCCCGATCTCGAGCTCGCCGACGCCGTCCGGCTCGCCGAGGTGGCGGTGGACACGGGCGCGGCCGGCGTGGTGGCGACCAACACGACGAACGACTATGCGCTGCTGCCGGGAGCCAAGGACTTCGGCGGGCTCTCCGGCCGCGCGCTGCGGGAGAAGAGCTTCCGGGTGTTCGACGCGTTGGCGCGGCGGCTGTTCGGGCGCGCGGTGCTGATCAGCGTGGGGGGGATCGACTCCGGTGCCGAGGCCTACCGCCGCCTGCGCGCCGGCGCCCACCTGGTCCAGGTCTACACGGCCCTGGTCTACCAGGGGCCGGCGCTCGCCCGGCGGATCAACGAGGAGCTCCTGGAGCTGATGGCGCGGGACGGGGCGAAGGGGATCGGCGAGGTGATCGGCGCGGACCGGGCCTAGGAGCCTGTCGGTTTACTCGATTGCGCGCAGGAAAGCCCCCTCCGGGGATGGCTCCTGAGTCCCTGCTGGCAAGTCCAGGAGGGGGCGATCTTGACTGAGGATCACGGGAGGGGGAGTCCGAGTGAGCACCTGCGGGTTCCACCATGGGCGTTCTGGGGGCTGTGAGGCGCTCCGGCGCCCATCTGCCGCCTTACTTATGCCGCCTGCGGCAGGTTCCACCCGCTCCGGAACAGCTTCAAGAGATTATGCGTGGCACAAATCAGCGCCCACTCGGCTTGGACCGAGCCCAGGCCACGCAGCAGAAATCTGCGGATACCACGAGCCTCCTTGATCTGTCCGAAGACCGGCTCGACGGTTTCTTTCCGTTTGGAGTACGTCCTCTTGCCCGTCGGTGTTCCCAATTTGGCAGCCATTCGCTCCCGAGTTGAAGCAGTGTCAGGAATCGGCTCCAACGGCTCTCCTGGTGAAGCTTCTTGCTTTGGGCGACTTGGCGGAACATAGGGCTCGATCTGTTGACCTTCAAGATAGGCCAGGTTCTCTTCGCTGTAGTAACCTGTATCCGCACTCAACTCTTCCGGAGTCCGGCCCTTCAGATTTAACTTCATCAGCTCGACCAGCGGTTTGACTTGCTGCTTGTCATTGGCTTGCTGAGTGACCTGCGCTGCCACAATCACCTGCGCTTGGCTATCTACGGCGGCTTGGCAGTTGTAGGACTGCTCGAACGACTTCGTGGCGCCATCGCGCATGATCCGGGAATCGGCATCCGTGAAGTTCTTCTGCGCCTTCTCGGCAGGCCGTGCGGCCTTCACTGGCGCACCATCAGCAGCGACAATGGGAGCACTCTCTTTGCCTTTCGCTTTCGCCTTGGCCTCCTTCTCCTCACGAAGCTTCTGCGCCGCATCCTGAGCTTCAGCCTCCAACGCCGCCATCGCTTCCCGGATCTTCTCCAAGCGCCGCTGGCGGAAGCGCAATTCCTTCGGCAATTCATCCCCGCGACGAGATCCAAGCTGCGCATCTTCCGCTTGATCTGCCGCCTCCGCCGCCGCCAATCAGGTCAGCCACCTGCGCCTCAAGCTCGAGGACTTTCTCCTCCATCCGGCCGTAGCTCATCGCTTTGTGCTTCGAGGCATTGGCCCGCATCTTCGTTCCGTCCAGGGCCACATGCCCCAAACGCACCAAGCCCGCTTTCTCGCACAACCGAAGGACTTGCACAAAAAGGCGCGCCAGCGCCTCCAAGTGACGCCGCCGGAATTCTGCGATCGTGGCGTGATCCGGGTGCTGATTGGCGGCGAGCACTCGGAACGGCACCGACTCATGCGTCGCCTTCTCGATCTTGCGCGAGCTCGTCACCCCGACGCAGTACCCGTAGACCAAGAGACCCACCAGGAGGCGGGGATCGAACCCGGGACGCCCGCCACGGGAGCCATCGTAGGAGGAGTAGATCTCGGACAGATCCAACGCCTCCACCACATCCAGGATGAAATAGGCCAGATGCCCCTCCTCCAACCACTCGCGAAGGTCGGGTGGAAGCAGCAGAATCTGGCCGGGCGCGTACGGGAGAAACCGGGTCGTCTCCATGGCGACCATTTTACCCCATTCGCCGACCTAGTTGCGGTTTCCCGACAGGCTCCTAGAGCATCCCTTCCAGGTGCTCCACCAGCCGCTCCACCTTCCCCCGGATCTCCTCGCGCTCCTCGACCCAGCGGTCCGCCGTGCCGGAGACGGCAGGAGCGGCGAGCCGCTCTTCCAGCTCTTCGATCCGCCGCCGCAGGGTGGCGTTCTCCTCGCGCAGGTCGCGGATGCGCCCGGCCGCGGCGTGGACCTTCTCCTCCACGGCCTGCAGCCAGACCATCTCGGTCTGGGGCTCGGTCTCGGTTGTTTCCGTCGGGATGATTACTTCGATCTTGGCTTTGGCCATCAGCTCCTCCATCCGAAACGGCGCGCCAGCTCGGCGGTCAAGGCGTCCTGGCGCTCGTTGACCTCGTCCTGGGTCAGGGAACGCTCCTGCGAGTTGTAGAGGAACGTGATCGTCGTGTTCACCGCCCCCTCCGGCACTCCCGGACCGCGATACCGGTCCTTGAGGTTCCAGGAGACGAGGTCGGCCGGGGTCGCTTCGGCGATGCCCCGGTCGATCGCGGCCCAGGGCGTGTTGAGCGCATGGGTCAGGGTGAAGTCCGCATCGATCCCCGGGAACCGCGACGGCAGAGCCACCTCGAGTCCCCGCCTCTGATCATTCCCACCGGCCAATCCGTCCAGCGCGATCTCGGCCACATACAGAGGATATCCCTCCTCCTCTTCGACGCGGCCGAACCAGCCCACGATCCGGCCTCCCTGATCGGGGCGCACGAGCTCGGCGGCGTGGCCTTCGAGCAAGCCGGTCAGCTCGGCCGGCCGCGCCTCCAGGCGCACGCCCAGCTCTTCGGCGAGCCCGTCCACCGCGCCTTTGAGGTCGAAGAGGTCGAGCTCCGCCTCCCGTTGCCAGGGCGTGCCGGTCCGGCCTCCGCAGACCAGGCCCACCTGCTCCGGCTGGTCCGGCAGGGCGCCGAGCTTGTCCGACGGGAAGAAGGCGCGTCCGATCTCGAACAGCCGCACGGCCGGCACGCCGCGCCGTTGGTTGAAGCGGGCGTTCTCGACCAGGTTGGGCACCATCGAGCGGCGGAGCACCGAGTAGGCCTCCGACAGCGGATTCGCCAGCTCCAGAGGCTCCGTCCCGGGCCGCAGGCTCGGGAAGCGACCGTCGAGGGAGCGGCTCTGGAAGGCGAAGTTGACCGCTTCGGCATAGCCGGCGGCCGCCAGCCAGTCGCGAGCCCGCTCGCGCAGGGACTGCTCCGGTGTGCGCGTGCCGTCGGAGCCCTCGATGCCGGGCAGAGCCGCGGCGATGTTGTCGAACCCGTACATCCGCAGGACCTCCTCGTAGAGATCCTGGGGATAGACGGAATGCGGCGGCTGGTGCCGGGTCCGGAAATCGTAGTAGCGCCAGGAGGGGACCGTCACGTCCCAAGCCGTCTCCTCCTGAAGACCTGGTCCGGCCGGCTGGAGGGTGAAGCCGAGGCCGGTGAGCCAGCGCTCCACGTCAGCCCGCGGGATCTCGGCTCCGGCGAAGGCGTTGAGCTTCGCCAGCTCCAACCGGCCGCGCGGCGGCCAGCCGGCGGATTCATCCTGGGGGCCCCGCGCGTCGATGGCGCCGGCGAGGACCGTGCCGCCGGCGATCTCGGCGAGGAGCTGCGCCGCGCGGCTCACCGCCCGCTCGCAGATCTCCGGGTCGGCCCCGCGCTCGAAGCGGTGGCTCGCGTCGGTGTGCATCCCGAGCTTGCGCGCGGCGATGCGCACCGCCTGCCGGTGGAAGTGGGCGCCCTCGATCAGGACGTCGCGGGTCCGCTCCGTCACCTCCGAATCCAGGCCGCCCATGACCCCGGCCAGGCCCACGGCCCGCTCGGCGTCGGCGATGACCAGCATCTGCTCGTCGAGCTCCCGGTCGACGCCGTCCAGGGTGGTCAGCCGCTCGCCCCGGTGGGCGAGGCGGACGAGGAGCTTCCGGCCCGACAGGCGGTCGAGGTCGTAGGCATGGAGCGGCTGCCCCATCTCCCACAGAATGAAATTGGTCACGTCCACCACGTTGCTGATCGAGCGCAGGCCGATCGAGGCCAGCCGGTCGCGGAGCCAGGCCGGGCTCTCCTGGACCTTGACGCCGCGGACCACCCGCGCCACGAAACGGGGGCAGAAGATCTCTTCCTCCACCTCGACGGCGGCGGCGTCCTCGACCCGCCCGGCGGATTCCGGCGGCGCCACGGGCGGCACGCGCAGCGGCCGGCCGAACAGCACGGCGATCTCCCGCGCCAGGCCCAGGTGGTTCATGCAGTCCGGCCGGTTCGTGGTGACCTCGACGTCCAGGAGGACGTCGTCCCCCTTCTCCTCGATCCCTTCGACGGCGTGGCCGGCCGCGGTCAGGCGGCGGGCCAGCTCCCGGACCTCCTCTGGAAGGTCCACATAGTCGGCGAGCCAGCGGGTCGAGAAGAGCATCAGCCGCGCACCTGGCGCAGCACGCGCTCGTCGTTGTCGAACAGGAGACGGATGTTCGAGATCCCGTAGCGGTTCATCGCCACCCGGTCGACCCCCATGCCGAACGCGAAGCCCGAGTAGCGGTCGGGATCGATGCCGCACTCGTCGAGAACGCGCGGATCGACCATGCCGCAGCCGAGGATCTCCATCCAGCCGGTGCCGGAGCAGACCGCGCACCCCTTCCCCTTGCAGCTCTGGCAGGTGACGTCCACCTCGGCCGAGGGCTCGGTGAAGGGGAAGAAGCTCGGACGGAGGCGGATCTCCACGTCCGGGGCGAAGAGGCGGCGGAGGAACGCGAGGAGCGTCCCCTTGAGGTGACCGACCGTGATCCCTTCGGCGATCGCCAGCCCTTCCACCTGGTGGAACATCGGCGAGTGCCGCAGGTCGTTGTCGTTGCGGAACACCCGGCCCGGGCAGATGATGCGGATCGGCGGCTTGCGCGCCAGCATCGTGCGGATCTGCACCGGCGACGTGTGGGTGCGCAGCAGGAAGCCGTTCTTCAGAAACAGCGTGTCCTGGGTGTCGCGCGCCGGGTGGTCCTGCGGGAAGTTCAGGGCCTCGAAGTTGTGGTAGTCGGTCTCCGCCTCCGGCCCCTCGGCCACGCTGTAGCCGAGCTCCGTGAAGATCTGCTCCATCTCGCGGTTCACCCGCGTGATCGGGTGGAGGCTGCCGACGCTCGGACGGCGTCCGGGGAGGGTGACGTCCACCGCGGCGGCGCGGCGGGTCGCCTCGCGCTCGCGGGCGGCGAGCGCCTCGTCGAGCTCGGCGAGGCGGGCCTCGACGCGGTCCTTCAAGGCGTTGACCGCCTGCCCGTAGGCGCGGCGGTCTGCGGGGGGGACCTCGCCGGTGCGGGCGAGCAGGGAACGGACGATCCCCTGTTTGCGCCCGGTCCAGCGCAGGCGGAGATCCTCCCAGGCGGCCCGGTCGGCGGCCCGGGAGGACTCGTCCTCGAAACGTGCGGAGAGCGCGGCGGCCTCGGCGAGGCCCGCGGGAGCCTCCCCCATCAAGCCTCCGCGGAGGCCGGCTTCAGCTTGCCGGCAGCCTCCAGGGCCTGCTTCGCCGCCTCGGCGAGACGGCCGAACCCCTCGGCGTCGCGCACGGCGATGTCGGCGAGGACCTTGCGGTCGAGGTCGGAGCCGGCCGCCTTGAGGCCGTGGATGAGCTGACTGTAGTTGAGGCCGTGAAGATGCGCCGCGGCGTTGATGCGCACGATCCACAGGCTGCGGAGCTGGCGCTTCTTCTGCTTGCGGTCGCGGTAGGCGAAATTCAAGGCCCGGTCCACCGCCTGTTTGGCCATGCGGTGGTTCTTGGACTTCATTCCATAGAAGCCCTTCGCCAGACCTAAGATCTTCTTGCGGCGCTGGACGCGCTTATTTCCACGTTTGACACGTGCCATTGGATCGAACCTCGTTTCTGCTCCCGCAAAGCGGCAGCGGTCAGGCCCGGCGCGGCTCCGCTCGACAGAGCGGAATCCGGCTTGTCAGCCGGGCCACAGCCCCGGTGGACAGGTTCTCCCACCGGCAGCCGATCGGTTTTTCTCGGGGGCTCCCCGGTCTGGGGGGCCGGACGATTCCTCGTGGTCCTACTCGTGCAACATCCCGCGGAGGGTGCTCGCGAACGCGGGCGAGGCCAGAGTGGCTTTGCGCAGATTGCGCTTCCGCTTCGTGGTCTTGCCGGTCAGCATGTGACTGTGGTTCGCGTGGTGACGCGTCACCTTGCCAGTCCCCGTGACCTTGAAACGTTTCGCGGCACCCTTGTGCGTCTTCTGCTTGGGCAAGGGTCCTCTCCTTTTCCTGCTGCGTACAGCGAAAAACCCGCCGTTCCGAACGTCGGTTCGGCGGCCGGTCTTTTTCAGGACAACTTTCCGGAACAACTCCGGCGGAACGGCTCCTCAGGGAGCTGCGCTCTCTGCCTTGTCCTTCGGCTTCACCAGGTGGCGGGGCGGACCGAAGATGACGTGCATCCGGTTGCCCGCCATTTCGGGGGAGGATTCTAGCACCCCTCGCTCCCCCAAGTCTTGTGCCAGCCTCTGGATCAGCTTGTGCCCCAGGTCTTGCCGCGCCATTTCGCGGCCCCGGAACTGGACGGTGGCCTTGACCTTGTCGCCCTCCTCCAGGAACCGGATCGCGTTCTTCAGCTTGAAGTCATAGTCGTGCTCGTCGATGTTCGGACGGAACTTGACTTCCTTGACGTGGATGACCTTCTGCTTCTTCTTGGACTCATGGGCCTTCTTTTTCTGCTGATACAGGAACTTGCCGAAGTCCATGATGCGGCAGACCGGCGGCTTGGCCTGCGGGGCCACTTCCACCAGGTCGAGCGCCTGCTCCTGCGCGCGGCGCAGGGCCTCCTCGACAGGGACGATCCCCGCCTGAGAGCCGTCCGCCTCGACGAGGCGCACCTCGCGAACCCGGATGCGTTCGTTGATACGGGCCGTCTTGTCGATACTCAGCTCACCCCCTGAGAGCGGCCGAGCCACTGCGGCCCGGCTTGGTTGATCACTGCTTCCATCCTTCTTCTACAGATCGGTGCTTCGCGCCGCGCCAAGCGATCCCACCCGCTCGATGAACGCCGCCACCGGCAGCGCGCCCAGATCCTCGCCGGCCCGCCGCCGCACCGAGACGGTGCCCTCGTCCTGCTCGCGCGCGCCCACCACGAGCATGTACGGGATCTTCTGGAGCTGGGCCTCGCGGATCTTGTAGCCGAGCTTCTCGTTGCGATCGTCGACCTCGACGCGGACCCCCGCCGCCTCCAGCTCGCCGCGCACCCGCGCCGCGTACTCGGCGAACTTCTCGGAGACCGGCAGCACCACGGCCTGCACCGGCGCCAGCCAGAGCGGGAACGCACCGGACGTCTGCTCGATGAGGATCGCCATGAAGCGCTCCAGCGACCCCAGCATGGCGCGGTGGATCATCACCGGCGCGTGCTCGGCGCCGTCGGCCCCGACATAGGTCAGCCCGAAGCGTTGCGGCATCTGATAGTCCAGCTGGATCGTGCCGAGCTGCCAGCTCCGCCCGAGAGCGTCCTGCACATGGAAATCGATCTTCGGGCCATAGAAGGCGCCGTCCCCGGGGTTGACCTTGTAGGCCAGCCCCCGCGACTCCATGGCCGCCTTGAGCGCCCCTTCGGCGCGGTCCCACAGCTCGTCCGAGCCGATCCGCTTCTCCGGCCGGGTCGACAGCTCGATCTGCGCGCCCTGGAAGCCGAAGGTCGAGTAGACCTCGAGGATCATCTCGGCCACGCCGAGCACCTCGGCCTGGATCTGTTCCTCGGTGCAGAAGACGTGGGCGTCGTCCTGTGAGAACGAGCGCACCCGGAACAGGCCGTTGGTCACGCCGCTCCGCTCATAGCGGTGGAGCCGCCCGAAGTCGGCGAAGCGGACCGGCAGGTCGCGGTACGAGCGCAGCCGCGTGGCGAAGATCAGGCAGTGGCCCGGGCAGTTCATCGGCTTCACCGCGAACTGCTTCTCATCCACCTCGGTGAAGAACATCGCCTCGCGGTAGTTGTCGTAGTGCCCGGAGGTCTTCCACAGCTCGACGTCGAGGATCTGCGGGGTGACCGTCTCGCCATAGCCGTAGCGGGCGTAGAGCTCGCGGACGTAGGCGACCAGCCCGTTGTAGACGTGGGCGCCCTTGGGATGCAGGAACGGCATGGCCGGCGCGAGCTGATTGAAGCTGAACAGGTCGAGCTCCTGGCCGAGGCGGCGGTGATCGCGCGCCCGGGCCTGCTCCAGCCGCGCCAGGTACTCGTCCATGTCCTTCTGCGAGACGAAGGCCGTGCCGTAGATCCGCTGCAGGCGCTCGTTCTTCTCGTCCCCCTTCCAGTAGACGCCGGAGGCCTCGAGCAGCTTGACCGCGCCGATCTGCCCGGCGTTCTGGGCGTGCGGCCCGCGGCAGAGGTCGGTGAAGCTCCCGTGCCGGTACAGGGTGATTGTCTCGCCCGCGGGGATCTCCTGGAGGCGCTCGACCTTCAAGGTCTCGCCCATCTCGCGGAAGATCCGCTCGGCTTCGCCGCGGCGGACCTCGATCCGCTCGAAGGGGCTCGCCTCGGCAAGGATCTCGCGCATCTTCGCCTCGATCTTCTCCAGATCCTCGGGCGCGAAGGGGCGGGGGAAGCGGAAGTCGTACTGGAACTTCTCGCTGTGGTCTTTGCGCCCGACGTCGATCTCGGCCTCGGGCCAGAGCCGCTTCACCGCGTCGGCCAGGACGTGCTCCGCGCTGTGGCGGATGAGCTCGCCGGCTTCGGGGCTCTTGACGGTGAGCAGGCGGAACGCTCCGCTCGCGCGGAGCGGTTGGCGCAGGTCGATCTTGTGGCCGTCGAGCTCGGCGCCCACCGCGTCTTTGGCCAGCCGGGGTCCGATGGAGGCCGCGACCTCCAGGGGCGTCGTCCCGGGCGGCACGGTGCGGACGGAGCCGTCGGGCAGGGTGAGGCTGATCGCCTCGGTCATGGTTTCCATCACCACAGAAGTAGGAAAATTGTACCGGGGCCGAAGCCCGCAGGGTAGGGGGTCACGAGCAGGGGGATTGGTAGGCGCTAGCGGATTCGAACCGCTGACCTCTACCGTGTGAAGGTAGCGCTCTAACCAGCTGAGCTAAGCGCCTGATCATCGAAGTCGAACACCCTGGGACACCCGGAACCTTTCCGAAGCGAGGCTGCAAGAGAGGCTCTCCCGGTTCTGTCCTGTCTCGATGAGGTGTGCGACTCGTGTGACCGCCTTTAGTAGGCCCGAGCGGATTCGAACCGCTGACCTCTACGATGTCAACGTAGCGCTCTAACCAACTGAGCTACGGGCCTTCGATTCAACAATAGGTCCCCCCGGCCCACGCCGAGGGGAGGCAGAGAGTAGCAAAGGAGGCTGAGGCTGTCAACGGGCCGCTTTCCCGCCTCCCCCCACGCTGAACGCCGTCGTGCTGGAGTGGGTGGCGCCGCTCGGGTCGACCAGGGTGACCCGCAGGCGGTACTCGCCCGGCTGCAACGCCGGCGGCCGGAAGCTCGCCTTGAGCCGCGAGGGCGAGCCGGCTTCGCTGCCCAGGAGCTTGAGGTCGCCCGCGCCCAGCTCCTTGCCGTCGAGCGACAGCACCTTGGCCTGCGCCTTGATGTCGCCGGACCCCAGATTGTAGGCCACCAGCGACAACGGCGCCTCCTGGCCGGGGGTCAGCACCGGCTTCGACGCCGGGATGTACGGCTGCTTGTCCTGCATGAACGGATAGTCGACGTTCTGCGTCTGCCCTTCCCGCGGGGCCTCGCGCGCCATCAGCCACTTGCCGGGGGCCTCGGGGAAGAACGGCGGCAAGAGGAACGGCCCCGCCTCCGCGAAGGCCGGCACCCGCACCGGCACCACCCGCAGGCTCGACGCTCCGGTGGCGCCGTTCCTCACCATCACCCGGATCGAGTAGTCGCCCGGATAGAGGTCCACGTGGCCGAAGAACTTGAGGCCGGTCTGCCGGAGCTGCGCTCCCGCCTTGGTCACGTCGAGGCCGAGGGTCTGCGCCACGAAGTCGTGGACCGCGCCGCCCTCGTCCATGGCATAGATGTAAATCTCCGCCGGCAGCGTCGCCCCCTGGCTGTTGGCGAGCAGCGACTGGCCGTCCACCTCCAGGACCACCGGCACGTAGGCCTTGTCGCCCGCCACCTTGAACGGCGCCGCCAGCACGGACATCTTGACGGTGCCCGACTCCTCGCCGCTGACCATCTGCGAGGCGGCGTCCATCATCTTCTCCATCGGGTTCTGGGCGGTGTACGGCTTGGGGGCGTAATAGCCCGGACGGTGGACGAGGCGCGTGCCGCGCGGCTGGTTCTTCACCTCCACCTTGAGGCGGTGGTAGTTGCCGTCCCATTTGAGCGAGTCCGGCTGGAAGGCGAGGACGTAGGTGACGCTGGTGCGCTTCAGCACCTCCTTCATGGCGCCGGCCAGGTTGTTCGTGTTCTCGAACAGCTCGCCGCCCGTCCCCTTGGCGATCTGCAGGAGCGAGTCCTTGCCGCCCCGCCCCTGCGAGCTCCCCTCGACCGTCCCGGCGGCGCGCAGGCCGCCGATGTCGACCGCCTGGACCACACAGTCGGCACGGCGGAACTCCTCGATCATCTTCTCGACCTGATTGAGGGCCTTGGTGTCGCCGAAGCGCGCCGAGGAATCGACGTTCTCGAGGACGCCGGAGGCCGCCTCCGCGCTCTGCTCCATCTGTTCTTCCACATTCTGGCTCCCCTGGATGAGCGAGGCATCGAAGCCCTCGGAAAGGAGGACCACGTACTTGCGCCCGTCGACCGCGTCCATCATCCGGGCCAGAGCAGCAACCGACTGCGTGAAGGCGGCGATCCGGGCCTTCTGGGCCGATTCGTCGGCCCTCTTCGACTCGCTGTAGAGCTTCTCCATGTTCTCGATGACCGCCTCCTGCTTGGCGGCCTTGGGATCCTTCATATCGGGGATGCCCTGGGGTCTGTCTTCAAGGGTCTTGACGTCCGCGACCAGGAGGCGCAGCGGATCGGGCGTGCGGTCGGCGAGCTCGGGCAGACCCAGCGTATCGATGGCCGCCGCGATCTGGCGGCGGTCCGCGGTGAAGCCGAGAGCGATCTGCGGACCCCTGTTGCCGTAGGTCGCCACCGCCACCAGGTCGGTCGGATGGAGGGTCTGGACCATGTCATGGGCGGCCTTCCGCGCCTGGAAGATCGCCTTGGGATCGGAGAAGGACAAGTCGAACAGCACCAGGAAGTGGCGCCGCGCCGTGACCGGCACCGGCTCCTGCCCCGCCTGGGGCGCCGCGGCGGTGGTGGTGGTCGTCAGGTCGAGGACCTCGAAGCCCGTGATCGGCACCTTCTTGCGGCCGTCGAAGACCTCGAAGTCGGCGGCGGTCAGGCCTTTGACCGGCTCCCCGTCGCGCACCACCTGCACCGGCACCTCGACCACCACCACCTGCGTGGATTCCGTAAAGGTCTGGGCGGTCAGGGCCGCGGCCCCAAGAACCAGACAGACGGACAGGCCGGCGGCCAGGACGCCGGACCTCCAGATTCTCGAGCTTCTTCTCATGGTGTCCCCTTTCCCGATGTTCATGAACCGATGACGACGAACGACGTGGAGCTGGTCCGCGCGGCGCCGCTGCCGTCGATCAAGGTCACCTGCAAGTGGTAGGCACCGGGCGGCAGCTGAGGAGGATCATACGACGCCAGGAGGCGGTCCGGTGGTCCGGCCCGGTGCTCCAGGAGCTTGATCCGCCCGCCGCTCACCTCCTTGCCGTCCGCGCCCAGCACCTTGGCGCGGACGCGCACCGCGCCGGTCCCCAGGTTGTAGACCAACGGTGCCGACGTTCGCCGAGGCGGGGCCGGTGCTGCTGCCGCCGTTCTTCCCGGAGCCCGCCAACAAATGGCTGATCGTCCGCGAGGCGCCGCGGGCCGGCCAGAAGGAGGTCCCGTACCCCTTCGTGGCCGGCGAAGAGCCGTACGTGCCGGCCTCGCAGCCGGTCCTGGTCCCGGGGCAGGAAGCGCGGCTGTCGCTGGTGCCGTGCGGATCGGGCCGCCTTCTTCTCCACCCAGGAGCTGGCTGGCCGCGGACATCATCTTCTCCAGCGGGCCCCGCGCCCTGTACGGCTTGGGCGCGTACCAGCCCGGCCGGTGCACCACCCGCGTGCCGCGCGGCTGGTTCTTCACCTCCACCCGCAGGCGGTGGAAGGTCTCGGGGCTCCCCACCTTCGCCGGCTGGAACGACAGCACGTAGGTCACGCCGGTGCGCCGCAGCATCTGCTGCATGGCGCCCCCGAGATCGTTCGTCTTCTCGTACAGCTCGCCGCCGGTCCCCTTGGCGAAGTTCAGAAGCACGTCCTGCCCGGCCACCTTGCGCCCGCCCAGATCCCCCTGGCCGCGCAACCCGGCGATGTCGACCGCCTGGACCACGCAGTCGGCGCGGCGCAGCTCCTCCAGCATGTGCTCGACCGCGTTGAGGCTCTGGGTGCCGCCGTACCGCCGGTCCGAGCTGCCGTCCAGGGGGCTCGCTTGCTGCCCGTCGTCGACCTCGCCGACGGCCTGCCCCCCCTGGAGCACCGCGGGGTCGAAGCCTTCGGAGAGCCAGACCACGTGCTTGCGCCCCTGGATCCCGCCCATGATCTGGGCGAAGTCGGTCATCGAGCGGCTCAGGTCCCGCACGGCCACGCTGACCTCGACGGCGCGCGCCTCTTCCGTCATCCGGGAGACGGCCTGCAGGATCTCCTCGGCGAGGGCATTATTGGCTTGTCTCGCCAAACTCGCGTTGGTCTCGGCCTGATTCGTCACCACGTTGGCGTCCCGGCCTTCGACCAGGGCCAGCCGGAGCGGGTCGGGCGCCTGATTGTCGAGGAGCTCGGGAGCGCCCAGGGTGTCCAGGGCCGCGGCGATCTGCCGGCGGTCCGCGGTGAAGCCCAGGACGAGCTGCGGCCCCCGGCGGGCCGACCAGGTGCCCACCGCCACCAGGTCGGTGGGGTGGAGCGCCTCGACCATGTCGAGGGCCGCGCCGCGCGCCTGCACCAGCGCCTTGGCGCTCGAGAAGGTCAGGTCGAAGAGGACCAGGAAGTGGCGGCGCGCCGAGGACGGCAGCTCCGCCGTGGCCAGCGCGTCGCCGCCCAGCTGGGCCAGGTCCACGGCCTCGAAGCCGGTGAGGGTCTGTTTGTCACGCCCGTCGAACACCTCGAAATCCGCCGCGGTCAGCCCGCGGACCGGCTCGCCGTCGCGGATCACCTGCACCGGCACCTCGACGACCACGACCTGCGTGCTCTCCACGAACGTCTGGGCGGCCGCGACGGCGGCTCCCAGTCCGGCGGCCAGGAGGCCGAGCCACAGTCTCGATCTCTTCTTCATCTGGGTCTCCCATCTTCTCCAGGCGATCTCCATCTACTTTCTCTATCTAAAGGACAGGCCCCGTCACCGACGCCAGCCATCCCTTGAGGTACTCCCCCTGCGGATGGGTGATGGCCACCGGATGATCCGGGGCGGCGGCGAGCGGCTTGAGGAGCGCGACGCGCACCCCCGCCTCCACCGCCGCGGCGAAAAAGATCTGCCGGAACAGCTTCGCGTCCACGGCCCCGCTGCAACTGAAGGTCAGCAGGAAGCCGCCGGGGGCGACCCGCTGGAGGGCGAGACGGTTCAGGTCCTTGTAGGCGCGCGCCGCGGAATCGAGGTCCGGGCGCTTGCGCACCAGCGGCGGCGGATCACAAATCACCAGGCCGTAGGTTTCCGTCCGTTCGCGCAGGTCCTGGAAGACGTTCGCCCGCACCCACTCGACGCGGCCGGTGTCGAGACCATTCCTTTCATAATGCCGCAGCCCGCGCTCCAGAAGGCGCGGCGACGACTCGACGTGGGTCACCCGCTCGGCCCCGCCGCGCACGGCATAGACGCCGAACGCACCGGTGTGGGCGAAGAGGTCGAGGACCGTCCTCCCGCCGGCCAGCGTCTCGGCGAGGCGGCGGTTCTCCCGCTGGTCGCAATAGAAACCGGTCTTCTGGCCGCCGGCGAGCTCGGCCGTGAAGGCGAGGCCCGCTTCGGTGAACGGCGCCTCGGCCGGCAATGGACCGGCGACGGGGCTGGCGATCGTCTCGTCCTCGCGGTCGGGGAGCCCCTCGGCCCGCCGCGCCGGCAGGCCGTTGACCTGCAGCACCGCGCTCCCCGGCAGGAGGTCGAGCAGGGCGGCGTACGCCTCATCCCGCACCGTTTCCAGCCCGGCGACGGTGATCTGGCTCACCAGGACGTCGCCGAAGCGGTCCACCGTCCACCCCGGGACGCCATCCCCTTCCGCGTTGAGCAGGCGGTAGCCCGTGGTCTCCGCAGGCAGGATGGACTGGCGCAGCGCCAGGGCCTCGGCGAGGCGCGCGGCAAAAAAATCGCGGCCGGGGCTTTCGACCCCGGCCCCCAGGAGGCGGATGCGGATCTGCGACGCGGGGCTGTGAAAGCCGAGCCCCAGCGGCTCACCGCCGGCCGTGAAGACGCGGGCGAGGGGCGCTTCCTCCGGCCCCTCCCGCCGGGCGACCGCCCCGGAAAAAATCCAGGGGTGCCCCTCGCGGACCGCCTTGTCCCGTCCGGGACGCAGCCAGACCCGGGTCTCCGCCGGCGGCACCAAGCGCTACCCGCCTCCTCCGGGTGGGACGGTGAGCTCACGCCTCATCGTGTCCTCCGTTCTGGACGCTCCACCTGGTAGGGCGTCCTCTCCGAAGGACTACGAAAAGCGGCGAAAAATTCCCGACGGCCCGCGAAGCCGCGGTCCCGTCGATCTCTTCTTCGGGCAAGGCGCGGGATGTTTGTCACGGCGAAAAGAGGAAAGTAGCAAGGGGTATGCCGGAGGCCCCTCGCGCCGCACGCCCGAGCCGTAGTCTATCCCTCCGCCCCTTTTTGCAGCCCCCGCCGCAGCACTCCGGTGAGGTCAAAGCGCAGGCCCTTGTCTTTCCGGGCTTCTTCGAGAAAAGCCCGGACGGCCTCGGCCATATAGACGTTGACGAGCTTCATGGCGCAGACGTTGTCGAGGAAAGAGAGGGCCTTCAAGGCTTCC
>DATFPH010000324.1:0-62492 GCA_035264905.1 Thermoanaerobaculia bacterium
CTTCCTCTTCACCCTCTGCGGCGGACACATCTCGCCCATCCTGGTCGGCGCCAAGAAGCTCGGCGTCCGGGTCGTGGACGTGCGCCACGAGGTGGACGCCGTCTTCGCCGCCGACGCCGTCTTCCGGCTGACCGGCGTCCCTGGCGTCGCCGCGGTCACCGCCGGGCCGGGCGTCACCAACACGATCACCGCGGTCAAGAACGCGCAGCTCGCCCAGTCGGCCGTCGTGCTCCTCGGCGGCGCCGCGGCGACCCTGCTCAAAGGGCGCGGCGCGCTCCAGGACATCGATCAGATGTCCCTCATCGCGCCGCACGTGAAGTGGTCCTCCACCGCCGCCACCGTGCGCGAGCTCGTCCCTCTCCTGGAACAGGCCTTCGAGCAAGCCCGCTCCGGCGTGCCCGGCCCCGTTTTCCTCGAATGCCCCATCGACCTTCTCTACGACGAGGAGCTGGTGCGCCAGTGGTACGGCGCCGCCTCCAAAGGAGGCGGGATCGCCGGCACCGGCATGCGGCTCTACCTGAAACGCCACGCGAACAAGCTGTTCGCCGGGATCGACCGTGCCCGCCCCTCCGAGCCGAAGCCGCCCCGGCCGCCGGCGCCCGAGAAGGGAGACGTACGCCAGGCCGCGGCGAAGCTGCGGAAAGCGAAGAAGCCGGTTTTCGTGCTGGGCAGCCAGACGGTCCTCGATCCTCTGGCCCTGTCGGGGCTCGCCGTCGCGCTCGCCGCGCTCGGCGTTCCGGTCTACCTGGCGGGAGGAGCCCGCGGCCTCCTCGGCCAGGGGCACCGGCTGCAGCTCCGGCACAAGCGGAAGGAGGCCCTGCGCGAGGCCGACCTGGTCGTCCTCTGCGGTCTTCCGGCCGACTTCCGGCTCGACTACGGCCGCCAGATCAACCGCAAGGCCTTCCTGATCTCGGCCAACCGCAGCGAGGACGACCTGCGCTTGAACCGCAAAGCCGACCTGCCGGTGCACGCCGATCCGGGGCTCTTTCTGCAGCGGCTCGCCGAGGAGGTGGGGGAGCAGGGGGACCGCTGGAAAGACTGGCTGGAAGGGCTGCGCGCCCGCGATCTCGAACGGGAGCGGGAGATCGCCCGCCAGTCCGAGCCGCAATCGGACCTGGTCAACCCGCTCCACCTCTGCCGCGAGATCGACCGTCTCCTGGCGTCGGACAGCGTCCTGGTTGCCGACGGCGGCGACTTCGTGGCGACCGCCTCCTACATCGTGAGCCCGCGCGCGCCGCTCTCCTGGCTCGACCCGGGCGTCTTCGGGACCTTGGGCGTCGGAGGCGGCTTCGCCCTCGGAGCCCGCCTCTGCCGTCCGGAAGCCGACGTCTGGCTTCTCTGGGGCGACGGCTCCGCCGCCTACAGCCTCGCCGAGTTCGACACCTACGCCCGCCACGGCATCCCGGTCATCGCGGTCGTCGGCAACGACGCCGGCTGGACCCAGATCGCCCGCGAGCAGGTCGAGATCCTGAAGGACGACGTGGGGGTCGTCCTCGCCCGCACCGACTACCACAAAGTCGCCGAAGGCTACGGCGGCCGCGGCCTGGTGATCGAAAGGGATGCGGACGTCCGCACAGTGCTCGAAGAAGCCTTGGCGATCGCCCGCGCCGGCCAGCCCGTGCTCGTCAACGCCCACTTGGCGAAGACGGAGTTCCGGAAGGGCTCGATTTCGATGTGAGCCTTGACCGGCTCTGCGATGCTCCTTAGCATGTCGGACATGGACTACCACGACCGGATCGTCATCGACCCCGAGATCCGCTTCGGGAAACCCACGGTTCGCGGCACCCGCATCACGGTCGGCGATGTCCTCTCGTATCTGGCCTCAGGGATGAGCGAGGACGAGATCCTTGCGGACTTCCCCTCGCTCACCCGCGAGGACATCCGCGCCTGCCTGGGCTACGCCGCCGAGCGGGAGCGCATCCTCTGGAGCGTTCCCGCTGCCTGAGCCCGGCCCGAAGCTCCTGGCCTCTCCTGAGACTTCCGACCGCGAGCGCCGCTTCCTCTGGTTCCCCCTGGTCGGCTCGGTCTTCGCCGGGATAGGGCTCCGGCTGTGGAACCTGCTCGGGCAGGTCCTCGGCGGCGACGAGCTCCATGCGGTGCGGGCGGCGGTGGCGCGCACGGTGCCTGAGATCCTCACCACCTATTCGGTGGCCGACTCCTCCCTCCCCCTCACCGCGCTCTACCGCTGGCTGCTCGACCACGGCGCGACCCTCTCGGAGCTCGCCTTCCGCGCGCCGTCGATCCTCTGCGGCGCCCTCGCGCTCGTCGTCATCCCGTACTCCTTCGCCGGGCGGGTGCCGCGCCAGGCGGTTCTGGTCTCCGCCTGGCTCGGGGCCATCTCGCCGGACCTGGTGCTCTACAGCCGCATCGCGCGTTCCTACCTGCCCATGCTTCTCAGCGGGTTCATCGCGGTCATGGCCTTCGAGGCCTGGTGGCGCACCCGCTCCTGGAAATCGGGGCTCACCTACGTCCTCTGCGGCGCGCTGGCGGTCTGGATCCACCTCGGCGCGGCACCTTTCGTGGTGGCGCCGATCCTCTTCGCCCTCGGCGACCTGTTCACGCGGCGCGGCGAGCGTTGGGAACGGCTGCGCGGCCTGGCTGTGCTCGGTATGGCCTTGGCGCTCGCCTGTGCGGCTTTCCTCCTCCCCGCGCGCGCCTCGCTCGAACGGCTCGTCGCCAAGAAAAGCGTCGAGCAGAGCGTTCCCCTGAGCACCGTCTGGGACGTCCTCCGCCTCCAGGCCGGGACGCCCTCGCATACCGTCGCCGTCCTCTTCTGGATCGGCGCGCTCGCCGGCCTTGTCCTCCTCGTCCGCGACCGGCCGCGCTTCGGACTGTTCACGCTGACCATCGCCGCAGGCCACCTGCTGGGGCTGCGCATCCTCTCACCGCTGGGGCTGGACCACCCGCTCCTCCTCAACCGCTACATGCTGCCGGTCCTGCCGTTCGTCCTCCTCTGGGTGGCGCACGCGCTCGGCCGGCTGTGGACGCGCAAAGCCGGCGGCTGCACCGGCTTCGTGGCGCAGCGCTATGCCACGCGCCTCCTGCTGCTGCTTCTCTTCTGGACCGGCCCCTTCCTCTCCCCGGGCTACCGCGACGGCTCCTTCATGCACCACAACGACTTCGTGGACTTCGTCCATCCGCGGGCCACCTTGCCGGACAATCTCGTGCCGGCGGTCTACCGCGACCTGCCGCGCGGTCCTGTGCTCGAAGCCCCATGGCCGACCGTCTGGGATCAAGGGCGTGTCTTCTACATCTACCAGGAGATCCACGACCGCCGGGTGCTCGTCTCGGCCCCTTTCGACCTGCCGCGCCACCGCGGGATCGACTTCCGCAACGAGGTGCCCCCCGAGCCGCGGGCCCTCCTGGAAAGCCCGGCGCGCACCCTGATCGTCCACCTGCGCCTCCCCTGGGAAGAAGACCGGGTCCAGGCGCCGGGCCGGCCTCCAGCGCGGCCGATGCGCCTGGACGTCCGCCAGGCCTACCGCCGCGCCGGCGAGCGCCTCGCCGCTCAGCTCGTCGAAGCCTCGGGACCGCCCGACAAGACGGATGGATTCGTGCGGGTGTGGGATCTGGAGCGGGTGCGGCGAGCCCAATTGCAATAGATCGGGCAACGACCAACGAGTCGCGGAAGCTTGAATCTCCACTTCTGCGGCCCCGATCGGACATGTTCAGGGGTGGGATTCCCTGGAATGCTCACTTGCGTTTCGTGGACTTCTTTCCGCCAGAAATATTGAGAGCGACGGCCTCGCGGATGAGCGCCTTGAACGCATTCGCGTCAATCTCCTCACCCTCGTGAATGTCGATGGCGCGCCTTACGTTCCCGTCGAGGCTCGAGTTGAAGAGCTTGGCAGGATCTTTCAAGGAAGCGCCCTTGAAGAAGGTCAGCTTCACGATCGACTTGTATGACTCTCCCGTGCAGATGCCCCCGTCATGAGACCATATCGGGGTCCCCATCCACTTCCACTCTTCCACAACATCAGGGTCGGCCTCCCTGATGAGGGCGCGCATCCTTGCTAGTGTATCGCCTCTCCAGTCACCCAACTCGGCAATCCTTTCGCTGATTAGTTGGGAGGCCGCCTCGCCTGCTGCCTTTGGTTGACTCTTCATCTTCCTACCTTTCGTTGGGGATAGACCGCATTGCCCACGTTTCGGTTAACCGTCAGCTAGATTCGGGACCACGCAACCGCTCGGCGCAGCCGCTGAGGAGTAGGGAATGCTCGGAAGAAAACAACCCTGATCAACGTCTCCCTACATTCTGCCGTATCATCGCCGACCTCTGCTCCCCGAGGCGCCGAAGCCTCTCTATCTCATTGGTTCCACAGGACGATACGAAAGTTTCGCATGCTCGTCAACTCGCCGGCTTGTAGCGATATGTACATTGGATGGCGTCTACCGAGGCGTTCGTCTTATCCGTCATTTGACGATGCCGAAGGCTTGGCAGGAGGGCTTCTCCCCTGTCGATATGCACCAGGCACGCGGGTGCTCCGGGGCTTCTCCGTGTCGGCGAAGCGGCTTCGAGCTGAGGGATCACGGAACTGCGAAGCGCGTGCCTCGCAGGTTCGGTATGACGCACGCTGCGATACGTGACCAGCGCGTTCGAACAGCTGACGCGTGGGAGGAGCCGAGTCGGGGCTGTCAACGTAGTTGAGGCCCTCGCCAATGGCAACAATCGCGTTGCACGGAGGAAGGAGCGCGCGTCGTAAAGCGAGCTCTCTACCAGGGTCGCGTCAGGCGCGCATGATGAGGCGAGCTCGAGCATGGCCGCGGATATGTCTATGCCGACCGCATTGTAGCCCGCCTGTGTAAGCGTGGCCAGAAATGAGCCGCTCCCACACCCCAGCTCAACCACCGTGCCGCTGTGGATTCCTGCCCGACGCAGAGTGGTGAGGATCCACTCTCCCGCTTGGCGAGAGAGCTCGCCGAAGCCGGCTTCGTCTATGCCAGTTTCCGGTGCTTGAACTCACCGACGACTCCTTGTATGAGCTTGCGGTAAACGCCTGCACTATCGGATCTGTCAGATGCTGTTGGCTGGGCCGCCTCAAGGAGCGAAGCGAAATCGGCGTACGTGCTAAAGCCGATGTGCATGGTCGCAAGAATCTCCGCAAAGCGTGGCAGACTCGTGCCGAGACGAGATGGATGCCGGCTCAGAAATAGGCTAAGGTCTGTCTGAGCCGCCGCATTCTTGAGCTCAGCCGGATCGTCAAATCTTTCCTTCCATTGAGACGCGAAGTCGCCCCTACCCAGAAACCCTAAGTGATGAACCTTCTGGCGACCAGATTCAAGCTCCTCCGCAAGCCCCAGAAGAACGTACTTTAGGAGCTGGCTAATTCCACTCTTGGCCTCGATCTTCATCTCGATCGCGACAACGTTAGAATCCGACGTGAAGAAGAAATCGGGCTGGGTCGAGCCCGCCATGCCGTACGCTTCTTCGACACCTCGCCCGTGCATCCGGTGTTCACCGGAAAGGGCTCGGCCGAACAGCAGATTAAAGAACCGAGTGCGAACTGCCTCCGGCGCGAGCAGGAAGAACATGTTGAGGTTATGGTTCAAGGTTACTTCCATGGCTCGGAGGTGCGACTGGACCTTTTCCAATGAATTGAGCTTGGAGTCGATGTGCTTCTTCCTCCCGAGATGCTGCGGCTCCCAGTAGAAGAACTCGAGAGATTGATAGTAACTCTCTGTCCAAGAATCCTCCATCTCAGCCCTCCCCCTATTTGTCGCAACCTCATACTCGATCCGGTGCCCGACGCACAACGGACAGGGATGGAGTTGAGCGAGCGGCGAGGTCCGCTCGGCTGGGTTCGCCGCCCCCACACAGGTCTACTACCGACCAGCGACCGCCCCCACTACCCCGCCCTTGAACAGCTCGAAGCAATACTACAGAAAGAGGTCCGGTATGAACAGGCCAGTCGGCTCGCAACCGGCCGGGCTGTTGGGGCTCGGCCCTCCAAGGCAACGCCAGTGCGGAGGCGAAAACGCCAGCCCCTGGCAGAGAGTCGTGGCCGCCAGTCGCCTCCAGCCCCGAATTCCCCACGAGGTGCCACAAAGACGCGGCTTTGAGTTAGAATGGGTCTATGCGAGTAACTACCGGAAGAGTCGTCAACGGCAAGATCGAGGTTCCTGACGAGGAGTTGACCGAGGGGATGGTTGTGACCATCTTGGCGCCCGAGGATCAGGGCACCTTCACCCTTGGCCCTGAAGCGGAGGCCGCCCTCTTGGCCTCGATCGAGGAGGCAGACCGGGGCGAGGTGATTTCGGGAGAAGAGCTCTTACGGGAGCTGCGGCGCGATTGAGTCCGCGGCTGCCGTTGCAAGTCACTCGCCGGGCCCGCCGCGAGATCCGGGCAGCCTCGGCATGGTGGGACGAAAATCGTCCTGCTGCACCCGACGCTTTCCGGGATGCCATCGATAAGACATTCGAGCTAATTTGCACTCAACCGACCATAGGAGCGGTCGCAGCCAATGTCACGCTTCCTGGCGTGCGCCGCATTCTCTTAAGCAAAATTCAGTACTACCTCTACTATCGTGTAAAGAGCAACCCGCCCACGGTTGAAGTGGTGGCGATCTGGCACACGAGCCGATACCCAGATCTCAACCTTTAGTTCAGTTGAAGACAACCCGAGCCGGAAACTACTTCAGCATCTCCCTCTGTAAAGCTTGGACACGCAGATCCTCTGCTCGTAAATAGCGATCAATCGCCTCAAGAGCACGCGCAGATAGAAATAGCCGGCCACGTAGGTGAACCTCGCGCCTCACGACATCCTGCAGTTGTTTGCTTGTCTAAAGCAATTTCCTCAGCCGCTCGTCCTTTTGGCTTTCGGGCAGATCATGCCGCGGAGGATCCTTAAGCTCAAGCTCCCAGACTTCCTCCAGCGCGTCGCGAGCGTCGACCAAAGCTTAAGCTTAGGTATACGGCCTTCCGGAACTCCCACCGTTGCTGCTCAACCAGAGACCTCGCGAGACTATTGCCTATACTCTGCCGCTAACCTCTAATGCAGTACTCCGCCACCGCTCGCGATGAAATCGCGAACACGAAAACAACAACTAACAGCCACGTCACCTGTACAGAGAGCTGATCATGACGAATGACATCCATAACGAAATCAAGCCGGCCAGGCCGGCGACAAGACTCCCTATCGCTCTGTTTATGAAAAGAACGAAACCCAAGATGTACAACAGCACTACGGCGCCAAGCAGACCGGGCGCCATCAAGATGAGTTTCGGATATCGACCAGGCGGAAACAGAGTTAAGCCAACTAGGACTGAGAAGAGGGCTATCGGAATTCCGGCCAGAAGCAAGATCACCCCGTTATCCACATCAGTTGGGCTCTTCAGGAAACGCCCGAACCACTCTCGGTAGGTTTCCGGTTTGTTGGCTGGATCACCACTCATGGTCTTCTCGCTTTGCCTCCTGTGGCGCATAACGTTCCAAAGGTGAGCGGCGGGGGGGGCCGCACGAAGTGCGGCATCCGTCCGCTCGACCGCCTGGGTTGAACGCCATATACTCACTTCTTTGGAAAGCGAACCGTAAACCTGGCCCCTCTAGGTCCACTACTTGTCAAGAGAACCTCCCCACCCTGTGCTGTCATCAAGCGCCGAGCCAGGTACAACCCAAAGCCACTGCCTGGTTTTGTGGAAGATCCCAAGTTGAATATTGTACTCTCTGAATGAATCGGCACGCCCGGGCCACCGTCGATGACATGGCAGGAAATGGCAGTGCCGTCGTCTTGGCACTCGATACGGATCGTACTCTCCACAGGAGATGCATCAATTGCATTCACCGCTAGAGTCATCAAGACTTGAAATGTAGTGTTGAAAGGGACAGAAACTACAGTATCCTGAGGTACTACGCTCAAGAAATCTAACCTCTTTTTGTTTATGACAGGCCGGAGAAGGCCTTCGATTCTATCGATTACCTCATGTAGCCGAGAAAACTGCTCACCTTGTGCTCCATTCTTCCCAACCTTACTCTCAGTCTTCACGGCTAAGTTCAAGAATTGAGCTCTTTGTTGGAGAGCACCCATGAGACGCTCGTACCATCTAGGGTCCGCACGACTGACCCACTGCCACTTACGTAAGCGCTCGGGGACTTCGCATTGATCCAACTTAAGAGGGATTACAAACATTGTACCCTCTGGCTGTTCATCTGCCAAGTCCAAGATATATCGAATCTCTTTCTGTATATACCCTACTTTACTCGTCGAATTCTGTGAAATGCACACCAAGACAATGTCAGAAGTCCGGATAGCCTTCGTAATCTCCAAATGCCAGTCCTGGCCCGGGAGTAAATCCTCCTCATCGAACCATGGCTCTATTCCATCAGCAAGAAGTTGGCCATAAAGGTCACGCACTACCGGCTTGTCCTGCGAAGAATGGCAAAGAAATACTCGCAGAAGACGCCTGGGGTCAACCGTTGCAATCATATTCCATCGCTTAAACTATGTGCCGAGCCGTCTGGCGTTCAACGAGATGGCGCTCACCGGCGGCGCCAGCCGTCCGGTGCAGCGCCGGGGTTCGCCGGCATTCTCTGTCTTCTCTGGGCCATCTGCTTCTCGCCGGAATCTGCCTCTCGAGATGCCCCTGCGTCACGGCGGTTCAACGGCTGCAGAAATTCTACCGCACCTCATTGTCAAGTGCCAGAGTTCCCGCGGAACCTTCCCCCGCTGTTTTGACACTGTAGGAGACTGGGAAATCTCCTCCGTCGCTCTTGTGCGCGTCCGAAGCCCTTGTAGGGAGCAGCCAGAAGGAACTTGCGGCATGGCGAAGAGGTACGCGACTAGAAGGCGAGGCCCAGGAAGGGCGGTGCGAAGTACCACAAGAGTACTGAGTTGGCTGCGATGCCGATCAGGGGAATCAGAAGAGCCGCTCGGACCGGTCGGAGATTGAGCAGCATACCGACGATGCCGGTGACCAAGCCCACCGCGCAGAGAACGACCAACAAGAGACCCGCTTGCACGAACCCCCCAAAGTCGTCGTGGCTCGCCACGCGGCCCTGCGCCGTCAGTAGGGCTGCAACCGCGATCAGGGCAGCTATCCAGGACGTATAACTCGCAACAGCGCGCACCATCGTGTGGCCTCCGGTCTGCTCCATAAATAGTGATGAATTGGAGAAAGTGGTCGTAGTGTCGGCGAACGTTCCTGCCGATGAGCGGCGGCTTTGCCGTCCGCTCGATCGGTCGTGTTATGCGCCGGCTCATCCCAGTCCAAGCAGCGAAAGTGCTCTGGCAATCGTATTGCCATGTCTCGCAAGAGCCTCCTGGGTTCTCCGGATGATTTCCCCTTTTCGCGTTTCCCTGAGGAAGCTTTCATCGTGGGCCTGTTCGGAAAGAACGGCCAAAGCTCTCCTAATGTCATCGGGATCCTTGACGCGGCCGACTTGGAGCACAACCTTCGCAGTGTCAGTCGGCCGGTCGAGCAGTTCCTCCTCAGTAATGACGATCAAGGGCGCGGCCAAGCCCTTCAGCCCATGTGTATTCTTGAAGCGTAAGTTCGTATCCTTACCGAGCAGGACGCTGAGGTGGCAGTGCTGGGCAGGGAGATGATCGGCCAAGGTGAAGAGTGCGTCCATGAGTGTTTGCTCCGCCATCGTACGAAAGCCGTCGAGAACGACCGTCAAATAGTAGCGACAGCCTGGAGGACTGTCCCCTCCCGTCGCGATGGCTAAGCGTGCCAAAATAATCCTCCCTAGTCTCTCAAACCTTCATCGTCTCTGTCAGGGCAATGAATTCTTGGTCACCCCTGGAACCTACAATTGCATTCGGGGCATTCGGAACCCCCACACTTAGAGTCTTCGGTTTGGTCAGTGGAACAAGAAAGGACAATCCCGCTGCGGCTAACGTGGGGCCGGTAAAACCCCAGGAGTCGACAGCGAGAAGGCTCCTAAGGCCCCATTCGAACAGGAGAAGTAGCAGAGGGAAACCGTAAATTAGCACTCCGTACATAGTTACCTCCTAAGCTCCTACCTACCACGCATAACGTGATTGCGGCTGAGCGGATGCGTCAGCAGTCCGCTCGAGCCGCCGTGTTAGCCGTCTCTTTATTTTCTGGATTCGGGAGTCGATCGTACCACTCCTTCAGTGTACGCCGACTGTAGAGCTTCAGTTGTACTTTCTGGCTCGGATGGAGACACGACAGGGAGAGACGTGGTTCCTCGCAGCCAATTCGAAGGGCCACAGCACAAATTGCTTCGCCCAGCCGCAGCCAGGCCTTCGCAGAGAGCTCAAGTACATCCTCCTTGAAAGGCTCCAGCCGCCAGACTCTCTCGACACAAGGCAAGGTATTCTCATCCTCACTGCCATCATCATCCGGCAAAACGCCACAAATATCCTCTCCTACATTTTTGACTGCCCAAAGATAGCGGCGCATAGCCGTGTCACTATTCTGTTGAGGGTCAATGGACTGCACTAGGCCAAACTTTATACCATTCCCCTTAGTAATACCAACTGCACCTGAGCTATTTGGCAGCAGCATGCCTCTATGGACTATAAAGTCTCGATGTTTAGCCAGGAAGTGAAGAAGCGGATCGTTCCTCAGCACCTCCCGCTCTCCTCTGTACCACTCACTAAAGCCCGGCTCATTCTGAAGTTCCATGGCTATGAGTTGCGGCACCTCTTTCAGTGAGCGCAGGAATCCACCTAAACTCCACCGGAATTCGTCGGCAAAGTGGTAGTACTGCTCCATGGCATGAAGATGAAAATGCGCCTCTTCAAAGCGATCCATGGATGCAGGCGTCTTTTCCTTCAGCTTCAACATCGAAATTACCCTCGGCGGCTAACCTTGTGTGCTTCGATGTCTCCCCACACTCTGCCGTATTGCCGCTGGCGCCTGCTCTCATACCGCCTCGGGGCCCGCTATACAACTGATCCTTCAATATGTTACGAGGCATTCGCATTCTCGTCAATATGCGGGCTTGTGGCGATATGTACATCTGCGGCACTCGACGGGCAATTCGTCTTATCCGTCGGCGGACGACTCCCAAAGCTCCCGACGGAGGAGCTTCTTTCCTGTCGGTATGCGCCTCTCGTTCGGGTCGGCAGGGGCTTATCCGTGTCCGCGAAGCAGCTTATCCAGGGGGGTGTTGGGGGCTTATCTGCTCGTGAGGTGTCGGCGAGGGTCGCAGCCTTCTGGAATGCCGCCAGCGCCCCCTCGAGGCGGATGTCCGGCAGCGGCAACCTCGACGCCCCCTGGCGGGCCACGATGCCGAGGAACAGGCTGAACATCCCGGCCGGCGCGCCTCGGAGTACGTCCGCCACGGAACCCGGATTCAAGTATTCGCTCACCGGGCAGAAGCCTTTTCGCCGCGGGGAGTTTCCCGGTGCTCCCGGGGAGTTTCCCGCGCCTCCCGGGCAGGAGTACTTGCGTACCGGGTAAGAGCCTTTACGCCGCGGGAATTTCCCCGAGAGCCGCGGACGAAAGTACTTGCGTACCGGGTAGGAGCCTTTGGGCCGCGGGAGATTTCCCGCGAGCCGTGGGGAAGAGTACTTGCGTACCGGGTAAGAGCCCAAGAGCCCCGGGCCGAAGTACTTGCGTGCCGGGTGAGAGCCTTTGGGCCGCGAGAGATCTCCCGCGGGCTGCGGGGAAAAGTACTTGCGCGCCGGGTAAGAGCCCGAGAGCCGCGGGCGTTCGTACTTGCGTGCAGGGTAAGAGCCTTTACGCCGCGGGGAGAAGTACTTGTTTACCGGGTGAGAGCCTTTGAGCCGCGGGAGATTTCCCGCGAGCCGCGGGGAGAAGTACTTGCGTACCGGGTAATTGCCCGGTAGCGCCGGGTAATTGCCCGGGAGCCGCGGGCAACTCCCCGGGAGCCGCCGGGAGCTTCCGGCTGAACGCGGGTTGGAGACCGCGAGGCGCGGGTGAGACCCCGAGAGGTCCGGGTCAGCTCCCGGGCGGCGCTGGGCAAGACCCGCGAGCTACAGGCTGGAGCCCGCGAGCCGCGGGGCGGAACCCGGGAGGCGCGGGGGACTCCCCGGAAGCCGCGGGTCAGCTCCCGCGAAGCGCGGGTTGGCGCCCGCAACCCAAAGGCTGGAGCCGGGGAGGCGTGGACTGGAGCCCGCAAGGTCCGGGGTGGAGCCCGGGAGGCCTGGGCAAGAGCCGGCGAGCCACGGGGTGAAGCCCACGAGTCCCCGGCTGGAGCCCGCGAGGCGCGGGTCAATGCCCGAGCGACCCGGGTCTTCCTCCGCGAGCCGAAGTCTGGAGCCGGGGAGGCGACCAGGGTAGCCGGCGAGAGCCCGCGGCCGGTTACTTTTTTGCCGCAGCCCCTGTCTAAGAGAGTGGAGGTCCCAAGAGCGGGACCTTCGAGACCTCTGTTCTCAGGGAGGACGCCCATGTTCCGGACCGTCTCGCTTCTCGGCTTGCTCGCCCTCGCCGCCGTTGGTTTGACCTCCGGCCTGGCGCAGGACAAGGCAGGCTCCGGCAGTCTCCGGCCCGCCGCTGCTGCTGCTCCCGCGACTACCGTGGCCAGCTTCACGCCGGCCTCGTTCCGATTCTCGAAGACCACGGCCGATCAACCCGAAACCGAGCCGGAGGCGCCGGTCCGCCTCACCGCGACCGACGGGACGGGTCTCTCCCTAGTCGCCCTGGAGGCGAACGGCGTGCTGGAGCCGCCGCTCGCGTTCACCGAGCTCCACCTCACCTTCGAAAACCCCCGCGACCAGATGATCGAGGGGCGGTTCCGCATCGCCCTGCCGCCGGGCGCCGCACTCTCCCGCTTCGCCATGAAGATCGGCGACTCCTGGCAGGAAGGGGAAGTGGTGGAGCGCCAGCGCGCCCGCGTGGCCTATGAGGACTTCCTCCACCGCCGGCAGGATCCGGCGCTCCTGGAGCAGGAGGCGGGGAACGAGTTCTCGGCCCGTGTCTTCCCGATCCCGGCCCGGGGCCGTAAAGAGATCATCGTCTCCTATTCGCACGGGCTGACCCGGGCGGACGAGCCGTACGTCATCCCGCTCCTCGGGCTCTCGGAGGTCGGCCAGCTCGACGTCCGCGTGCTCCTCGGCGAGCGCCCGGCCGGCGGTTTCCCGGAGAACACGGCGGCGAGCAACCTCGGCGGCGAGGTCCGTGACCGCCGCGTCATCGAGCTGCACAAGCGGAGCTGGACGCCGGACCGCGACTTCGAGGTCGGCCAGGAGCAGGTCGCGGGCCGCGCCGGGCTGCGGCACGACCACCTCGCCGTGGTGCGCGTCGCGCCGGTCGTCGAATCGGCGCCGCAGGAGATTACCGGCCTCTACGTGCTCGTCGATTCGAGCGCGTCGCGCGCCCTCGGCTGGAAAGCCCAGGTGCGCCGTCTCACCGAGCTCGCCGGCGGCCTGCGCGACGGCGCCGGCAGCGCGACGCCGCTGGGTATCGCCGCGTTCGACCAGGTGGTCGTGCCGGTTTTCGAAGGCACGGCGGGCGGGTTCGGCGCCGCCGAGGTGCAGAGCCTCGGCGCCCGCCGTCCGCTCGGTGCGTCGGACCTGCAGAGCGCTCTCACCTGGCTGGCCGGCCGGCTGGGCGAGGAGCGCGCACAGTATCCGCGCGTCCTGCTGCTGACCGACGGCGTGGCCACCGCCGGAGAGACCGAGACGCGGGCGCTCAAGGCGGCGGTACAGGCCCTGGGCGCGCAAGGCGTCGAGCGCCTCGACGTGCTGGCCGTCGGCGGGCTGCGCGACGACGCGGTGCTGCGGGAGCTGACGACCGGCAACCTGAAGCACGACGGCCAGCGCCTCGACGGTGGCGCTCCGCTCACCGAGATCTCCCGCCGGCTGACCCTCGCCAGCCGCTCCGGCATCCAGGTGGCGGTCGAGGGAGCGACCTGGGTCTGGCCCGAGACCCTCGACGGCATCCAGCCCGGCGACCAGGCTCTGGTCTATGCCGACCTGCCGGCGGACCGGCCGCTGCGTCTCTCTCTGGCCGGCCAGCCCTTGACGCTCGCCGGTGAGCTGGCGCCCGCCGAGCGGCCTCTGCTCGAAAGATCCTGGGCGCAGGCTCGCATCGAGCGGCTGCTGCACCTGCGCGACACCGAGCACGCCGGCGACGACGACCTGCGCCGGGCTCTCGCGTTGCAGGTCACCGAGCTCAGCATCCGCCACCGGGTGCTCTCCCCGTATACCGCCCTGCTGGTGCTCGAAACCGAGGCCGATTACGCGCGCTTCGGCCTCGACCGCCGGGCCCTCGCCGACATCCTGACCGTCGGCGCAGGTGGGCTGGACGTGCTCGCCCGGAAGCAGTCCGGCGCGTCCGGGGGGACCCGGATCGCCGTCGAGACCCGGCAATCGACGAAGACCGACTTCGATACCTTCGAAGCCCCAGGGCCCGAGGGCGAGCCTGCGATGCCGCTCGACGTGGAGGATGGCGTCGAAGGCGGAGTCGAGGGAGGCGTGGAAGGTGGTGTGGCCGGAGGCGTGGTCGGAGGCGTTGCCGGCGGTGCGATCGCGGTCCAGGCCACTGAGGTGCCCCCGCCGCCGATGGCCGTGCCGTCGCCCCCGCCGCCGCCAATGGCGCGTCCGCGGCCGGTCGAGTCGGACGAGGCGCCCCTGCGCGTCGGCGGAAATGAACAACCCCTGGCGGAGACCATCAGCGCCGAGACTCCGCGGCGAGACCGCGAGGAGGAGAAAAGAAAGATGGTTGCGCCGTACTCCGGGCGTTTCGCCGAGGTCATGGAGCACCTCGCCGCCGGCCGGACCGCGCGGGCGCGCGCTCGTGCCGAGGCCTGGAGCGCCGAGGAGCCGGGCGACGTGCTGGCCCTGCTGGCACTGGGCGAGGCCTGGGAGGCCGTTGGCGAGAAAACCGCGGCGGCGCGGGCCTACGGCTCGCTGATCGACCTCTTCCCGAGCCGCGTCGACATGCGGCGGCTGGCCGGCGAGCGTCTCGAACGGCTGGGAGAGGCGGGGCGCGCCCTGGCGATCGACACCTACCGGAAAGCCGTCCAGGACCGGCCGGACCACCCCTCGGGCCATCGTCTCCTCGCCTGGGCCCTGCTGCGTGCCGGCCGTTTTGCGGAAGCCTTCGAGGCGCTCGAAACCGGCCTGGAGCAGGACTACCCCGGTGGGCGCTTCCTGGGAGCCGACCGCATCCTGCGGGAAGACTTCGGCCTCCTCGGCGCCGCTTGGCTGCGCGCCGAGCCGTCCCGCCGCGAAGAGGTCCTCGACCGCCTCCAGGCCCACCAGGCCCGGCTGGAGAGCGAGCCCTCCCTGCGCTTCGTCCTCACCTGGGAGACCGACGCCAACGACGTCGACCTCCACATCTGGGACCGTCAGGACAACCATGCCTACTTCAGCCAGAAGAAGCTGGCCTCGGGAGGCGAGCTCTACGAGGACGTGACCACCGGCTACGGCCCCGAATGCTTCACCGTGCGAGGGCCGCTCGAAAAGGATGCCCTGCCCTACCGGCTCCAGGTGCACTACTACAGCCGCGGCCCTATGGGCTACGGCATGGGCACCGTCCAGATCGTCCGGCACGACGGCAAGGGCGGGCTCACGGTGGAGCCACGGCCGTTCGTGGTGATGGCGGATGATGCGATGGTGGATCTGGGGAGGGTGGGGAGGATCTCCCTCGGTTGTTTCTGTCAGGAGTGCCTTGACATGAGCTCGGAAATCCCGCAGATTTCCTCGATGCAAACGACGCTGTTCATCGAAGATGAAGGATTCCCGGTATTCGAGGTCCCCCCGGATGCCACGCCGATCACCGAAGAGATGGTCCGGCGAGCTCTCGAAGAGAGCTGATGTTTCTTCTTCCTGATCGCAATCTCTTCCGTACGCTCTGGCTGATTCTCTCCTGCCTCGCGGCGCTCTCGTCGCCCGCCGCCGCGGACCGCCTGTCCGCCGCGGTCGTGGAGCATCTCGACAACGGCCTGACCGTCATGGTGCTGGAAGATCCCACCCTCCCCCTGGTCAGCACCCAGGTCCTCTACAAGGTAGGCGGCCGGACCGAGAGCTCCGGCGCGACCGGGCTCGCCCACTTTGTGGAGCACATGGCGTTCCGGGCGACCGAGCGCTTCCCGGATACGGACGTGGTCAGCCGCATCTACGCCGTGGGCGGCGAGTGGCACGGCTACACCTGGATCGATCAGACCACCTATTTCGAAACGGTCCCGCGCGAGCACTTGGGCCTCGTCCTCGCCATCCAGGCGGACCGCATGGCGCGGCTGGTGATTCCGGCGGGGGAGGTCGAGGCGGAACGCAAGGCGGTGCTCACCGAGCTGCACGGTTACGAGAACGATCCGGCGAGCGTGCTTCATGATGCGGTCGCGGCGGTATCGTTCACGGAGCATCCCTATCGCAACAATGTGATCGGTTGGACCAGGGACGTGGAGCAGATCTCTCACGCCGACATCGTGGATTTCTACCGCCGCCACTACCGGCCGGCCAACGCCGTCCTGGCCATCGCGGGCGACGTGCGGGCGACGGAGGTCCTCGATCTCGTCCGCCGCCTCTTCGGCGGCTTGCCTTCGGCCGAGCCCACGCCGCCGCCCCGGACCATCGAGCCGCCGCAGCTCGGTGAGCGGCGCGTGGAGCTGCGCGGCGCGGGAGCGCGGAGCCGGTTCGAGATCGCGTACCGCGCCCCGGCCGCGACCGATCCCGAATTCGCGGCGTTCCTTCTCCTTCAGGCCGTTCTCGCGGGCTCGACCGGTGCCAACTTCCGGCAGGACGGAGACGGTGTGACGGTCCGCCCCGGCTCGCGCCTCCATGAGATCGGAGAGGATCTCGAGACCGTCTTCGCGCCCACGGCCGCACCCTACCTGTTCGAGATCGCCGGGACCGCCGATCCGCGGGACTCTCCGGCAGAGATCGAAGCACAGATCGAGGAGCGCATCGCGGCGCTCCGCGAGAGCCTGATCTCCGCCGAGGAGCTCGAACGTGTGCGGCGGGATCTCGCCGCCGAGCTGGTGCTCGACGTCGAGACGACCGAGGACGCGGCTCATCAGATGGCCTTTTACGAAGGGATTGGCGCGTTCGACGTCCTCCGGCATCTGCCGGAGCGGATCGCCGCGGTCACCGCCGAGGAACTGCGGCGCACCGCGCTCCGCCGCCTCCAGCCCTGGCAGCGCACGATCGGCTGGTTCTTCGCCGGAGCCCCACTGATGGCTCCACCGCCACTGCAACCGGCCGCTCCCGCGCCTTCTCCGGCGTCTTCAGCGGAAACGATCGAGCAGACCGACCGGGAGCCGATCGTCAAGCGGCTGGACAACGGGATCGCCCTCATCGCGCGCCGGGTTCCGCGCATCCCCGCCGGCCTCCTGCGGGTCGTCGTCCCCGGCAACGGAGATGATCCCGCCTGGCGGCATTCTTCGATCGAGGTTCGCTTCCAACCCGGCGGTCTCGCCCAGGCCGCCGGTGAAGCCCGCCGGTCGCTCGCTACCGCGGCATCTGAGCCGGCTCCGCCGACCTCGTCGATCGAGGATCCCGAGGCGCGGCTGAACGCCACGCTGCGCGATCTCCTGGGCGCCTCCGCCGCCCGCGTGCCGCCCGGCGCTCCGACTCCCGTGGTGATCGCCGCCGTCGGCGATCTCGACGAGACTGAGGCGATCCGTCTCCTGGAGCGGACCTTTCGAGACCTCCCGGCGCGGCGGCCCCTCCCCTCACCAGCCTTGCGGGTGGCAAAGCGTCACGAGATCGTCCACCTGCCCGGCAAGGCCCAAGCGCAGATCGGCTACGCGGTGCCGGCCCCTCCGCCCTCCGATCCCGCTGCGGACGCCTGGCGCATCCTCCTCTACGTGATGAGCCACGGCTATGAAGGCCGTCTCGGCAAGGACCTCATCGCGCGCCGCGGCCTGCTGTACTCCATCGACAGCCGCTATCAATCCGACGGCCGGACCGCCTGGATCTCGATGACCACGGGCGTCAATCCGGAGAACCTCGACGCCGCCCGCCAGCGGTTCACCGAGCTGATGGACGCCCTGCGCACCCAAACCCCGACCGCCGCCGAGATCAAGGAAGCGAAGCAGCACCTCCTGGGCCGGCGCCTCACCGCGCCGATGAGCAACGAAGAGATCTCCGCCTTCTACGCCCAGGACTGGATCGACCACGGCCGCCTGCTCTCCGACGAAGAGGAAGAGCGGCGCCTCCGCGGAGTGACGCCGGAGGACGTGCTCGCGGTGATCGATCGGTTTTTGGGTGGGGCGAGCGTGATTGTGGACGTTGCGGCGGCTCGCGCGCTTATGCGCTCGTTGCAATGTTATTGACGGACCTTCGCAACTGGCCTAGGGTGGAACCGATCGACCGGACAGGAGATACATCCTGGCTCGCGTCTGGAGGTGCCCCATGAATGCGAAGCTGTTCTCGCGATATGCGATTCTCACGGCTCTTTGCGCCGTTCTCCTCGTTGGCGTGCCCCTGATGGCGGAGGACGACGACAAGGGAGAATCGAAGGCCGAGATGGCCCTCAAGAACCGCGCGACGCCCCCCAAGGCAGCGGAGATGGATGCGAACGCCACGATCCAGGCGCTGCTCGAGAAGAAGGGGCCGGCGGACTGGTCGAACAAAAAGGGTGCTCGGTTGGAGGGGTACGTCGTTCAGGTCGAGAAAGAAGACGACGGCGATGTCCATCTGGTCCTCGCAGCCAAGCCGGGTGAGACGAACACGCAGAGCTGGGTGATCACGGAAGTGCCAGCGGCTTTGCAGAAGAAAAAGTCCGAGCTTTCGGAAAAGTCCCTGAAATCCCTCGTTGGGCAGTACGTCAGCGTGTCCGGTTGGCTGTACCGGGAGCCCGACGGGGAGCAGGGCGATCCCCGCGGGACCCTGTGGGAGATCCATCCGGTGACCGAGATCAAGAAACTGGAGTAGTCCAGCCGGGCTGGGACCTAAAACTCCAACGAGACCCCCGCCGAGGCGAAGAATCCGGGCCAGGGCTCCTCCCGGACAATGATCTGCCCGGATTCTTCGTCGAATTCCAGATCGTACCCGGCCACGTTCCTCCGGTTGTACAGGTTCTGCGCGTCGAGAAACAGGGTCAGCCGCCCGCGGCTGAGCTGCCATCTTCGGCTGACTCTCAGGTCGAGGCGGTGGTACTCAGGGAGCCGCTCGCTGTTGAGTGGGCCGAGGGCCGGGGCGAGCTCGGGCTCACCGTCGTCTCCTTCGACCTCCCGGACGAAGACCGGCGTTGTCGGCCAGCCGGTGTGGAAGCGCCAGGCGAGGTTCAGGTCCCACTGATGGCCGAGCTGGACGTTGACGTCGAGGTTCAGCGTGTGGCGCTGGTCGATCTGCCGCGGGATTCTCTTCCCGGCGATCACGTCGTCGGTCGTGGCATAGCCGTAGTTGACCCACCAGTCGAGCCGGCTGCCGGCCCGTCCCTGGACGAAGAGCTCGACGCCTTCGGCCGTGCCGCTCTCGGGCTCGATCCGGAAGCGGTCGAGCTCGCCTTCGGGGAAGGGCTCCAGGGGCTCGAAGAGACTTTCGTACCGCGGCCGGGGATCGGTCACGCGCCGCCGGTAGATCTCCGCACGCACGGCCAGCGGCGGACGCGACGCCTCACTCCCGAAGAGGTGCTCGACGCCGGCGACCCAGTGCTCCGAGCGCTCCGCCGGGTAGAACCGGGTGTCGCCATCGCCGACCATCAGCTCATAGGCCCGCTGGCTCTGGTGGTAGTGGCCCCAGCCCACGCGCAGCACGCTGGAGCTTCCTAACCCCCAGGCGAGATTGGCCCGCGGGCTCCAGTCGCTGTCGCCGGTCAGCGTGTGCCGGTCGTAGCGGGCCCCCAGCTCCAGGGTGAGCGCGTCGGCCGGATGGAAGCGGTCGGAGAGATAGGCACCGAAGTACTCGTCCTGGAACTCGTCGCGGAGGGTGAAGAGCCCGGCCCGGGGCTCTGCGCGCAGCTCTCGGAACAGGCTCTCGAAGGCGCGGAAGCTGAAGTAGTCATAGTCGGCGTCGAACCGCCGGAGCTCGAATCCCGACTTGAGGAAGTGCCGCGGGCCGGCCTGGAAGTTCCACGATTGCAGCAGGCCCGCCACCGCCAGGTCCCTTCCGTCCCGCACCTCGAACTCCTTCTCCTCTTCGTCTTCTGAGCCCCGGCGGTCGCGGTCGATCCGGCTGGTGGAGAGCGCGGTGTCCACGAAGAGCCGGTCGCTCAGCACCGCCTGGTGGGTGAGCCAGAGATACGAGCTGTCGTATTCCGTGTCCAGCCGCCGGATCTCGCCGTGCCGCTCCTCGGTAAAACCGAGCCGGTCCGCGGAGTGGAGGCCGTTCGCCCGCACCGACCGTCGCGGGGTCAGCTGATCGTCCACCTTGGCGAACACGTCCCAGAAGCCGGGATCCTCCTGGCCGAAGATCCGCCCGGCGAGATCGGTGGTGCCGCGGCGGGCGGAGACGAGCCAGCCCAGGCGCTCGCCGAGCTTGCCGGCGCTCTCCAACTGGGCATCGAGGACGCTCAAGGAGACGCGGAACCGCCTGGGCTGCGACGGGGTGAGCGTCGACATTTCGAGGATCGCTCCCATCCGGTCGCCGTAGCTCGAGGGGAACGCTCCGGTAGCCAGAACCAGCCGCGCCAGGGCCGACGTGGGCACGATGCTCAAGGCGTTGTCGAAGTCCTTGAGGTGGTAGGCCTCGTACAGCTCCTGGCCGTCGAGGAGCACCTGCACCTCATCCCGGCGGCCGCCGCGCACGTGGAACTGCGCGGTGACGTCGTTCGCGGTGGTTCCGGGCAGGAGGCTCACGGCGCGGAAGACGTCACCTCCGAGGTGGGGCAGGCCAAGGATCTCGTCGCGGCTCAGCGCGAGCGGCGCCACCGGCTCCTCGTACAGCAGGGAGATGCGGCTGGGTTGGACGGTGATCTCTTCGGTCGTGAGCGGCGCGGGCTGCAGGAGGAACGCGACGTCCACCCCGGAGCCAGGCATCAGAACGACGTCCTGGCGCTGATCGATGACGAAGCCCGGCCGGCGTGCCTCCAGAATGTAGGTGCCCGGTTGCAGTCCCTCGATCTCGAAACGGCCTTCGGAGTCGGTCCTCGTCTCGACCCCGGTTCCGAGGACGCTCACTGAGGCGCCCGGCACCGCGGTCAGAGCCTCGCGGGAGCGGACGAGGCCGCGTAACGTCGGGCGCACGGGAGGCCGGCGTGCGGGGACGATCACCAGGCTCCCTCCCTGCTGCTCCTCCGCGGTCAGGCCGTGGGGGGCCAGGATTTCGTCGAGGATCGAGCGAGGATCGGTCGAGACCGGCGCGGCGGCAACCCGCATCTCGGGACGGACCACCCGGCTGCTGAAGACGAGCTTCAGGCCGCGCGCCTGGAGCACCAGGAGCGCGTCGGTGAGCGGCATTCCCACGGCGAGCTGCTGGGCGCCGGCCGGTGCGCAGACCAGAAGGCACGCGATGATCAGGCTCGCGAAGGATCTCCCGCCGTGCGGCATCCAAGGGAGAATAGCAGGCAAACCCAACGGGGTTCCGCAATGCGGGCTGCCAGATGATGAGACTCGAACGGCCGGGGCCGAACCAGGAGGAACGTGATCTCGTGGGCCGCATGCGGGCCGGGGAGGCGAGTGCGTTCGAGGCGTTTGCCGAACAGTACATTCCGGGGCTGTATCGATTCGCCAGCCGGCGTCTCGATCAGGACCGGGAGCTGACGCGGGACATCGTGCAGGCCACCGTGTGCAAGGTCATGGAGAACCTCGACAGCTACCGCGGCGAGGCGCCGCTGTTCACCTGGTTGTGCGCCTGCTGCGGCAATGAGATCGCCATGCACTTCCGGCGCCTCGGCCGGCGTCCAAGGGAGGTCGAGCTGGAGGATGCCGCAGCCGGCGGCAGCCCGGTCGCCGGACCCGAGGAGCGATTGCTGCGCGTGGAAACGGCCGAGCTCGTGCACGTGACCCTCGACCGGCTGCCGCCGAGCTATGCGCAGGCCATGGAGTGGAGATACCTGGAGGACCTCGCGGTCCCCGAGATCGCGCGCCGCCTCGAATCGAGCTACAAGGCCACCGAATCTCTGCTCTCGCGAGCCCGGAAGGCCTTCCGCGAGATCTACGAGCACCTCACGGAAGGTCCGGGCGCCGAGGAGACGGAACCATGAGCGAATCGGAGAAGACAGGCGCTCCTGACGAAGACGTGGTGCGCAGGCTCCTCGAAGAGGCCGGGCCTCGTCCCTCCCTCCCGCAGGACGACCTCGCCGCGATCACGCAGGCGGCGCGCGGGGCATGGTCCCAGCGCTATGGCCGCAAGGCCTCGGCGCGGCCGGAACGGTGGTGGGTGGGGCTCGCCGCGGCGGCGGCCCTCGCCATCGCCCTCGGTCTTGTCTGGTGGTCGGCCTGGTGGTCGAGAACGTCCGAGCCGCCCCTCCCAGCGTCTCCTATCGCATCCATCGAGGTCCTGACGGGAGCCGTCCGGATGCGGGGGGCGGCCGGAGAGAGCCCGGAGCCCCTGCCTCCGGGCGCCCTCGGGCGGCCCCTGCCTGCCGGATCGGAGCTGGAGACCGGAGAAGGAGTTGGCGGAGCGGGACGCCTCGCCCTCCGCATGGCCGGGGGTCCGTCGGTGCGGCTCGACGCCGGGACCCGGGTCCGGCTCGTCGCGGCGAATTTGATCGAGCTCGACCGGGGAGCGGTCTACGTCGACTCGGGGGCCGAGCCCGGCCGGGGAGAGATGGCGGTGCGGACGCCCGCCGGGCTGTTCCAGGACGTGGGAACCCAGTTCGAGGTGAGGATCGAGCAGCGCGGAGCGGAGGCTGTGACGCGGCTCCGGGTGAGGGAGGGGCGCGTCGACCTGGAGCGTGGAGGAGGAACCGTCACCACCGGCGCGGGCGAGGAGCTGATCGTGCGCGGTGACGGCCAGCTCGTCCGGCAACCCGCCGCCGTCTACGGACCGGAGTGGAGCTGGGTTCTCGGAACGACTCCCATGCTCGACATCGAAGGCTTGAAGGCCCGGGAGTTCCTCGACTGGATCGCCCGCGAGAACGGATGGCGCCTCGACTACGCCGACGAGCAGGCGGCCTCTCTCAGCGGCTCCACCGTGCTGCACGGCTCGATCGACCACCTGACCCTCGCCGAGGCCCCGGGCGTCGTGCTCGCGAGCTGCGGCCTCGGCCATCGCGTCTCCAGCGGGAGACTGATCGTCTTCGTCGCGGACGACGCTCAATAGACCTCCAACACCCGCGAAGGATCTCCCGCCGCGCGGCATCTCAGAAAGAGAGCAGGCACGACCGATCGGGGTTGTGCCGTGCGGGTGGAAGCAACGCGAAATGGAGGTGACAGCATGGCCAGAAAGGGTTTTGCAAGCGCTTTTCTCCTGAGTCTCGCTGCGGGGCTGGCCCTCGGGGGCGGCGCGGTCCAGGCACAGCCGGCGGCCGCGTTCACGGACGACTTCCGGCTGGAAGACTGCACGTTTTCCAACGAAGGGAGGAATCCTTACTTCAGCATCGAGCCGGGAGACCGTTTCCGTTTCGAAGGAGACGAGGACGGAGAAGCGGTCGTCCTCCTCATCCGGGTCCTCGACAAAACACGCAACATCAACTTCATCACCGAGAGCGGCGCTCATCTGCGGGTCAAGGCGCGCATCGTGGAAGAGCGGGAGTGGGTCGACGGCGAGCTGGCCGAGGTCTCCCGGAACTTCTTCGCCCGCTGCGAGGAAACGAACGACGTCTTCTACTTCGGAGAAAACGTCGACAACTATGAGGACGGAGAGATCGCCAACCACAACGGGAGCTGGCAGGCCGGTCGGGCCGGCGCTCTGCCGGGCCTCATCATGCCGGGGACCTTCCTGCTGGGCTCCCGGTACTTCCAGGAGATCGCGCCCGGAGTGGCGCTCGACCGTGGCGAGAACGTGGCCATGGGGGTCGCGATCGACGTGCCGGCGGGCTCGTTCCACCGGTGCGTTCAGGTCCGCGAAACCAGCCCTCTCGATCCGGGCGCCGAAGAAACGAAGAGCTACTGCCCTGGCGTCGGCCTGGTGATCGATGAGGCGCTCGAGCTCGTCTCCTTCCATCTCGACGATGAGGAGGGCGAATGAAGATAGAGGGGTTTCCCCCTCTCCCGGTCGGTGGATGTGCGACGGGAGAGGGGGACAGGGGAGAGGTCTTCGCTAGTCGCCGAGCCGCTGCGCCGAGATACCGGCGTGTTTGTTCGGGAAGCCTTCCCACACCGCGAGCACGCCGTCGGTCGGGTGGGCGGCGAGGGAGGTGCGGTACTGGGCGTCGACGCGGAAGGTGCTGACGTTGATCTCGTCGCTGAACGGTGAGCCGTCGGCGTTGAGCTCGCGGCCGCGCACGGCGCGCGGGAAGCTCGAGTCCCACAGCATCCAGGCCGCGATGTACGTGCCGCGCGGCGTCGCCACGAGCGACGGGTCGTACTCGTACTCCAGGGCGCCGTGCGAGACCTCGATCTGGCCGCCGATCTTCTGGCCGGCGCTGTCGAGGCGCTGGCCGTAGATGCGGGTGCGGAGGCGCTCGCCGGTCGCGCCCTGCCACAGGACCATGAAGCCCTGGCCCTCGATGAACGCCGCGGCCGGACGGTTCTGACGGCCGGCCGTCGTCGAGTTGATCCGCTGCGCGGCGCCGAGCGCCTCACCCTGCACGCTGTAGAGCCGGCCGAAGACGCCAGGCCCGCTGCCGTCCGTCGCATCCCAGACGATCAGCACGCGACCCGCGGAGTCGGAAGCGAGCGCGGCGTTGCCCGACAGGTCGCCGGCCGTCGGGTTCACACGGAACGGCCGTCCGAGCGGATTGCCCGACGCGTCGAGGAAGCGCGCGAAGACGCCGTCGCCGACGGTCGTGGCGGTGTTCTGGTCATCCGACTGCCAGACCACGGCGGTCGTGCCCGCCGCCGTGCGCAGCACGCGCGCCTTGCTCTGGAAGCCCGGAGCGCCCTGGCCCACCACGAGGGTGCGCCCGTTGATCTGCTGGCCGTTCGCATCGAAGTGCGCGGCGCGGATGTCCTGGGTGAGCAGGGTGCGGGTGTCATGGAACGGCACCGACTTGAGATAGGAGCGCTCTCGGGTCCAGAACACCCAGAAGGTCCCATCCGCCTCATAGAGGACAGCCGGCTCTTTATGCGCCAACACGATACCCTCGCCGGGGATCGACGGGAGGTTCGTGTTGCCCAGCAGCCGCATCTCGGGGCCGCTCGCGGCACCGGGGTCCGCGAGAGACACCTGGCGTCCCATGATCCCGAGCCGGGTGTTGGCCCAGACCACGAGAGCACCGCCCTGGCCGTCGAGAGCTGCTACGGGGTAGCGCTGTCGCGGCGTGTCATTGACACTGATCCTCCACTCGGTTCCGACGCGGCCCGCCGCTGTGGCAAGACCGACGCCCAAAGCAACCAGCAGCAGGAAGGAGAACGCAATTCGTCGCACGAGCACCTCCTTTTGGGGGAATACAGCGTATGGTTCTATAGCATCTTAGGTGCCCAGCGAAAGACTGTCAAGCGGGGCGGACCGGCGAGAGACCGTCCTGCGGGGCTGCGGCCGAGAGATTCTCCTCGGAACGATCTTCGCTGCATCAAGGGCAGGCGACGGCTGCGGCTCCCAGCGTCCCGGCGTTGCTCACCGTCATGCGGAAGCAGCTCCCGTTGGGCGATCGGAGGATCACGCCGTTGCCGACGGTGCTGACGTAGAGATCGCCGCTCGCCACCTGGAGCTTTGCCCCGGGGACCGAGGTGCCGACGCCGACCTTGCCGTTGCTCAGCACCATGAGCCGCGTGACGCCTCCCGTACGCACGCGCAGGGCATCCTCTCCGGAATCGGTGTTGACCGTGAGACGCGCCTTGGTGCCCTGGTCCGGTCCGATCTGGACCCATGCCTGGTCGTCGACCTCGAATTCCGGCGAGGCGGAGCCGGCGAGCCGCACGGTAAGCGCGTCGGTCCCGGCGGGCGGGCTGATCTCGACTGCATGCCCGTTATCGAACCGATAGGTCGAATGCGCGGTGCTCTGGTCGACTACTCCGATCCCTGAATAGTAGTTGTCGACCAGGGTCGTCTCGATCGCCGACGGACCGAGGATCACAGCCCTGCTGGTCGCATCGCAAAGATCCAGGCGCGGATCCACCCAGCACTCGAAGCGGTTGTTCGTGATGTGTGTGCTGACGGCTTCGGTGAAAATGGCGGCGTCGGAGTTGCTTTCCATCCGAACGCCATGGATCAGAGTGTCGTTCACCACTCCCGCGTTGACACCGTAGCGCCCGGCTTGAGACGAGATGCCACCCGTGATGCGCCAGCTGTTCGAGCCCGCGGTGAGCTGGTAGTTGTCCGTATTGCTCAACGAGACGTTGCAGTTGTCGGCGAAAACCGAGAGCGAGCCCTCACCATAAACGCCGATGTCGAACCCGCGCACCACCACCTGGCGCAGGAAGACGATGTTGGATCCGGTCAGATCGATCCCGCGCGCCGAGGTCTGGAATCCGTTGATAGGAGTGAACGAACCTTCGATGTCCAGGTCCTCGATCACCACGTAAGCGTCGCCGCTTGGAGCGATCGAAAGCGCACTGCCGGCCGCGAGGCCCTGGAAGGCGAGCACGGCGTTTCCCTGGGGGCCCTTGCCCATCATGCGGAAACGTCGCGGAAGCACCAGAGGAGAGAGGTTCTGATAGTCGCGATCGACGATCAGCATCCCCCCCTCGCCGGCGGCGTTGATCGCAGCCTGCAAGGTCGGGTGTTGACTCGCGATCTCGATGTTATCGGTGAACGGTTGCGCCCCGGCCGCCGGCACCAGCGAAAAGGCGGCAAGCGCCAGCCCGAGAGCGGCACACCAGGTCGTCGTCTTTCTCATTTTCATGGCTCTGCTCCTTGGTTCGCGAGGCCGATGACCCGATACGGGCGCGGGCCCCGCGGATCACGGGGAATCGCCACCAAGCAGGTCCGCCTCACGGTGCTCTTCAGAGATATAGGCTGCGCTGGACCCGCGGGTGTTACATGCAGCTGGCAGGGGTGCGGCACGCGGGCCCCTTGGCCGGTCAGCGAGGCATCTCTAGGATCGAACTTGCTGCCAGGCTCCAGGGGTTAGCGGAGGCCAAACAGGTACAGGAGCGCGGCATATCCGCTGGGCAGAGGCCGGGGCGGCGCCTGGAGATCCGCGTAGCGCACGGCCATTTCGAGAAAGAACCGGGCATGGAAGAACGCTTCCAGGATCGGCCGGGTTACCTCCGTCCAGCGTGCGTTGTCCTCTGGCTCGAATCGCTTCCCGGTTCCCGATTCGATGATCTGGACGAACCAGGGGTTGAGCGGAAGGCCAGGAGCGAGCGCCTGCAGCCGGTCGCGGATCGTCCGCGTCTGATGCTGCAGCCCGTACACCTTGAAACTCTGATGGTAAAAGCGATAGACGGGGTCCTCGTAGCCCCAGTGATCGCTCGACCCTTCGAGCAGCTTTTGAAGCTCGCTCCGGTCGCGTCGCAGGCTCAGGAGCAAGGCTTCTTCGGCGTCGTCCCCGGTGGTGGCGCCTGGAGGGGTATAGGGTTCGGTTTCGAGCACGGCATCTTTAGGAGGCACCGGGAACGGCCACGGGAGCGGCTCCCAATCCAGATCGCGCTCGGGAAGGCTGGGATCAGGGCGTACTTCTTCCATAGGGCGGATCCATTCGACCTGGCCATGCGTGAAGCGGGCGACGTACTCGACCCACTCCTTGTCTTTGGACGTGTAGAACCTGATGTCGCCATGAAGCGGCCACTCGACGTCGCGGTCCGGTTCTCCCCTCCCGCCGCGCCGTGCATGGCGTATCAACCGGCCGTCCCGGGTGATCGTGTAGGTGCCGAGGAAGCACTCCAGGTCCTTCGTTTGGAACTCCAGACCCTGGTGTTCTATAACCGGGAGCGGATACTCGCAGTGGACGGTGTCGAAGAGGCCCATGGCTGACGTTCCCTCCGGATCAGATTCTGTCGCATCTTGACGTTACACAGATGTTTTGGCCACCGCGGGTTGTGAACGGCGTCAGGCATGATTCGCTGACGATCTTTTTTGGCTCCGGAATCTCATTGGCGTCCGGCATCCCTGACTGGACGGGCCTCCTCCGGCAGGTGGGGCTCGATGCTGAGGTCGAAAGAGATCCCAGCGCGACCGGAGACCTGCTAACGCTGGCTGAACTCACGGCGCACGCAGTAGGGGCGGACCCGCTTCAGAGGGCGGTTCGTCACGCATTAAAACAACCGCTTCGGTTGCCGACAACCGCTCATTTCCTGCTCGCTGCGTTGCACTTGCCCTTATATGTAACCTTCCCTGATCACGATGTCGGGTGAAGTTGCGGTGCTATCCGCAAAGACCATTCTCTAAGCATAACACATGCGGGAGAAAAAGAACGTACTGGCAATGCAGTCTCGTGCAACGCACAACGGACTGGTAACGAAAAGGCGTGACGGCGAGAGAGTCTCGTGGTATCCTTGCCAGCATGAAGCCACTTCCCGTAGCCGAGATTTTGGAGCTCCCCGTTGCCGAACGGATGCGGCTCGTCGAGATCATCTGGGACAGCATTGCGGCGGTCCCGGAGGCCGTCCCGGTATCTGACGATCTGAAGGCCGACCTGGACCGCCGACTCGCTGAGTTTGAGGCCGATCCTGAGGCGGGCCTTCCCTGGAACGAGGTGCGTGAGCGCATCCTGCAGGGGCGATGGCGTACCGACTGACTCTCTCAGCCCGGGCAGTTCGCGAGATCGGTGAAGCTTACGAGTGGTACGAAGAACAGGTGCCGGGCCTGGGACACGACCTCATCGAGATGCTGGAAGCCCTATTCGAGCTCATCGCCGGGTCGCCTGGGCTCTATGCCGAGACGCAGCGTGGAGTCCGGCGCGCACTCTTGTCGCGTTTCCCCTACGGCGTGTTCTACGCGACAAAGGGTGACATCGTGTCCGTCCTGGGTGTCGTCCATACTTCACGCGACCCACGCCGCTGGCCCCGGCGGCTCTCCTGATAATCCAGCATGCTCGCCGCGGCGCGGCATCTTTTTCCGCGCCGCGACAAGAGCCTGTCTACACCCCTCCGCGCTATACTTCCGCCGAAGGGAGAAGACCTCATGGCGAAGCGCAACACCCGGCTCACCACACCGCTTGTCCGCGAGGACGGCGTGCTCCGTCCCGCGACCTGGGACGAGGCTCTCGATCGAGCGGCGCAGGGGTTCCGTTCGGCGGTGGAGACGAAGGGGGGGCAGACGTTCGGCCTCTTCAGCTGCTCCAAGACGACGAACGAGATGAACTACCTGGCGCAGAAGTTCGCTCGGGCGGTGATCGGGAGCAACAACATCGATAGCTGCAACCGGACCTGACACGCCCCCAGCGTCGTCGGTCTGGCGACGGTTTTCGGTTTGGGTGGCGGGACGAGCTCCTATCGGGAGATCGAGGAGACGGATGTCATTCTCCTGTGGGGCAGCAATGCCCGGGAGACGCATCCGATCTTCTTCCATCACGTGCTCAAGGGCATCCACAACGGGGCGCGGATGTATGCCGTGGATCCCCGCAGGACGTCGTCCGCGCAATGGGCCGTTGGGCATCTCCCTCTCCACGTGGGCACGGACGTGGCGCTGGCCAATGCGGTGGCGCGCGAGATCCTTGCGGCCGGCCTGGAGAACCGCAGCTTCATCGAGAACGCGACCAGCGGCTTCGAGGACTTCCAGCGGCACGTGGAGCCCTATACCCTCGAATTTGCCGAGGGGGTGACCGGCGTGCCGGCGGCGCTGATCCGCGAGATGGCGCACGCGTATGCCCGCGCCGACCGCGCGCAGCTCTGCTGGACGCTCGGCATCACCGAGCACCACAACGCGGTGGACAACGTGCGGGCGCTGATCAATCTCTCCCTGCTCACCGGCCACGTGGGCCGCTGGGGCTCCGGGGTGTGCCCGCTGCGCGGACAGAACAACGTGCAGGGGGGCGGTGACATGGGCGCGCTGCCCGATCGCCTGCCGGGCGTCCAGCACGTCGAGAACGATGAGCTGCGCGCCAAGTTCGAACAGGCGTGGGGCTGCACGATCCCTCCGAAAAAGGGGCTGCACCTCTCCGGCATGTTCGAGGCGATGGAGCGGGGCGATTTCACGGCGCTCTATGTGATCGGCGAGAACCCGGCCAACTCCGAGGCGGATCAGCACCATGCGATCCATCTGCTCGAGAGCCTGGAGATCCTCGTGGTGCAGGACATGCTCCTCACCGCCACCGCCGAGCTGGCGGACGTGGTGCTGCCGGCGGCCGCTGGGTGGTGCGAGTCCGAGGGCACGGTGACGAACAGCGAGCGCCGGGTGCAGCGTGTGCGCCGCGCCCTGCCGCCGCCTCCGGGCGTGCGCGACGACATCGAGATCCTCTGCGAGCTGGCCCGCCGCCTGGGAAAGGACCTCGGGAATCCGACGGCCGAGGAGATCTGGGCCGAGCTGCGCTCGCTCAGCCCCGTCCACGCCGGCATGACCTACGCGCGGCTGGAGGAGCTCAACGGCATCCAGTGGCCCTGTTACGACGAGACACATCCGGGCGAGAGCTATCTGCACGGTCGGCTGTGGGAGAGGCCCGCTCTCGGTCCGCTGGCGCCGTTCGACTGCGTGGACCACCAACTTCCCTTCGAGGAGCTCTCGGAGGAGTTCCCCATGCGCCTGACCACGGGCCGGCGGCTGGATTCCTACAACACAGGGGTGCAGACCGGTCACTACTCCTCGCCGCTGCGGATGGGCGAGACGATCGATCTCCATCCCGCGGACGCCCAGCGTCTGGGAGTCTCCCCGGGGGAGATCGTGCGCGTGGTCTCGGCTCGTGGCTCGGTCCTGGCGCCGGTGCGCCTGGACGATGGATTGCGGCCCGGTCTGGCCTTCATGACGTTCCACTTCCCCGACCAGGTGGCGACCAATCATCTCACCGTGGACGCCAAGGACCCGCTCTCCGGGACCTCGGAGTTCAAAGCCGCGGCGGTGCGGATCGAGCCGGTCGTGCGGCCGATCGCCGCCGCGGAGGCCACGGCGACCGCTCCGGTGGCGGTCTAAGGGAGAACGAGAGAACGAATGGATCTGCACTTCACGGCAGACGAACCGACACCGGACGAGAGGGCGGCGATCGATGGTTGTCTCGCCGCCCTTTTCTTGAATGGTGATCCCAGACGGCGCAGACAGTATCTGCTCCCCGTCCTGCATGCGATCCAGGGGCGCGTGGGGTGGATCAGCCTGGGAGCACTCAATCATGCGTGCCGCGCCCTGGAGGTCCCCCCCGCTGAGGCGTTCGGCGTGGCCGATTTCTACGCGCTGTTCCAGACCCGGCCGCATCCGCCGGTGGCCGTGCACGTCTGCGATGACATCGGCTGCCGGTTCTCTGGCGGCGAGATCCTTTGCGGGGAGATGGAGCAGGCGATCGGTCCCGCGGGGACGAGCCCGGACGGCCGCGTCACCTGGCACCGCAGCCCCTGCCTCGGGATGTGCGAGCTCGCACCTGCGGCTTTGGTGATCGCCGCCGGAGACCCGCCGCGGGATCAGGCGCTGGCGCCGGCCACGGGCGCGGAGGTCCTGTTCGCGGCCGCCGGCCAGTCGGTCCCACCGGTCGCCCTCTCCCGCTCGGTGCCGCAGGTGGGGCAGCCCGGGTTGACGCTGTTGCGCCGGGTCGGGCAGATCGATCCTATGAGCATCGACGAGTACCGCGCAGCCGGCGGCTTCCTGGCGTTGCGCCGGGCGATCGAGATGGGCCCCGACCGGGTGGTGCGCGAGGTGATCGATTCGAAGCTGGTCGGCCGCGGCGGCGCCGCGTTTCCGACCGGACAGAAGTGGCTGGGCGCGCGCTCGGCGCCGCTGCCGCGCTATCTCGTCTGCAACGCGGACGAGTCCGAGCCGGGAACGTTCAAGGACCGCGTGATCATGGAGCACGATCCGTTCTCCCTGATCGAAGCGATGACGATCGCGGGCTTCGCGACCGGCTGCGAGCGCGGGTATCTCTACATCCGCGGCGAATATCCGCTCGCGACCGAACGGCTTCAGAACGCGATCCGCCGCTGTTACGAGCGCGGCTTCCTCGGCGAGAACGTCCTCGGGGACGGCGTGCGCTTCGAGCTGGAGCTGCGGCGCGGCGCCGGAGCCTACATCTGCGGCGAGGAAACGGCCCTGATGAATTCGATCGAAGGGCGCCGCGGCGAGCCGCGCAACAAGCCGCCGTTCCCGACGCAGGTCGGCCTCTTCGGTCAGCCCACGGTGATCAACAACGTGGAGACGCTGATCAACGTGCTGCCGATCCTGATCGGAGGCGGCAAGGCGTACGCCGCGATCGGCACGGAGCGCTCGAGCGGCCCGAAGCTCTTCTGCGTCTCCGGGTTTGTGAGCCGGCCCGGCGTCTACGAATTTCCTTTCGGCATCACGTTACGGGAGCTGCTCGACGCGGCGGGAGGAGTCACCGGGCGGTTGCAGGCAATTCTGCTGGGCGGCGCGGCGGGCGCGTTCGTCACGCCCGATCAGCTCGACATACCGCTCACGTTCGAAGGGACGCGTGCCGCCGGAGCCGCGCTCGGCTCGGCCGTGGTCATGCCGTTCGACGACACGGTCGATCTGCGCCAGGCGCTACGGCGGATCGCTCAGTTTTTCCGCGACGAATCGTGCGGCCAGTGCGTGCCCTGCCGCGTGGGCACCGTGCGGCAGGAAGAGCTCCTGCACCGGCTGGCCACGGACCGGCCCCTGGGCTCGATGGAGCAGGAGCTGGCGCTGCTCAAGGAGCTCGGCCAGGCCATGCGCGACGCGTCGATTTGCGGCCTCGGCCAGACCGCGTCAAGCGCGATCGAGTCGGCCCTCGGCCGCTTTCCGATCATTTATCAGGAAAAAGCTCAGGAGAGTCGATGACAGTTCAGAACGCTCCCGATCTGAAGATCCCCGTCCCGCGCGGACCCGTGCCGGTGGCTCCGCCGCCGCGTCCCCGGAACATGGTGGAGGTGACCATCGACGGCCAGAAGGTGGCCGTGCCCGAGGGGGCCACTCTGCTGGAGGCGGCACGCCAGATCGGGATCGACACGCCGACGCTCTGCTATCTCGAAAACCTGACGCCGGTGAACGTCTGCCGCGTCTGCGTCGTCGAGGTCGAGAACGCCCGCACGCTCGTTCCGGCCTGCTCGCGCAAAGCCGAGCCGGGCATGGTGGTGAAAACCGATTCCGAGCGCGTGCGCCTGAGCCGCCGGATGGTGCTGGAGCTTCTCGCCTCGTCGGTCGACGTCTCGACCGCGCCGCAGTTCCAGGAGTACATGGCGCGATACGACGCGCGGCCGGAGCGCTTCGGCCCGCCTGAGCCGCCGGCCGGCCCCGGAGAGCGCGACGCCGCCCGCCCAGGCCATCATCATCCGCCACAAGATGGCCACGCGGCGACCGTCCACCAGCCGGTCAAGGTGGACAACGATCTCTACGTCCGCGACTACTCGAAGTGCATCGTCTGCTACAAGTGCGTGGAGGCGTGCGGCACGGACGCGCAGAATACCTTTGCCATCGCCGTCGCCGGCCGTGGCTTCGAGGCGCGCATCTCGACCGAATTCGACGTCCATCTGCCGGATTCGGCCTGCGTCTATTGTGGCAACTGCATCGGCGTCTGCCCGACCGGCGCCCTGATGTTCAAGAGCGAGCACGACATGCGCCAGGCGGGCACCTGGGACGAAACCCGCCAGACCGAGACCGACACGATCTGCGCCTACTGCGGCGTGGGTTGCACGCTCACCGTGCACGTGCAGGACGAAAAGATCGTGAAAGTCAGCTCGCCCCTCGATCACGACGTGACCAACGGCCACCTCTGCATCAAGGGGCGGTTCGGGTGGGAGTTCGTGAACTCGCGGCCGGAGGCGGACGGCGAAGCGAAGCCGGGAATCGGGGAGTCGGCACCGGCTCGATGATTCCCCTCCGTCGGTTTTTTGGCAAGCTCCGGCTTCTTCTGGTCGGCGGAGGCCGGGACCATCTCGAATTTCTGCGCCGTCTCGCAGCCCGGCCCATCTCCGGGATCGAGTTGACGGTGGTCTCGCCATCTCCGCGCAAGCTGTGTTCCTGGATGGTTCCAGGCTATCTCCGGGGCGTCTACTCGGAAGAAGAAAGCTCCATCGACCTCGCCCGCCTCGTCGCTCGGGCCGGCGGCCGGTTCATCGCGGGCCGGGCAGTCCGGATCCATGACACCCAACTGATCGGTGGCCGATCTCTCATCATCCCGGACTGGCCCCGGAAGGTCCATTTGCAGGATGGCTCGAAAATCACCTATGACCTCGTCTCCTTTGCTGTCGGCTCAAACAGCACCGGCGACCCGGAGCCGCCAGACAGGGAACCGCAACCGGTCCGGCCGGGCGCCCGCATGGTGGCAGTCCGAGAGCGTCTCCTGGAACTCGCCCGGAGAACGGGAGAGTGCCGCGTCGTGGTCGCAGGCGGCGGCGCAGGCGGAGCCGAGGTCGCTCTGGCCATCGCCCGCCTGCTGGACGATGCGGGGGTCTCCCGTCAGGTGACCTTCATCCATCAAGGTGTCTTTCTGATCGGCCACCCTGAGAGGTTCCGACAGCACGCCCTCGAAATTTTGGTGGCCCGCGGCATCACCGTCCATCCCGACATTGACGAGATCGTCGCAGGCCCAAAGACTGTCAAGATCCGGTCGCACCGGTCGCTCGGCGACGTGGAATCCATGACAGAGACCATGAGAGTGCAGGCACTCAAGGATTTCTTCGCGAATCCGATGATCGATCAGGGAGAGATCCCCTCCGATCTCACGGTCTGGATGGTCGATGCAGTACTCCAGACGCTCTTCGATCGCTCGAATCTGGAGACCTATCAGCACCGCCCTTTGGTTCATCTTTCGCTGCAGTGTGTTCGTCGCCCCCGGATGTTCTGCTCGCGCGGCTCGGGCGAAGTCGTTCTTCCTGGGCATGTTGGGCGCTTCATCATTGAAAACCCGATGCGGGTCCCTCCCTATCCACCCATCGAAGCGAGCTATGCACGGGCCGAAGCGACCCTCTGGTTCAGCCTGAGAGCCGTGCTCGAGGGCAAGGAGCCGCCGGATCCCATCCGAGAAAGGCGCGTGGTGTCGCTCCTCGATACAGGAGACGGCCGCGCGTTGCACGGCTCTCGAGGGAACGTAGAGCACACTGAGGAGGCCCTGCGCCTCAAGGATCGGCTGGACCGCAGGCGCGTGGCGCGCTACCGCGTTTGAATCTCTCGGGACTCTACTCGTCCAGATCCAGCCGGAACAATCCCGCATTCTGCGCGGCTGCGTAGAGAGCCTTGGGGTCCTGAGGATCGAGCGCGATGTCGCCGGCAAAAAACTCCAATGGCAGCCCACGGTTCAGCGGGACCCAGGTCCGTCGGCTCGCGTTCCATTGGAAGACCCCCTGCAAGGGGACTCCGGCGTAAAGCCGGGTGGGGTCGTCCGGATCGATCACGAGGGTGTCGATCTGGGCGGTCGCGAGACCGCGGTTCATCGCTTGGAAGGTCGCTCCTCGGTCGGAGCTGACGAAGACTCCCCGGTCCACGGTGCCGACGTAGATCCGTCGCGCGTCCTGGGGATCGATCACCAGCTCCGACGGTTTCGGCTTCCCGGCCGGGCAGAGGTTTCCGGGCAGTCCGCTGCCCGTCTTTTGCCACGTCGTCCCCGCGTTCTGGCTGCGGAAGAGGCCGCGGCAGGTCAGGCCGTAGTAGGTGTTCCGCTTGTCCGGGTCGACGGCGAGGGCGCCGGTCCCAGGGAGCGGGGTCAGCTCGTCCCAGTGGGCGAGTGAGCCGCCGGTGCTGCGCAGCAGGAAGCTGCCTTTGCCTCCGAAGTGGTAGTCGAACGTGCCGGCCACCAGGACGACGCTCGGACGGTGGGGGTCGAGCGCGAGCGCGGTCAGCGTGACGTCGCAGATGGAACCCCGGTTGATGCAGTTGTAGGGGAACCGGCGCCGGATCCACGTCCGTCCGCTGTCCGTGGATTTGAGCGGAATCGCCCCCTGGTCTTCCACGCCGAAGCCGAAGCCATAGATGGTTTGTGGATGATCCGGGTCGACGGCCTTGATCTCATACGGCTGCGGACCCTCGAACCAGGAGTGCGCCCGGAGCCAGGTGGCGCCCCGATCCATGCTGAGGTAAATGCTGTTGTCGGCGCGGGTGACCACCGTCGATGGCTCCGTCGGCGCGACCGCCACGGAATAGGAGCCCTGTGCGCGCAGGCCCTGGTTGGAGGTCTCCCAGGTCTCCCCTCGATCGGAGGACGTCCAGATCCCGACGGTGCCGGCCGCGAGCAGCACGTCCGGCGCGGAGGCGGACGCGAGGATGCGCTCGATGGAATCTCCCGGCGGCGCGGTCCCGGAGAGCGGCGGGAGCCAGGTCGTGCCCGCGTCCGTGCTCCGGAAGACTCCATGCTCCGTCCCGGCGAAGAGGGTGCCGTCCGGTGCCGCGGTGAGATCGAGGACTTCGATCCCGAGCTCCGACCAGGACGCGCCGTCGTCGGTGCTGCGCAGCAGGGGGTTCAAACTGCCTCCGGCTTCGCCGAAGAAGAGGTACAAGGTGCCCGGCCGCACCGGATCGAAGACGAACCGGGGAAATCCCGCCGGGGAGCCATTCGGCAGCGCGGCCGACGTCCAGTGGAGGCCGCCGTCGGTGCTCTTCCAGACCTCCAGCGGCCCGGTCGAGGTGGTGCGGAGCGCCGTAAAGATCTCGAGGGCGTTGTGCGGATCGAGCGCGACGCCGGATAGGTAAAGGCCGTCGAGAGCGACCTGGCTCCAGGTATCGCCGCGGTCGTCCGAGCGGTAGAGCCCGTCCGAGGTCCCGGCGTAGAGGACGCCGGGATTCGTGGCGTCGACGGCGATCCCGGCGGTGAACGCGAATGGCTCGATCTTCGACCAGTGAAGGCCGCCGTCGACCGTGCGCAGGATCTCCGCGCCGCCTGTTCGGGCATAGACGATCCGAGCGTCGAAGGGATCCACCACCAGATCCTCGGTCCGGGTGTCCCTGTCTCCCCCATTGCGCCGGCGCCAGGTCGCCCCGCCATCGGCGCTCGCGAAGAAGAACCCGTTCGCAGCCGCAGCGTACAAGGTCGCCGGAGCCGAAGGCGCCTGCTCCAGATCGATGAGCTGGCCGCCGAACGGGGTCACCTGGACCCACCGCGGCGCAGCCGCGGAAGCGGTCACCGTCGAGGCGAGAAGGGCGAGAAGGAGGAGAAGGGCGCTGCGGAAGGCACGGGCCATCGCTGGAGGGTTCATGGATTTATGGTACCAGGGAATATTCTCCTTGCGTCCCCAGCTCACTCCGGAGGCAGCACCCGGAAGCCGAAGCGGCTCGCCGGAGCCGCGGGGCCGCCTGCTGCTTCGACCGTGAGGGTGTAGTCGCCCGGTGCGAGGAGGCTTCCCGGGAGACTCAACCCGCGGGCCGGTGTCATGGATGCGCTCACTGGAAATCCTTGAGACGCATGAGCATCCTCCATCCCCTCTGCTGTCGCGAGAGGCCCGGCTATCTCACCGACCCTCTCGATGATGCGCTCGGTGCATTCTTTTGAATCCAAAAAATCGGATTATCGGGTCGGGGTCCGCAGCGCGAGAGCGGGGTTGGCCCATGTTGTCTCCAGGTAAATGAGCGTGTCTGACTCTCCAGGAACGCCACGGCAAGCTTTATGCTGAGGACCAGGTTCCAGGAGGTGGACCAGACATGATTCGATCGACCCGTTTCGGGGTCCTGTGGCTCGTGTGCGCTCTCGTGGCCTTCGCGGCGCCGAGGGTTCTGCGGAGCCAGGAAGTGACCCTGCCGCTGTCACAGTTCGAGCAGCTCCGTTCCCGCGCCCATCCGGGGCCGGACGATCCGGCTCCTCCTCCGGCGCGGTTTGCCCTGGAGTCCGCCGATCTGGACATCGCGGTGGGTGCGTCGAGCGCGCGCCTCGTCCAGAAGCTCGTCCTCACGGTCTTCTCGGACACCTGGGAGCGTGTGCCGTTAGGAGAGGCCGGGTCGTTCACCTCGGCTCGCTTCGGCAACCTCGAAGGGCGCGTGGAGGTCACCGAAAAAGAAGGGTGGGCCCTCCAGGTCCATGGGCGCGGCCGGCACGAGGTGACGCTGGAGTCCGTGGTGCCGGTGCGGCGCGACGAGACGGCCACCCGGCCCGCCTCGTCGTTCTCGCTGCGCCTGCCGCCGGCCGCTGTGTTGCGCGGCAAGCTCCAGACCCAGCCGGGTATCGACGAGGTCACGCTCACCGGCAAAGGGATGATCCGCGGCGCGGCCGGCGGGCCGTGGACGTTCGTCTCCGCGTTCGACAAGGACGCGGGCGTGACGTTCACCCTGTTCGGCCAGCGGACCCTGCCGGAACGGGCCCAGCTCCCGCTGCGCTTCGACGCCACGTCGGCGACCTCGGCGACCCTCTCGCGCACGCAGCTCCGGGTGCGCGGCTGGGTCGAGGCGCGCGTCGCCCAGGGACGGCTCTCCGAGCTGCGCATCCCGGTGCCGGCGGGCCTCCAGCTCGTCTCGGTGAGCGGTCCGCTCGCCGGTTGGGACGTGACGGATGGCACGCTGGTGATCACTCCACTGGAGCCGGTCGAGGGGACGCTCGCCGTGGAGATGGAGCTGGCTGGAGAGCCGCAGCCGGCCTTCGCGAGCCCGGTGTTGACGCCGGCCGGAGGGCGCCGGACGCTCCATCTGGTCAAGGCGGCTCTGCAAGGCGACGGCCTCCTGACGCTGGTCGATCCAGGCACCGTGCGGGGTCCGGAAGACAGCGAGACGGCCCGTGTGCCCGCCTCGATCCTCGGCTCCGGCGGCCGGCTCCTGGCCGTCTCCGATCCTACCCGGCCGCCGCGCTGGGAGGCCGAGTGGGCGGAAGGGACCGAGGTGCTGGCCGCCCAGGTCGACCGCCTGCTCCTCGACGTGGCGGTGGGGGAATCGGGGCGCGTCGTCTACCGGCTCTGGGCCGAGGTGCGGAACCGCGGAGCGCAGCAGCTCGTCCTGCAACTCCCGCCGGGCTTCGAGCTGACCACTGCCCGGCTCGACGGTTTGGAGGTGGCGGCGGGCACCGCGCCCGGCGGCGGTCTCGCCGTGCCGCTCCTGACACGGGAGGCGGCGCAGGCGGTCCACATCGATGGCGTCCTGCCGCTCGCTTTGCCATCTTCAGGAAAAGGCGAGCTCGTCCTGCCGCTCCCGGTTCTTTCGGCACCGGCCGCCCGGATCGAGGTCCACGCCGTCCTGCCCGGAGGCCGCAAATGGCAGCTGGCCGATGCCTCGCGCGCCGCTTCCATCCAGGGGCCGCCGCAGGGGGCTCCCGTGTCCGCCACCACCTCGAATGCTCTCGCGGCGCAGATGAAGTCCGGCCTGTCGAACACCTCGTCGGGCGGGCCGCTGCCGGGGATGTTCCTGGTGCCTCTGGGCTACCAGGAGATCACCGCCGCGTGGAGCGCGCTGTCGGCGAGCCCCGGACCGCTCGTGCTCCGCTTCGAGAGCGTGAAGGAGGCCAACCCATGGATGTGAAGCGCTGCGGATCGATCGCCGCCGTGCTGGCTCTGCTGGCCGGCGGAGGCGCTTCGGCCGAGCCCGTGCCCGCGGAGGTCACGCTCCCATTGCAGGACTATCTCTCCCTCGTCGAGACGGTCGAGCGCGTCGAGCGTCAGCGGGCCGAAGAGCTCGCCCGCCTGGAAGCACCGGTCGCCGACGTCATATCGCAGCGGGTGGCGGTCACCGTGGGCGACACCGAGGCCGAGATCGCGGCCGATTTCGAGGTCCTTCTGGGAGGCAAGGTCCTGCGTCCGGTGCTGCTGCCGCTGGGCGGGTTTTCCGAAAAGATCGAGATCCGCGACGAGGCCGGGCGCACCGGCACGGCCGCCATCAGTGCCCTGGATGGCGGCGGCGGCGTGGTGCTCGCCGCGCCGCAGCCGGGCCGCTACACGATCCACGTGGACGGCCGGGCCTCGCTGGGGACCGGCAGCGGCACCGGTCGCCTGTCCCTCGGCCGCGTCACCGCGCCGGTGGCGTCCACCGAGATCGATCTACCGGCGGATCTGGCCTGGAGCAGCCCGGGAGCGGTGGTGGTGGAGGAGCGGGAGGAGAAGGGCCGCCGCCGGGTCCGTCTGGCCACGGCGCGCGGTGCGGACACCGTCCTCGACGTGCGCCGCAAGGTGGATAGCGCCGAAGCCGAGAAGCTGCTCGCCCAGAGTGTGGTCTTGACCATCCTGCAACTCCGGCCGGAGGGGCTGCGGCGCCACGACGTGGTGCTTTACGAGGTGCGGCGGGGGAGCCTCGGCCGCTTCACCGTGGAGCTGCCGCCGGGCCTGGAGATCGAGCAGGCGGGGACCGACGAAGGCACGGTCGTGCCGGTGGTCGAGACCGGGCGGCTGACCATCCACCGCAAGCGCCAGCTCCAGGGCGTGGGCTATCTCGTGCTCAGCTCGACCCCGCCATCGCTGCCGGCCGCGGGGCTCCCGCTCGCGGCGGTCAAACCCGAGGCCGAGGTGCGGGCGCGGTATCTGGCAATCTCCTCGGTGGTGGCGGCGGACGTGCGTCCGTTGCCCGAAGCGAGCTGGACCCGGGTCGACACCTCCGACCTGCCGGCCGTGCTCTCCGAAGCGCTGGCGGCCCTGGATCTCGCGGCAGCCTGGCGACTGTCGGCAGACGGGGCGGACACGCGGCTCGCGGTGTCGCCGCTCCCGGCCGCGCCGATGGTCGACGCGACGGTCCGCCGGCGTGACACCACGGCCTTGATGACGGTCGACGGCACGCTGCTTTTCCGCGACCGCTTCCTGGTCGATGCGCGGAGCAAGGCGGGAGCCGCTCTCGACGTGGCGCTGCCGGCAGGCGGAACGCTCTGGTCGGTCAAGGTGGACGATCAGGCGGTGCGTCCGCTGGTGCGAGGGGGCACGGTTTCGGTGCCGCTCGGCTTCAACAGTGGAAGGCAGGCCGAGGTGGAGGTCGTCTCCGTCCTGGAGAAGGCGCTGCCGCCGGGCCGCTCGCAGCTCGCGCTCGACCTGCCGCGGGTGGCCGCACCGGTCCTGGTCCACCGTCTGCGCCTGCTCCTTCCGGAAGGGGCGAGCTACCGCGTCCGCCGGAGCGAGCTGCGCTCCGCGGCGGCCGAGCTGGCATCGCCCGCATCGCCTGGATACTACGACTTCGATGCCTTCACTGAAATGCCCGCCGCCGCTCAGACCGATTCCGAATGGCAGGTCGACGGTGTGCGGATCACCTCCGACGCGGTGCTGAAATCGAACGCCGCTCTTTTTCAGGAAAAGGTCAAAGGGCTACAGCAGGGCCTGGTGGGAGGAGTGAAACCGCTGCCCGTGTCGATCCCCGAGAGCGGCAAAGCCCTCGCCTTTTCGGGCGTCCTGCCGCCATCGAGAGTGACCGTGGAGCTGGACGTCAAGGCAAAGGGGAAGTCATGAAAGCACAACGCACTATCCGGGCTGCCGTCTTTGCCGTCCTTGGTGTCCTTTGTGTCCTTTCCCCCGCCGGAGCCGCCTCCGCCGAGGTCCCCCCGGGAAAGGTCAAAATCCCCCTGAAGGACTATCTCTCCCTGCTCGAGACCGCGGAGCGCGTCGAGCGGCAGCGGGCGGAGGAGCTCGCCCGCCAGGAGACGCCGGTGGCGGAGGTGGTCTCGCAACGGGTGTCGGTCGCGGTCAGGGAAAACGAAGCCGAGATCGTCTCGGATTTCGAGGTCCTTCTGCACGGCAAAATCCTCCGGCCGGTGCTGCTCCCGCTGGCGGGCTTCCCCGAAACGATCGAGATTCGCGATGAGGCCGGCCGCACCACCACGGCCGCCGTCACCGCGTTGAACGGTGGAGGCGGCGTGGTGCTCACGGCGCCCCAGCCGGGCCGGTACACGGTCCACGTGGACGGCCGGGCCGACCTGGGGACCGCGGGAACCGGCCGCCTGCCGCTCGGCCGGGTCGCCGCGCCGGTGGCCTCGACCGAGATCGACCTGCCGGCGGATCTGGCCTGGAGCAGCCCGGGAGCGGTGGTGGTGGACGAGCGGGAGCAGAACGGCCGCCGCCGCGTCCGTCTGGCCACGGCGCGCGGTGCGGACGCCGTCCTCGACGTGCGGCGCAAGGTCGACAGCGCCGAAGCCGAGAAGCTGCTCGCCCAGAGCGTGGTGCTGACCATCCTGCAGCTCCGGCCGGATGGGTTGCGGCGGCACGACGTGGTCCTCTACGAAGTGCGGCGGGGAGGCCTCGGCCGCTTCACCGTGGAGCTGCCGCCCGGCCTGGAGATCGACCAGGCGGGCACCGACGAGGGCACGGTGGTGCCGGTGGTGGAGACCGGGCGCCTGACCGTCCACCGCCAGCGCCAGCTCCAGGGCGTGGGCTATCTCGTGCTGAGCTCGACGCCGGCGTCATTGCCGGCCGACGGGATTTCCCTGGAAGCGGTCAAGCCCGAGCCCGAGGTGCGGGCCCGTTATCTCGCCATCTCCTCGGCAGTGGCCGCCGACGTGCAACCGTTGCCCGCGGCGAGCTGGACCCGGGTGGACACGTCCGACCTGCCCGCCGCCCTTTCGGAAGCGCTGACGGCGCTCGACCTCGCGGCGGCCTGGCGTCTGGCGGCGGACGGAGCGGGGGCGCGGCTCGCCGTGGCACCGTTGCCGGCCGCGCCGATGCGCGACGCCACCATCCGGCGGCGCGACACCACGACCCTCCTGACCGTGGACGGCACGCTCCTCTTCCTCGATCGTTTCGTCGTGGATTCCCGGAGCCGGGCCGGGGCGGCGCTCGACGTGATCCTGCCGGCGGGCGGCAAGCTCTGGTCGGCCAAGGTGGACGAGCAGCCGGTGAAGCCTCTGGACCGGGGCGGCCGGATCTCGGTGCCACTCGGCTTCGACGGAGGGATGCGCGCCGAGGTGGAGGTCGTCTCGGTGCTGGAGAAGGCCCTGCCGCCCGGGCGTTCGCAGCTTGTGCTCGACCTGCCGCAGGTGACGGCGCCCGTCCTGTTGCACCGCCTGCGCCTCCTCCTGCCGGAAGACGCGAGCTACCGCGTCCGCCGGGGCGACCTGCGCTATGCGCCCGTCGTGGCCCGGACGCCCGCGAAGAGGAAGCGCGCGCCAGCCGCCGACCTCGGCGTCGTCCCCACGGCGCCCGACCCGTGGACGGTCCTCCAGAAAACACCCGGCGTGCTCACCGACCGGATCAACGTGGGAGGGAACGAATCGGGGCAACAGAGCGCGTACGTCGGCCCGGGCTCGCTCAAAGGCGGCTATGCGAACCTGTACGCGACCGTCATGGACGATCAGGGCGAGCCCCTGCCTGGTGCGACCCTCCAGCTGCGAAAGGACGAAGGGCAGGCGGTGCAGGTGTCGGACGCCCGCGGAGCCGCGAAATTCCTGGGTGTGGCGGATGGCTCGTACACGTTGAACGTGGAGCTGGAAGGCTTCTCGACGATCGAATATCCCGACATCGTGCTCACCAACGGAAGGAATACGGTCGTCGAGGTCACCCTCTCCGCTGCGGTGGAGGACGCGGTCACCGTCACTGGGGAAAGCCCTCTGCTCGATGAGAGGCGAATCAGCACAGGCGCGACTGCCAGTCAGACCGAGCTCGAGGAGGTCCCGGCGTCACGAGACAGCGCCTCTCTCTTCCGGCAGGAGGTTGAGGGCTTGCAGCAAGGCCTGGTGGGAGGGGTGAAGCCGCTGCCCGTGTCGATTCCGGAGACCGGCAAAGCGCTCGCATTTTCCGGCGTCCTGCCGCCGTCGCGGATCACTCTGGAGCTGGAGGTGAAAGGGAAAAAGTGATCTGACTCAAGTGCGTTTCTTGTAGAGGCCCGGCCGGACGATCTCCATGTGGCGTTTGGGATCGGTCACCTCTGTGAAGCCGAAGGGCCGGTAGAGCTCGTGGGCGTCCCGCGTTACCAGGTGCATCCGCCGGTGGCCGGCGAGATCCGGATGCTGCATGACGCACTCCATGAGCCACTTGCCGAGCCCCCTCCCTTGGTAGTCCGGGTGGACGTACACGTCGCAGAGATAGGCGAACGTGGCGCGATCGGTGATCATGCGGGCGAGCCCGATCTGGCGTGGTCCGTCATAGAGCCCGAAGCAGAGGGAATTCGCGAGCGCCCGGACGAGGGTCTCGCGAGGGATCTCCTGGGCCCAATAGGAGTGGTGGGCCAGGTAATCGTGGATGGCGTCGATATCGAGCCGGGCCGGGTCGTCGCTGACGGTGAAGCTTTCGCGGTGGCGTTCGTAGGGCATGGGAGAGATATGATATCCTCTCTCCATGTCCGCCGAGCCCCATCGCAGCATCAGCGTCACCGACTATCTGGCCGCCGAGCGTCAGGCCGAGACGAAGAGCGAGTACCTGGACGGCGAGGTCTTCGCCATGTCCGGGGCGAGCCGGCCGCACAATCTCATCGCTCTCAATGCCGCGGCGTCCGTGCACGGCCAGTTGAAGGGGCGTCCGTGCGAGACCTACGCCGGCGACATGCGGGTCCGCATCCCCGCGACGGAGCTCTACACATATCCGGACGTGACCGTGGTCTGCGGCGAGCCCCGATTCGACGACTCGGAGCTCGATACGCTCCTCAATCCCACTCTCCTGATCGAAGTCATTTCTCCTTCCACCGAAGGCTACGACCGCGGCAAGAAGTTCGCCCACTATCGGACGCTCGATTCTCTGCGAGAGTACGTCCTCGTGGCCCAGGAGGAGATCCGGGTCGAGGTCTTCACCCGTCAGGACGATGGCCACTGGCTGCTCTCCGAGGCCAGCCGGCTCGATGAGACGATCCCCCTGGCTTCGATCGGTTGTGAGCTTCGCCTGGCGGATGTCTATGACCGCGTGATCGATGCACTTTCCTGACGCACACTAGACCAACTCTCGCAGCATCACCTCCACCTCCCGCGCCGCCTCACCGGATGTCGACGTAAATGTGATTGTTGATCAGCTCGAAGGGGATGGTCGCGGAGGTGGCGCCGCCCGCGATCGAAAAGTCATCGGTGCGCACCTTGGGTGCCTCGAATTTCGCGGCCTCGATCTGCGGATTGATCTCGTACGCAAGAAACGGATCAGCGATTTCATCGCGAGTCTCCGAAGCAGGCGGGAGGAACAGCCCCCCGCCGGAGAGTACGCCGGCGGGGGAGAAAATTCCAGGGGGCTCGTCAGGCGGGCACGTTGGGGTTATAGCGGGCGTCGCCGAAGCCGAGGATCGGATAGAAGATGACACCCAGAAGAGCCAGGCCGATCCCGAAGCCGGTGCCTTTGCCGAAGCGTTTTGCGATATCGATCGAGACGAGGATCGAGACGACGAGGTTCACGAGCGGGATGATAAACAGGATGATCCACCAGGCCGGCCGCCCGGCGATCTTCAGGAGCACGATCAGGTTGTAGATCGGAATGATCGCAGCCCAGCCGGGCTCTCCCGCCTTTTCGAAGACCTTCCACATCCCCGCAATCACGACGATCGCCACGATAACGCCGATGATGATCGCGACGATACTCGGACCTTCGGCACCGTTCTCGGCACCGTAGTTGTTCTGGAACGCAAGCAGCGACAAGAGGGACGCCGTCATGCTCTCCTCCTTCCCGGTTGTCCGGGTGTGGAACGTTGTGACTCCACTCTAGGAGGAAACCGGGGGAACCGTCAACTCAAGGCTTTGAAGCCGGGGCTGATGCCGGGGCGGGCGAGATCTCCGCGGCGGCCGGCTCCTCCGGCTCCGCCGAAGCGCTCATCAGCACGGCGAGCGGCTGCAGGGGGCGGACGTTCTCGCAGATGATCCGGATCGTGGCGGTGATCGGTACGGCGAGGACCATGCCCCACGGACCCCAGAGCCAGCCCCAGAAGATCAACGAGAGCAGCACGAGCATCGGGCTCAGGTCCAGCCGCTCGCCCATCACCTCCGGCTCCACCACGTTGCCGATGATGAACTGCACCGCCATGTTGAGCGAGGCCACGAAGAGCGCCCAGCCGGGCGACTGGAACTGGAGGAACAGGAAGACCGTCGGCAGCCCCACCGACAGCACGCCGCCGATCTGCGGGATGTAGTGGGCGAGGAAGGTCACGAACCCCCAGAGCAGCGGGAAGTCCACCCCGAAGGAGGCGAAGAGAACCGCCACGACCGTGCCGTTGGCCAGGTTGATCAGCGTCTTGGTCAGCAGGTAGCGCCGGACCTGCTCCTCGATGTTGTGCAACACCTCGGCAACCCGCTCGGCGTGGCGCGGATTGAGCGCCCGCCCCAGCTTGAGCGGGAAGCTCTCGCTGCCGAGCAGGAGGAAGACGAGGAAGAGGAGGATCAGCACCAGGTCGCTGAAGAAGACCAGGAACGAGCCCAGGCCGGCGGCCAGCATGGTGGTGATCGAGGAGAGCTCGAGGGCCTCCTCCCAGCGGAAGCGCTGGATCGGCCCGCGCAGCCGCGGCAGCGCGGTGGTCAGGCGGCTGGTGGAGCTGTCGAGGAAGCTGGTCAGCCGGTGCTGGTACTGCGGCAGCGATTCGGAGAACGAGGAGAGGGTGGAGTAGAGAATCCAGGACGACAGGACGAGGACGGCCGAGACGACGATCAGCACCAGCAGGATCGCCAGTGTCGCCGGCACCCGCCGCGCCCGGAGCGCCGTCATCAGCGGCGTGAAGATCTGGAAGAGGAAGACCGCCACCACCAGCGGAACGAGGATCGCCTGGAGCAGGTTCAGGACGAACCCGATCGCCAGAAACGTCAGGATGGCGAGGAGGATGAGGACGATCTTGGTATCACGCATGGCGCGGCCGGCGCCCTTCAGGTCGAGCGGAGTGACTCCTAAAAAGCAGAGTAACACATCCTTCCCGCGCCTCCTTGCAGCGTCCTCTGCTATGATCCAAAGCCAAATCAATGGCCGCGAGCCCGCTGGCTCGCAAAGGGGCGAAACAGCATGAGCAGATTGAACAGGTGCTGGTTCTTCGCTGGTCTCGCCGTGCTGCTGTTGTGGATGGCCGGTCCGGCCGCCGCGCAGCTGCAGACGGGCGATCTGTATGGAACGGTGATCGGCGAGGACGGGGCTCCCCTGCCGGGAGTGACGGTCACCGTGGAGGGCGTCGGCTCTCCGAAGGTCCTGGTCACGGACGAGAGGGGCGAGTTCCGTGCCCTGGGCCTGTACCCCGGCACGTACAAGGTCACGGCGGAGCTCCAGGGGCACTCGACGCTCGAGTACCCCGATATCGGGATCCGCGTCGGCGGCAAGACGACGATCGAGATCACCCTCTCGTCGGCGGTGGAGGACGTCATCACCGTCACCGGCGAGGCCCCTCTCCTCGACGAGCGCAAGCTCAACACCGGCGCCAACATCCCGGCCGAGGCGCTGGACAAGGTGCCGACCGCCCGCGATCCCTGGTCGTTGCTCAGCCAGGCGCCGGGCGTGCTCGTCGACCGCTTCAACCTGGGAGGCAACGAGAGCGGCCAGCAGTCGGCCTTCCTCGGCTCCGGCTCGACCTCGCGGGACAACGTGTTTTCGATCGACGGCGTCGTCCTGACCGACATGAACGCCGTCGGCGCGTCGGCCACCTATTTCGATTTCGGCGCCTTCGAGGAGGTCCAGTTCACCACCTCCAGCACCGACGTCACCGTGGCCACCTCGGGCGTCACGGTCAACCAGGTGACCAAGCGGGGCACCAATACTTGGCGGGGTCAGGCGCGCTATCTGCGCACGGACGGCGAGTGGCAGTCCGATCCGGTCGTATTCAGCGACGGACTGGTGGGCAACCAGATCGACGCGGTGGAGGAGTACGGCGCCGACGTCGGCGGTCCGCTCTGGAAGGACCACCTGTGGATCTGGGGCTCCTATGGCAAGAGCGACATCAACAACATTGCCCGCGGTGGCCAGCTCGACCGCACAGAGCTCGAAGACTTGAACTCCAAGCTGAACTTCGCGATCGGCGAGCAGAACGCGGGCGTCTTCCATTACTGGACGAACGACAAGCTCAAGTTCGGCCGCGGCGCGGGTCCCGCCCGGGCGCCGGAGACCACCCGGGACCAGACCACGCCGCAGGACATCTACAAGATCGAGGATACCTGGATCCCGACGTCGAGCTTCTATCTCACCGCTCTCTGGGCGCGCGACGACGGGATCTTCACCCTGACGCCCCAGGGCGGTCTGGACGCCGACATCTACACCGACGCCGAGGGCGTGCTGCGCGGAACCTATGCCGACTTCACGCAGGAAGCGGTGATCGATCAGGCCCGGCTCGACATGAGCTACTTCTTCAACACCGGCGCGGCCAGCCACGAGCTGAAGTTCGGCGGTGGCTTCCGCGAGCAGGAGAACTTCTCCGGGACCGTCTGGCCGCGCGGCAAGTTCGTCAACGCGGGCGAGCTCACCGGGCTCGATCCCGGCATCGCCGTTGTCGCCTTCGCGCGCGACCGCCAGGTCGGCCTCCGCACCAACTACGACTCCGCCTGGGTGCAGGACACCTTGACGATCGACCGCCTGACGATCAACGCCGGCCTGCGCTATGACAAGCAGAGGGGCGAGAACCTGGCGACCTCCGATCCAGGCAACGCGCAGGCGAACGGTCTCCTCCCGCCGCTCGATTTCAAGGGCAATGACGCCGGCGGCTTCGAGTGGGAGACCGTGGTGCCCCGCGTAGGTGCGACGTACGCTCTCGGCGAGGACCGCAAGACCCTGCTGCGCGGGAGCTTCTCCCAGTATGCCGAGCAGCTCGGCCAGATTCCGCTGATCACGCGCGTCAATCCCATCAACTACGTCTACGCCTATTTCTACTTCGAGGACGCCAACGGCAACCTGGTGCTCGATCCCAGCGAGAGAAACTCGCTCCAGTTCGCCTATCCCTACAACTTCGACCCGGACCATCCGGACGCGCTCATCACGCCCAACGTCAACGATCCGAACCTCGATCCGGCGATGACGAACGAGCTGACGCTCGGTCTGGAGCACTCGTTCAATTCCAACCTCGCCGGCGGCGTGAACCTGGTCTATCGCAACGTCACCGACGTGCCGGAGACGCGGTACCTCATCGTCGACGAGACGGGGCAGACCCGCGTCATCAACCGCGGGGACTTCGAGCAGATCAGGACCATCCAGGAGAAGCTCCCCAACGGGCAGCTCTCGGACCCGATCCCGATCTACGACCTGAAGGACGGCTTGGAGTTCACCGGCGGCGAGCTCTACACGAACGGCGATCGCGAGATCAACTATCTCGGGACCACGCTCAGTCTCAACAAACGGTTGGCGAACCGCTGGTCGGCCCGCGGCAGCTTCACCTGGGCCGATTGGGACTGGGACATCGGGCCGGAGTTCCGCGCGCACGACGATCCGACGGACGAGATCGCCGACGACCTCGGGTTTGCGGACGGCAACGAGATCTTTACCGAGCAGTCCGGCGGTAACAAGATCGACGTCCTGGTCGGCGCGCAGTGGTCGTTCCACCTGGACGGCCTCTACCAGATCGCGCCCGAGCGGCCCTGGGGCTTCAACGTCGGAGCCAGCCTCGACGGCCACCAGGGCTACATCTCACCGCCATATGCCCGTGTCGGCAGCGCTTTTGGCCGCCGGAACGTGCAGCTCACCCGCGACATCGAGGAGTTCCGCAATCCGGACGTGATGGTGCTCAACGCGCACGTCGACAAGGATTTCGCCTTCTCCGACGTGCGCCTGACCCTCAGCCTCGACGGCTTCAACCTCACCAACGAAGACGACGTCCTCCAGGTGGAGCGCAACTCCCGCGTGGGCCGCGCCTATCTGGTGAACGAGACCCTCAGCCCGCGGGTGTTCCGCGTGGGCGCGACGGTCAGGTACCGGTAAAGCCCTCACCCCCAGCCCCTCTCCCGCGAGCGGGAGAGGGGTGAACAGCAGGATTTGCCTTCGCTTTGCTCCCCTCTCCCGCTTGCGGGAGAGGGGCTGGGGGTGAGGGCCTCTTCCGCTACAATCCCTTCCGTGAAGAAGCTCGGTTTCGCGGCGCTCGCCGCGCTCATGGCGGGTTGGCTTTTCGCCGCGGCGCCCCCTCAAAGGCCGGACGTCCTGCTGATCACGATCGATACGCTGCGGGCCGACGCTCCTGGCTTTTCGGGGAACAAAAGGTCCGCGACGCCGGTGCTCGACCGGCTGGCGGCGCAGGGGCGGGTGTTCACGGACGCCCATGCCCACAACGTGGTGACCTTGCCATCCCACACGAACATCCTCACCGGGCTCTATCCCTACCAGCACGGTCTGCGCGACAACACGGGTTTCCGGCTGACAGAGAAATTCGCCACGCTGGCCACGGTGCTGCACGAAGCGGGGTATGCCACGGGCGCGTTCGTCGGCGCCTATCCGCTCGACTCCCGGTTCGGCCTCGACCGGGGATTCGACGTCTATGACGACCGCACGACCCGGGGCGATCAGGCCGAGACCTTCTCGCTGGCCGAGCGGCGCGGAGACGAGGTGGTGGCTCCGGCTCTCGACTGGTGGAACCGCCAGCGCGGCAAGCCGCGTTTCCTCTGGGTCCACCTGTACGACCCACACGCTCCCTACGATCCGCCGGAGCCGTTCGCCTCCCGCTTCGCCGGCAACCTCTACCTGGGCGAGGTGGCGGCCACGGATTCGTTCCTGGCGCCGCTCCTCGGCCCCCTCCTCGACCGGAAGGAGCCACCGTGCCTGGTCGTCGTCACCGGCGACCACGGCGAGTCTCTCGGCGAGCATGGCGAGGCCACGCACGGGCTGTTCGTCTATGAGGCGACCCTGAAGATCCCCCTGGTGCTCTGGGGTCCGGGGGTGGGCCCGGGGCGTGACGGCCGGGCTGCGCGGCACGTGGACATCTTTCCGACGGTCCTGGCCGCGGTGGGCGTGAAGCCACCGGCGGCGAGCCCCGGCCGGCCGGGGCGCTCGCTCCTGGCTCCGCCGGCTCCGGGGAACGACAGCTACTTCGAGGCGCTCTCGACCACGCTCAACCGCGGCTGGGCCCCTCTGCGCGGCCTGCTGCGCGGCGGCCGGAAGTTCATCGCCCTGCCGCTTCCGGAGGTCTATGAGCTGAAGAGCGATCCGCAGGAGGCGCGCAACCGGATCGACCCGGACCGGGCCCTCGCCCGTGCCGCGTTCGGCGACCTGCCGCGGGAGTCGGTCTGGCCGCCGGCCCGGGTGTCTGAAAGCGCCGAGGAGGAAGCGCGCCTGCGCAGCCTCGGCTACCTCGCGAGCAGCGCGCCGGCCCGGACCAGCTACGGTCCGGAGGACGACCCCAAGCGGCTCGTGGGGCTCGACAAGAAGATCCAACAGATCATCGACCGCTACTCGCGCGGGCAGGTGGAGGAGGCGGTCCGCCTGGCGCGCGAGGCCGTGCAGGAGCGGCCCTCCATGCCCCTCGGCCACTCGCTCCTCGCACAGGGGCTGCTGGAGTCCGGCCGCACCGCCGAGGCGATCGAGGTCATGCGGAAGGTGCGCGCCCAGGGCAACGCGTCCGACACCCTGCTGCGGCAGCTCGGTCTGACGCTTGCGGAGAGCGGGAAGTCCTCCGAAGCGATCGAGGTCCTCCGCCCGGTGGCCGAGACGGAGGACACGGATGCGATGAACGCGCTGGCGCTGGCCTATTCGGAAGCCGGCCGGCAGCGGGACGCCTGGGAGCTCCTCCAGCGGGTCTTGAAGCTCGATCCGGACAATGCCCGGGCCTCGGAGCAGCTCGGTCTCGTCGAGCTGCGCCTCGGGCACTGGCCGCAGGCGCGCGACTGGTCGCGCCGGGCGGTCGAGCGCCAGCGCCAGCTCCCGCGCGCCTGGAACAACCTGGGAGTCGCTCTCTGGCAGCTCGGCGAGAAGGAGAAGGCGATCGATGCCTGGCAGCAGGCGGTCGATTTCGATCCCCGCCTCTGGGACGCCCTCTGGAACCTCGGCCTCAAATCCGCCGAGCTCGGCCGGACCGCACAGGCCCGCCGCGCGTTGGAACGCTTCGCGGCCAGCGCGCCCGCGCGGTATGGGGAGGATGTGGCGACGGCGCGGGAGATGCTGCGGAGGCTGCCGTGAGGAGGCCCTCACCCCCGGCCCCTCTCCCGCAAGCGGGAGAGGGGTGTAGGTTAGCCAGTCCACGGCATCCCGAGCTTGCGAGAGCTAACCCTCTCCCCTCTCCCGCTCGCGGGAGAGGGGCCGGGGGTGAGGGCCTCCTCGGCCTCCTCCTCGCCCTAGCCCTCCTCTTCACCGCCGCCTGCTCCCACCCTTCCTCCGAGCAGATCCCCGCCGGCACGCCCGTCATCCTGATCTCGATCGACACCCTGCGCGCCGACCACCTGCCGGCGTATGGCTACAAGGGCGTCGAGACCCCGCACCTCGATGCCCTGCGCCGCGATGCGATCCTCTATACCAACGCCTACACGCCGACGCCGCTGACCTTTCCGGCGCACTCGTCGCTGCTCACCGGCCTGCTGCCCGGGCAGCACGGCGTCCGCGACAACGTAGGCTACTCGCTGGACGCGGGGAAGATCTCGCGCAGCGAGCTGCCGTTCCTGCCGCAGATTCTCAAAGGAAAGGGTTATGCCACCGGCGGGGCCGTGTCGGCCTACGTACTGCTCGGGAGGAATGGGCTCAAAACGGGATTCGATTTCTACGAGGACTCGATCGAGCTGCGCACCAACCGCGGCTTGGGCGGCTTGCAGCGGCCGGGGAGCGAGACTTTGCGGCTCTCGATGGATTGGCTGCGCGGCGCGGCGGAGAAACCGTTTTTCTTTTTCTTCCATATCTACGAGCCCCACACGCCCTACGCGCCTCCCGCGCCGTTCAACGCCCGCTACGCCTCCTCCCCCTACGATGGCGAGATCGCCGCCGCCGATGCCATCATCGGCGATCTGATCGCGGAGCTGAAGCGGCTCGGCGTCTACGACCGCGCGATCGTGGTCCTCCTCTCCGATCATGGCGAAGGGCTCGGCGAGCATGGTGAGGAGGAGCACGGTGTCCTTCTCTACCGCGAGGCGATCCACGTCCCCTTGATGCTCAAGCTGCCCGCGGGGCGGCATGCGGGGGAGACCTCCGAGGCGACGGCCGAGCTGACGGACGTGGCCCCCACCGTCCTCTCTCTGCTCGGCCTCCCGGTGCCGGAGAAGCAGCGCGGCAGCTCGCTCCTCGCCGCGTTGGAGAAAAGGACGCCGGAGCGGCGCGCCTACTCCGAGACCTTCTACCCGCGCCTCCATTTCGGCTGGAGCGAGCTCTCCTCGCTGGTCGACCGGCGCTGGCACTACATCGAAGGGCCGGACCCCGAGCTCTACGACCTCGCGGCGGACCCGGGGGAGAAGCGGAACCTTCTGCAGGATCAGAGGCGGATCTACGCGGAGATGCGCCGCGAGCTCACCGGGTACGACAGGACCCTGGCGCCGCCGTCCGCGGTGGACGAGGAGACCCGCCAGGCGATGATGGCCCTGGGCTATGTGGGCTCGTCCGGCGGAGCCGCCGAGGGGCCGCTCCCCGATCCCAAGAGCCGGATCGGCGCCCTGGCCGACCTCAAAGTCGGCTTCCGCCACACGTCGCGCGGAGAACATCAGGAAGCCGTGGCGGCGTTCCGGCGGGTCCTGGCGACCAATCCGAAGATGGTCGACGCCTGGGAGTTCCTGGCGCGCTCCCTCCAGAAGACCGGAGAGACCGATGCCGCCTCGGAGGCCTACCGCGAGGCGCTGCGCATCTCCGGCGGCTCTCCGCACATCGCGATGTCCGCCGCCTCCCTCTGGTTCGAGTTGGGGGACCTGGACGAAGCCGAGACCCACGCGAAGCTCGCCGAGGTGGCGCATCCCTCCTTCGCCCATGGACTCCTGGCGCGCATCGCCCTGGCGCGCAAGGACAACGCCACCGCGGAGCGCGAGGCGCGGCTGGCCATGGAGGACGAGAGCGCACGCATCGGCCCCATGGTCACGCTCGCAGAGGTCCTCCACGCCCGACGCGACTATGCCGGAGCGCTGGAGATGACGCGCCAGGCCGCCGAGGCTTATGACAAGCGCGAAGCCAAGGACCCGGAGCTGATCCGGGGACTCGCGCTGATCCGTGGCCAGATCCTCGCCGATACGGGCGACGCGGCCGGAGCCGAGGCCGCCTTCCGGGAGGAGATCCGCCTCTTCCCCGACAGCCTCCGCGCGTACTCGAGCCTGGCCCTCCTCTATGCCCTGTCCGGCCGGCCGGCTGAAGTGGGACCCATCCTGCGCACTCTGGTCGAAACCAATTCCGGCCCCGCCGCCTACGCCGAAGCCGTCAAGACCCTTCGCGCTGTAGGAGACCCCCGCTCAGCCGCGGGCCTGCTGCGGCACGCCCAGGCGGAGTATCCCAAGAGCCGGGAGCTGCGGGATCTGGGGTAGGGTGTCCCAATGAGACCGATGAAACCGCCACTCCTTCTCGCCATTTTCGTGCTGCTCTCCGCGTGCACGAGCGGAGATCCGCCGTTCGTCTCGACGGAAACAGGAATCGAGATCTCCTCGGACTGGATGCAGCCAGGTCCCCAGGACGCTCTGCTCGTCGGCGCGGGTGACATCGCCCGCTGCGACCGTCGCGGGAACGCCCGGGCGACGGGAGATCTCATCCGGGCTCTCCTCGGGACGTTCCCCGAGGTCCGGGTGTTCACGGCCGGCGACAACGCGTACCAGGATGGCACGGCGATCCAATTTGCGAGCTGTTATGAGCCAGCCTGGGGATCGTTCAACGACCGGACGATGCCGGCGCCGGGCAATCACGACTATCACTCGCGAGGCGCCCGCCCCTACTTCGACTACTTCGATCACTATCGCAAGGACCCACCGGCGAAGAGCCGCGGGTTCTACAGCTTCGACCTGCGAGATTGGCACGTCGTCTCACTGAACAGCGACGTCGCGATGGATGCCGCCTCGCCGCAAGTCGCGTGGCTCGAAGCGGATCTGCGGAGCACGAAGAAAAAGTGCATCCTGGCCGTCTGGCACCATCCGCTCTTCAGCTCCGGGTGGCATGGCACCCAGTCCGGAGATCCAGGACGGCTCACCGGTGTGCTGTGGAAGACGTTGGAGCGTCATCGCGCCGACGTGATCATCAACGGGCACGATCACGACTACGAGCGTTTCGCGCCGCAAGATCACAGCGGGAAAGCCTCGGGCGAAGGCATCCGCGAATTCGTCGTCGGCACGGGGGGCGCGGAGCTCCGTAAGCTGAAGACTCACAAGGCGAACAGCGAGCACCGCGACGACGGCCGTCTCGGCGTCCTCCTCATGACGCTGCGGCCGGACAGCTACGCCTGGGCTTTCCTCGGTACCGACGGCGACGTCCACGATCGGAGCGACACGCCGGTGCCATGCCATGTGAAGGGCGACTGACGGAGATCGCCTACTTTCTGGGCGGATTCTTGGGCGGAGGAGATGTGGGCGGTGGCGGAGGAAACCCTCCCAGATTCTGAAAGAACTTGGTCATCGCATCGAAGACCATGCGCTCGATCTCCGCCATTTGTGCGGACTGTGCGGGCGCCGCTGGAGGAGGAGGCGGCGGAGCGGGAGGTTCCTCGGGGATGGAGTGGAGCTCCGCCAGCAACCGCTGCATGCGTGCCGCCTGGCTACCGCCCTCGTCCGCCGTCGGATAGAACGCATGGAAGAAGCGCGACACCGGAAATCCGATGACCTCGCAAATCTGGAGAATATGCTTGAGCTTCAGCTCAATCCCGCCGCTCAGCAGGCGGCTCATGCTGCCGCTGCTCATCCCCAGCGCTTTCTCGATGTCCCGCTGTTTCCAATGAGACTGCCGGATCGCGGAAGTCAACGTGTTCGTCAGCCGTACGACCTCTTCGTCCGCATTTTTCGCCATAGTGGCGGCAGCTTACATCAGAATTGGGATCTCGCCAACAAGAGGGGCCCAATCCGTCAGCCGCGTCCGAACAGGTCGATCGGCAGGCCGGTGCCGGAGCCGAAGTAGGGACGGGAGTTGGCGCCCGGAAGCGCGAAGCCGTTGATCGCGATGCGGCGGGGGGCGGCGCCCTGGTTCTCGGCGCTGCGGTGGACGACGTAGGGGCCGAAGAATGCGGCGCTCCCTGCCTTGAGAAGCGCCGGCACGCCGGGGCGTGTGCGGTAGCGGCGCCGCACGGTGGCGGGATCGAGATGCCCGCGCCGTCCGCTGCGCGGGTAGAAGACGAGCGGTCCGTTCTCCGGCGTCGAATCGTCGATCGCGACCACGGTCTGGATGTAGCTGCCGCGCCCGTCGACGTCGCGCCACTCGGGGGTGCCGTAGCGGCGATGCTCGCTATCCTGGTGGGGCTCGAACTCCAGCCCGTCGTGGGGGTACTTGGCGTGGAGCTGGTTGAGCAGGTGGACCGCCGAGGAGGCGCCGAAGAGCTGGCCGACGATGGAAGTGAGCCGCACGTCCCGGGCGCAATCGAGGAACGCAGGCTCGCACCCTCCCGCCCAGACCACGCGCAGCAGCCGGGTCGACCCGTTCGAGCCGCCGAAGACGAACTGGCTCCCGGCGTGCTCGATCTTGCGCTCGCCCTCGGTAGGATCGGTCGCGGGAAGGGCTGCGGCAAGCTCCCGGCCGACCGCGCGCAACCGCTCCGTGGCCTCGGCCATCGCCGCGACCTCATCACGCGAGAAGAGGCCCTCGAGAATGAGGAAGCCCTCATCGTAAAAACGACGGACATCGGCAGGGGACAGCTGGTACGTCATAAAAGTTGTCGAGATTCTACCCTGAAACACCCTTCTTTGTCTCGTTCTCCGGGTCCCCGGCCTATCAGCGCCCCGCGCCGCTGCCGTACAATCAAGCCGCTGCTGATGCTCTGACTCCGGAGATTCTCTACTATGGCCCGCCACCGACTCATCCCAACGTTCGGTCTCTCCGTTTTGTTCCTTTTCTCGGGCCTGCTCTCGGCCGGAGTCGACCGATGGACTCCTCTGGGACCAGACGGCGGAGCCGTCACGGCCCTGGCCGCGCCGTCCGGGGTAGCCGGCCTGGTGTTCGCCGGCACCGAAACGGCGGGAGTGTTCGTATCGCGCGACGGGGGCACGAGCTGGCAGCCGGCACGCTCGGGGCTCCCTTCCGGGCAGCGGATCCGGTTCGTCACCGCGGGCGGGAGGAACGGGCAGCTCCTGTTCGCCGTCACGAATGCCGCGGTTTACGCCTCGGAAGATGGCGGGCGCTCCTGGAAGCCGCGGCGCCTGCCCCGCCAGGTCTATGGCAACGACGAGCCCAATACCGGCATCGTCTCGTTCGCAGCCTCTCCGGATGCTCGGACCCTGTTCTTCGGATACCGCTCGCCCGGCTCGGAGGAGATGGTGTTCCGGAGCACCGACGGCGGCAGGTCCTGGAAGCGGATCGACACCCGGTTCGGCGACGTGCTCTCGAAGCTCGGTCCGATCGCCGTCTCCCCGTCCGCTCCGAGCACGGTCTACACGGCGATTCCGGATTCGCGGGGGCTGATCCTGCGCAGCATCGACAACGGGGGCACCTGGTCGGTGAAAGGATCGTTCGCGGGCGCTGTCCATCCCGACCTGAAGCTCGTGGTCGACCTGCGGGACGAGCACGTCCTCTACGCGGCGTATGGCGATACGGTGGCCCGGAGCACGAGCGGCGGATCGAACTGGGCGCAGCTGGCCCAGGTGGATCCAACGCTGGACGATTCGACCCTGTACGCAGCGGACCTGGCGATCGATCCCTCGGAGCCGTCGACTCTCTACTTCGCGCTCAACCGCTCCGTTCCGGGATACAGCGGGTGGTACGGCGGAGGGATCTTTCGTTACGAGGGGCGGATCTATCGGACGACGGACGGCGGCGCGAGCTGGACGCAGGTTACGGTCTCCGATCCGGTCGCCGCGATCCGCGTCGACAGCGTACAACCCCGCCGCATCTATGCCGGGGTCAGCCGGATCGGCATCCTGCGCAGCATGGACCGCGGGAGCAGATGGAACAAGTCGAACCGCGGCCTGATGGCCGCCTCCCTCTGCGCGGTGGCGCCCGATCCGTTCACCCGCGATCTCCTCTACATCTCCGCGGGAGTGTGCGAGCAGACGTTCGAGGTCCTGGCGGACAACGACGACCTGGGCTTCCTGAAGGGCGATGCGGCGCGGAACTGGACGAATCTCAGCAGCGACCTGCGCAACCCCATCCGCGTGCTCGAAGCCTATGCCATCGTGCCGGACCCCCAGGTCGAGGGCACCCTCTACGCAGCGACCGGACACGGCCTGTTCAAGAGCACCAACGGGGGAGGGCAGTGGGAGTCGCTGCAGAGCGGCCTGGAATCGATCCTCGAAGCCGTCCTCTCGGTGACGATCGATCCCGCCGATTCGCAAACCCTCTATGCCGCGGGCTTCAAGCTCGGCTACCCCTCCTGTGGCGGGCACTGCCCTCTCGAGCCGGTCTACGCCAGCGCGAAGAGCACGGACGGCGGTATCACCTGGACGAAGCTTCAGCCGACCGCGTTGGTGGAGATGGGCATCACCATCGATCCTCAGGACCCACGGGTCCTCTATGCTCCGGACGGCCTGGGAAACCTGCTCAAGAGCACCGACCGCGGCGCCACGTGGACCACCCTGCCCGTGCGAGGCATCGATCTGGAGCTTCCAATTTTTTCGCGTCTGGTCATTGATCCCGCAGCGCCTCAGACGCTGTATGCCATAGCGAGCTCCTTGTATTCCGACCAGAGCGCTTTGATCAAAAGCACGGACGGCGGAGTCACCTGGGTCCGGGAGGAGCAGGGTCTGCCGCTCGGGACCGAGATCCGCGACCTCGCGATCGACCCGGAGCGGACCGCGACCCTCTACGCCGCGACGAACCGGGGCGTCTTCGTCTCCGACGATGCGGGAGCTCACTGGCTCTCCCTGCCCAAAAAAGGGCTGACCAACCGCGACGTCGTCCGGGTGAGCCTCGATCCCTTCGATCCCGCGACGATCTACGCGGGGACGCGGGGGGACGGGGGGCTGTTCGTGTTGACGCGGAGCGTTCGGCCCGCGGCCTGACGCGATTGTCGCCGCAGCCCCCTCAGCTCGATCCAACCGCCTGAAGCAGGCCGCGATCCGGCCGAGATCACGGCGAGACGGCCGAGATCACGCTGAAACCGCCGGGATCACGGAAAATCAGCCCCGGATCGCGGTGATCGCCCTTCGGATCACGGTGATCCCCGACCGGATCACGGTGATCTCCGACCGGATCACGGTGATCTCCGACCGGATAGCGGCTATGCGGCGTCTGGGCCGGCGGGACGTTACCAGGGGCAGGTGCCCCCAGGGGGCGGGCGGGTGCCAGGCATTTATTGCTACGGTGTCGTCGGCCTCACGGACCTGGCTGTCCAACGGCGGGTGAGCGCCTCCACTCAAAGCCTGGCAGTATGTCTTCCCGGCGGCCGAGCGGTCCCGGGACCCTCGCTCCGGGGTCATCCGGCGGCACCATCTCCACGAGCGACAGCTCCAGAGAGCTAACAGGTTCGCGCCAGCACGTCATTGGCGATATGCAATCACCAAAGACGCCGATGGAGTCGCCCGTCACATCTCTCCGGAATAATGAGAGTACTTGAAGATGCTATATATTTAGATGAGGATTTCCGTGGTGTTTATGGTCCTCAGAGGGACGCAGGACTCGTGGCAAGTGCCGCAGAGTACGTGAAGGGACCGGCCCAGAAGCTTGAATTCCTTGCTAGGCGCCTATTGGATGAGTGCCGTTAGCCGTCACGCTTACCTGCGTGATCTTTCAGGAAGCAGTGAGGTGTGAGCTGCGGTAGCCTATCGCCCAAGAAGTGTGTCGATGCCTCCGAGCACCAGATCCAATTCGCGCCGCGTCAGCTTGCCGACACATTCGGTCATCTGCCGTCTGTCGACGGCGACGATCAGCGAGACATTCGCGACCGATTCCTTGGAAAGGCCTGTCGCTCTTGCCGCCAAGAGCACATTACCGGGTGCGTCTGCCCACTTCAAATTAGTCGTGAGTGGCACACAGACGACCGTGTTCACCCGGCTTTGATTCAACGCATCGCACTGCACGACGATGACTGGCCGCCGATATCCAGGGCCTGATCCGGTTGGCTCCCTCAAGTCGGCCCACCAGACCTCGCCCTGGCTGATCACCACTCGACTCGCTCCAACACTCGGTAGGCGGCTCTCTGGCTAAACTCGTCGATCTCGGGCCCAACCTCGTCGACCACACGGTTCATCGCCTCGGTCAGGCGATCGGGGGCATGTCTGGCCACGAACTCCTGCAGTGCACGGCTGTAGAGTTGGCTGCGAGAGGTCTGCAACTCAGCCGCGAGGCGCTCGGCCTCTTCGAACACGTCGTCGGGAATTGAGATTGCCGTCTTCATACCATGAGTATAACCGCTCCGGCCTGGCTTGGTCAAGCAAGCCCTTGACGCGGATCGCCCGCAACCGGCTTTGCTCGTTGCTCCTCTCGCCGCAAGGGACCGAGAGGAGGCGGAGTCCCCTATGGCAACGACGAGCCCAATACCGGCATCGTCTCGTTCGCAGCCCCGCAGCTTCGTTCCGGGCCTGCCGGCCTGGGGCGTGGCGCTCTTGTACGTCGCCGGGGCCGCCTCATGCCTCATGGCTTACTTTGTCGTCTCTTCGTTCTACCAGGGGACGGTCTACAAACTGATCAGCCTGCCTCTCGCCCTGGCAGGCTTCCTCGTCTTCAGCGTATGGCCTGCGAGCGGCCGCGCTCTCTATGGCTGGTTCTTCCGGCTCTTTTGAGGGGGCAGGATGAGGGTTCGGCCTCATTCTTCTCTCCAAGCTTCCACGTGATGGCCCTGATCTTGCTTCTCCAGGGGGCGTTGTTCGATAAGCTTGCGCTGCCGGCGAGCACCTCACTTTTGGCGCGCCCGAGGAGCTAATTCATGGCCATCATTGAATCGGACGTAGACGTCCAGAGCACCACCCCATTCGAGCAGGAAGTCGCCGCGACGCAGCAGTACATGGACAGTCCCCGCTTCCAGGGGATCGTTCGCCTCTACACGGCCCGCCAGGTGGTCGAGCAGCGCGGCACGATCCCCGTCGACTACACCGTGGCTCGCGAAGCCGCAGCGGCGTTCCACGAGCGCCTGCGCGAGCTCTTTGCCGAGCGCAAGAGCGTCACCAGCTTCGGCCCCTACTCGCCAGGGCAGGCGGTGACCATGAAGCGGATGGGGATCGAGGGAATCTATCTCGGCGGCTGGGCGACCTCCGCCAAGGGCTCCACCACCGAGGATCCGGGGCCCGATCTCGCGAGCTACCCCTTGAGCCAGGTGCCGGATGAGGCCGCGACGCTGGTGCGCGCCCTGCTCACCGCCGACCGCAACCAGCAGTACTTGCGCCTGCGGATGAGCGAGACGCAGCGTGCCGCGACCCCGGCCTACGACTACCGTCCGTTCATCATCGCCGACGCCGACACCGGCCATGGCGGTGACCCCCACGTGCGCAATCTGGTCCGCCGCTTCGTCGAGGCCGGCGTTCCGGGGTATCACATCGAGGACCAGCGCCCGGGCACCAAGAAGTGCGGCCATCAGGGTGGCAAGGTCCTGGTCCCCTCGGACGAGCAGATCAAGCGCCTCAACGCCGCCCGTTTCCAGCTCGACGTCATGCGGGTCCCCGGCATCATCGTCGCCCGCACCGACGCCGAGGCGGCAAACCTGATCGACAGCCGCGCCGACGAGCGCGACCAGCCGTTCCTCCTCGGCGCCACGAACCTCAAAATCCCTTCGTACAAAGCTTGCTACCTGGCGCTCATGCGGCACTTCTACGAGCTGGGAGTCAAGGAGATCAACGGCCACTTCCTCTATGCCCTCTCCGAAGGCGAGCACGCCGCCGCCGGCGACTGGCTGGAGCGCCAGGGCATCCTGGACTTGGTCGCCGAAGCGGCCGCGGCCTACCGCGCCGGCAAAGAGCCCTCGATCGATCCCGTGTTCGACAAGATCGAGTCGCGCTTCGTCGACGCCTGGGTGGCCGGCGCCAACCTCCAGACCTACGGCGACGCGGTGGCCGAAGCTCTCGCCTTCCGCGAAAGCGAGGGGGACCAGGCGGAGATGAGCGCCGAGGAATGGCGGCGCTTCGCCGCGCGCACCTCGCTCTACGCCGCGCAGGAAAAGGCACGAGAGCTGGGAGTCAATATCGGCTGGGACTGCGAGCTGTCCAAGACCCCCGAGGGGTACTACCAGATCCGCGGCGGCATTCCGTATGCGATCGCCAAGTCGCTCGCCGCGGCACCGTTCGCCGACATCCTCTGGATGGAGACCAAGACCGCGGACCTTGCCGAGGCACGGCAATTCGCCGAAGCCATCCATGCCGAGTTTCCCGACAAGATGCTGGCCTACAACCTCTCGCCCTCGTTCAACTGGGACACCACCGGGATGAGCGACGAGGAGATGAAGCGCTTCCCCGAGGAGCTGGGCAAGCTGGGCTTCGTCTTCAACTTCATCACCTACGGCGGCCACCAGGTCGACGGCCTCGCCGCCGAGGAGTTCGCCACCGCCCTCAAGCAGGACGGCATGCTGGCGCTGGCCCGCCTGCAGCGGAAGCTGCGCCTGGTCGAGTCCCCCTACCGCACGCCGCAGACTCTCGTCGGCGGCCCGCGCAGCGACGCCGCGCTGCTCGCCTCCTCGGGGCGCACGGCGACCACCAAGGCGATGGGCAAGGGCTCCACCCAGCATCAGCACCTGGTGCAGACCGAGGTGCCGAGGAAGCTTCTTGAAGAGTGGCTTGCGATGTGGAGCGAGTACCACGGTCTCCCCGGCCGGTTGCGCGTCCAGCTCCGGCCGAGCCGCGCCGGCTCGGAGGTGCTCGAGCTCGGCATTTTCGGCCGGAAAGAGGGCGAGGACGAGGAGAAGCACGCCAACGTCGTCTTCTCTCCCATCCACGACCGCCGCGGCCGCAGCATCCTCTCGGTGCGCGACCAGAACACCTTCGCGGAAGCGCTGCGCAAGAAGCGCCTGATGACCCTCATCCACCTCTGGCTCG
>DATFPH010000325.1:0-7290 GCA_035264905.1 Thermoanaerobaculia bacterium
GCACCCCGACGCGAGGGAGACCCAGGATCTCCGCCCAGATCCCCGCCAGGAGCTTCTCGGCCGGATTGCGCGGCGGCACGTACCCATCCGCGCCCGCGGCATCGCCCGTCGCGTCGGGCAGAGGCAGGGCACGGTGGTCCAGCTTGCCGTTCGGCGTGTGGGGCAGGGCCGGCAGGTGCGCCCACAAGGCCGGGATCATGTGGCGGGGCAAGCGGTCCAGCACTGCGGTCCGCGCCGTCTCCAGCAGGGCCTCGCCGGCGATCCCCTCCCGCGGCACGAACCAGGCGACAAGCCGCCCGTCGCGCACGGCCACCGCCACGTCGGCCACGCCGGGCAGCTCGGCGAGGACCGCCTCGATCTCGGCCGGCTCCACGCGGAAGCCTCTGACCTTGACCTGACGGTCGGCGCGGCCGAAGAACTCGAGCTGGCCGGCGGCGCGCCACCGGGCCAGATCGCCCGTGCGGTACATCCGCCCGCCAGGGATCTTTGCGACCGGATCGGGCAGGAAGCGCTCGGCCGTCAGATCCGGCCGTCCCAGGTAGCCACGGGCCAGCCCGTCGCCCGCCAGGTACAGATCGCCTCGCGCGCCCAGCGGAACCGGGCACAGCCCGCCGTCCAGCAGATAAGCCCGGGAGCCCGTGATCGACCGCCCGATCGCCGGCTCCAGCCTCTCTCCATGAGGAACCTGCGTCCAGGTGGAGTACACCGCGTCCTCGGTCGGGCCATAGTAATTGACCGCCCGCCGGATGCCGCGCGCCTCGATCTCGTCGGCCAGATGGCGCGAGAACGGCTCGCCGCAGAGGGAGATGGTGCGCACCGACGGCGGCAGCGGCCCGAGCCGCAGCAGCTCGGCGAGAGCCGAAGGCACCGTGTTGATCAGCTCCACCCGGCCGGCCGCTGGAAGCTCCGGCAGAGCCAGTGCGTTTTCCGCCAGGATCACCGTGCCGCCGCACGAGAGCGTGCCGAAGATCTCGTAGACCGACAGGTCGAAACAGATCGACGTCGACGCCAGAACCCCGCCCGACAGGTCGTCCGGGAACGTGGCGAGCGCCCAGTCCACGAGGGCCGCCGCGTTGCGGTGCGTGATGCCGACGGCTTTGGGGCGGCCGGTGGAGCCGGAGGTGTAGATCAGGTAGGCGAGGACCTCACCCCCTAGCCCCCTCTCCCATCGCCCCACCCCCGACCGGGAGAGGGGGGATCCCCATTCATCCCCTTTTACAGAGTCGAGAGTGAGGATTTGGGTGGTGGCGCCCCCTCTCCCGGTTGGGGGTGGGGCGATGGGAGAGGGGGTCGGGGGGTGAGGTCCCACCACCACCGCCGCCCCGCAGTCCTCCAGCATGAACCGCTGGTGCTCCTGCGGATACGCCGGATCGATCGGCACGTACGCGCCGCCCGCCGCGAGCACGCCGAGCAGCGCGGTCACCAGGTCGGCCGAGCGGGGCATGCAGACGGCGACCCGCGCTTCAGGGCCGATCCCCATCCGCCGCAGGCGCTCGGCGAGAGCGCGGGCGCGGGCCGCGAGCTCGCCGTAGGTCAGGCTCTCCTCGCCGTCGATCACGGCGACCGCCCCGGGCGTGCGCTCCGCCTGGGCGAAGAAGCGGGCGTGGAGCAGCTCCTGGGATTGGAACGCCCCGGTGTCGTTCCACTCGATCAGCGCCTGGTGGGCCGCGCCTTCGCCCTGGACGGGGAGGGCGGAGAGCGGCAGGTCCACCCGCTCCAGGACGGAGTCGAGCAGGGCGAGCAACCCCTCGGCGAGGCGCCCGCCAGTGGTCCGGTCGAACAGGTCGGCGTTGTGCTCGAGATGGCCGAAAAAGCCGGAAGGACTGTCCCACAGCCCGAGGGTCAGCTCGAAGGCTGAGGTGCCGGAATCCACGTTCAGGCCCGAGGCAGTGAGGCCCCCCAGGGACATCGCTTCATCGCTCGCTTCGAGGACCATGAGGCTCACCTGGGCGATGGGCGGCCGGCTGGTGTCGCGCTCCGGGCGCAGGGCCTCGACGAGCTTGCCGAACGGGACGTCCTGGTGCGCGTAGGCGCCCAGCGCCACCTGCCGCACCCGGCCGAGGATCTCGTGGAACGTCGGATCGCCGCCCAGGTCGGTGCTGAACACGAGCTGGGTGAGGAAGAAGCCGAGAAGACTCTGGAGCTCTTCCCGGTGGCGGTTCGCGTTCGGCGCGCTGACCAGGACTTGGCTCTGCCCGGCCCAGCGGGAGAGCAGGGTCTGGAACAGGGCGAGCACCAGCATGAACGGGGTCACCCGCTCGCGCTGGCCCAACGCCTTCAAGCCGTGCGACTGCGCGCGCGTCAGCCGCAGGGGGGTGCGCTGGCCGCGCGTCGTGAAGTGCGCCGGCCGTGGGCGGTCCGTCGGCAGCTCGAGCGTGAGCGGCGCTCCCTCCAGATGACGGAGCCAGTAGTCCAGATGCGGCTGCAGCGCCGGACCGCTCAGCTGCTCCCGCTGCCAGACCGCGAAGTCGGCGTACTGCACCGATAGCTCCGGGAGGTCCGCCGGCCGGCCCGCGAGGAGGGCGGGGTAGAGCTTCTGGACCTCGCCCCAGAAGACGACGAACGAGTACCAGTCCGTGACGATGTGGTGGACGACCAGCACGAGCTCGTGGAGGTCCGGCGCCAGGCGCACCAGCAGGGCCCGCACCAGCGGCCCCCGTGGCAGGTCGAACGTGCGGCGGCTCGCCTCCGTGCGCAGGCGGTCCGCTTCACGCTCGCGCGCCGTCTCCGGAAGATCCGACAGATCGATCCGCGGCAGCGGCACGGGCGCCGGGGGCACGACCGTCTGGAGCGGACGGCCGTCCAACACCGGAAACGTGGTGCGCCAGGCCTCGTGGCGGCGCACCACCTCGTCGATCGCGCGCGACAGGGCCACGGAGTCCAGCGGGCCGCGCAGCCGGGTCGCCGTGGGCAGGTTGTACGAAGGATCCGCGGGATCGAGCTGGTACAGGAACCAGAGCCGCTCCTGGTCGGGCGCGAGCGGCCAGGCATCCCCCGGTCCACGCTTCGCGATCGGCGCCGGCGCGGCGGGCGCCGGTGGGCGCTCGGCCGCGCTCTTGCGCCGGAGGGCTTCGAGGAGATCCCGTTGCGCGGGATTGAGGGCCGAGATGCGATCCGAAATGCTCACGTGGGCTCCGTCTCGGGAGGCGCAATGGTACCACCCTCTCCACAGACGGCCCGCGGGAGGCGTTCCCCTCGCGCCGGTGTAGGATCGGATCGATTTGGAGGAGCCCGGATCATGACGGATCTCTGGAACGACCTGCGATATGCCTTGGGGAGCTGGCGCAAGAGCCCCGGATTCACGCTCACCGCGCTGCTCACCGTCGTCCTCTCCGTGGGCGCCACGACCGCGATCTTCAGCGTGATCAGCGGCGTCCTGCTGAAGCCTCTCCCCTATCCCGATCCGGACCGTCTCGTTTTCCTCTGGTCGAGCAATCCAGGCGCGGGCCTGCCGACGTTCACCGTCCCTCCCCATGACTTCGTGGACTTGCGGGCGCAGGCCCGGTCGTTCGAGGTCTTGGGGGCGCGGATCGCCGCCAGCTTCAATCTCACCAGCGATGGGGCGGCGCCCGAGCGCATCCGCGGCGAGCGGGTCACCGAGGACTATTTCCCAGCTCTTGGCCTCGAGCCGCTGCACGGCCGCCTGATCGCCCGCGACGACCAGGCCGGCGGCGGCGCTCACGTCGCCGTGCTCAACCGCAACCTCTGGCAGCGCCGCTTCGGAGGCGACCCGGGGCTGGTCGGCACGACGATCCTGCTCAACGGTGAGACCTACGTCGTGGCAGGCATCGCCGAAGAGCGCTTGTCGCGGGTCGAGATCTGGGTCCCGCTCGGGCTCGACCTCGCGCGGGAGGAGCGCGGCGTCCACCGGCTGACCCTGGTGGGGCGCCTGAAGCGGGGCGTCTCCCTCGAGCAGGCGCAGGCGGAGCTCGATACCGTCGCCGCCCGCCTGGCCCGGCAATATCCCGAGACCAACGAAGGATGGGGCCTCGGGATCGCGCGCCTGCACGACTTCCTGGTCCGCAACGTCCGGCTGCGGCTGTTGATCCTCCTCGCGGCGGTGCTCGCGCTCCTCCTCATCGCCTTCGCCAATCTGATGAACCTCTTCCTGGCCCGCTTCGCCACGCGCGAGCGGGAGATCGCCATCCGTGCCGTCCTCGGCGCGGGCCGTGCGCGGATGACGTTCCAGCTCCTCACCGAGGTCCTGGCCGTGACCATCGCCGGCAGCGCTCTCGGAGTGGTCCTCGCCGCCTGGGGAACCCGCGCTCTCCTCGCTCTCAACCCCGACGCCTTGCAGTGGCCCGGCGAGGTGCGCGTCGACGGCCGGGTGCTGCTCTTCGCCCTGGGCGTCGCCCTGCTGGCCGGCCTGGCCGCCGGGCTGTGGCCCGCGCTGCGCGCCGCCCGGCGCGACCTCCTGGAGCCGCTTCAGGAGGGAGCCCGCACCATGGCCGGCGGCGTGCGGGGAAAATTCGTCCGCAACGCCCTGGTGCTGACCGAGATGGCCGCCGCCCTGGTGCTGCTCATCGCCGCCGGCCTCCTGATCAAGAGCTTCGCGCGCTTGAACGAGACCGACCCGGGCTTGCGGACCGATCATGGGCTCACGGCCCGGGTCGATCTGCCGCTCACCCGGTACGCAGAGCCGGCGCAGCAGACCGCCGCCTGGGACGCTCTCCTCGAAAGGGCCCAGGCGCTTCCCGGCGTGCAGGCGGCCGGCCTGGTCGGCCAGATGCCGCTGGTCGACCACCGGCTCTTCAAGGGAGGGGCCTACCCGAGGGGGCAGATGCCTGCGTCGGAGGACGAGATCCCGCTGATCGGCATCCGGATCGTCTCTCCCGGCACCTTCCGCGCTCTCGGCGTCCCCCTTCTGGCCGGCCGGGCGCCGCTGCCGGCCGACGGCGCCGGGTCCGTCAAGGTGGTGGTGATCAACCATGCCCTGGCCGGTCATTTCTGGCCCGGCGTGCCCGCGGCGGCTGCCGTGGGACGCCAGCTGATCTATGAGACCGGACCGTCCGGCCCCCAGGAGGCCACGGTCATCGGCGTCGCCGGCGATACGGTGAACCGATCCCTGGACGAGGTGGGGACCCTGGAGGTCTATGTCCCCTACGCCCAGGCACCTCTGACCGAGCTCCTGAGCCAGGCGGTCCTGGTCCTCTACACCGCCGGGGATCCGGAGTCCCTCACGGCCCCGCTCCGCAGCGCGGTCGTCTCCTATGACCGCGGCCTCGCCATCTCCGAGGTCCAGACCCTCCAGAAGATCGTCGACGTGGCGCTCTCGCCAGCCCGCTTCGCCACGATCCTCATGGCCCTGTTCGCCGCTCTCGCCCTGGTCCTCGCTTCCGTGGGGGTCTACGGCGTCATCTCCTATTCGGTCTCCCAGCGCACGCAGGAGATCGGCATCCGCATGGCCCTGGGAGCGGACCGCGGCAGGGTGCTGCGCATGGTCCTGCGACAGAGCCTCGCTGTAGCTCTGACCGGCGTGGTCCTGGGGCTCGCCTGCGCCGCGGGCGCGACCCGCTTCCTCGCCGGCCAGCTCTTCGGCGTCAGCGCCACCGATCCGGCGATCTTCGCGGCCGTGGCCATCCTCCTGACGCTCGTGGCCTTGATCGCGAGCTGGCTGCCTGCCCGGCGCGCCACGGGCGTCGATCCACTCCTGGCGATGCGGTGACGAGGAATTCCGACCATGGCCGACCTCTGGAAGGACCTGCGATACGCCCTGCGGACCTGGCGCAAGAACCCCGGGTTCACGCTGATCGTCCTGCTCACCGTCGCCCTCTCGGTGGGCGCCACGACCGCGATCTTCAGCGTGATCAACGGCGTCCTTCTGAAGCCCCTCCCCTATCCCGATCCCGACCGGGTGGTGATCCTCTGGTCGAGCAATCCGGGGATCGGGCTGCCGCAGTTCAGCGTCTCGCCCCACGACTACGTGGATTGGAAGCAGCAGGCCCGTTCCTTCGAGGCGATGGGCGCGCGCCGCGTGGCCACGTTCAACCTGACCGGCGATGGGGGAGATCCGGAGCGGATCCCCTCCGAGCGGGTCACGGACGGCTTCTTCCAGGCGCTGGGCCTCGAGCCGCTCCACGGCCGTCTGCTGACCGCCGAAGACCAGGCGGGCGGCGGCGCCCGCGTCGTGGTGCTCAACCGCAGCCTCTGGGAGCGCCGCTTCGGCGGCGATCCGGGGCTCGTCGGCAAGACGATCCTTTTGGACGGCGAGGCCTACGTCGTGGCCGGCATCGTCGACGATCCCCTGCGCGGGACCCTGGCCGAGATCTGGGCCCCGCTCGGGCTCGACCTCTCCAAGGAGGACCGCGGCGTCCACCTGGTGTTCCCGATGGCGCGCCTGAAGCGGGGCGTGTCGCTGGAGCAGGCGCGGGCGGAGATGAGCACCATCGCCAGGCGGCTGGCCCAGCAATATCCCGACACCGACGAGGGATGGGAGATCGGGATGGAAGGCTTCCACGCGTTCATCATCAAGGACGTCCGGCCGCGCCTGATGATCCTGGTCGCGGCGGTGCTCGCGGTCCTCCTCATCGCCTGCGCCAACCTGATGAACCTCTTCCTCGCCCGGTTCGCCATGCGCGACCGGGAGGTGGCGATCCGCGCCGCTCTCGGCGCGGGCCGCTGGCGGGTGACGCGCCAGCTCCTCACCGAGGTCCTGCTCGTCGCCGTGGCCGGCGGCGCCGCCGGCGTCGTCCTCGCCGGCTGGGGGACGCGCGCCCTCCTCGCCCTCAACACCAAGGCCGTGCCGCGCCCGGGAGAGGTCGGCGTCGACGGCCGGGTGCTGCTCTTCGCGCTCGGCGTGGCCCTGCTGGCCGGCCTCGCCGCGGGTCTATGGCCCGCGCTGCGCGCCTCCCGGCCCAACCTCCAGGAGCCGCTCAAGGAAGGGACGCGGACGATGGCCGGCGGCGTACGCGGGAAATTCGTCCGCAACGCCCTGGTGCTGACCGAGGTGGCTGCGGCCCTGGTGCTGCTCATCGCCGCCGGCCTCCTGATCAAGAGCTTCGCGCGGTTGAACGACATCGATCCGGGCTTCCGCACCGATCACGGGCTCACCGCCCGGGTCTATCTGCCGCCGGCCAAGTACAAGGAAGCCGCGCAGCAGATCGCCGCCTGGAGCGCGCTCCTCGACGGCGCCCGCGCCCTGCCCGGCGTCGAGGCGGCCGCCCTCGTCGGCCGCATGCCGCTCGCCGAGCACCGGATCCTCAAGGGGGGCGCCTACCTGCCGGGGCAGGCTCCTGACAATGAGAACGAGGTCCCGGTGATCAACGTCCGCACCGTCTCCCCGGAGACCTT
>DATFPH010000326.1:0-4018 GCA_035264905.1 Thermoanaerobaculia bacterium
CCGCGCAGGAGCCGGCCGCGCTCCAGTCCTCGCAGCCAGGGCACGAGCCGGACGGACCAGATCGTCAGCAGGGGCACGACAGGCAGGACGTAGCGAATCCCATAGTGCACGCTGGAGAAAAACGAGAACCAGCCGAGGAGCGCCAGCGCCGGCAGCCAGAGGAAGACCTCGCCGCGCGGCGCGTCCTTGCGCCGGGCGAACGGCGCCGCCAGGAACGCGAGCAGCAGGGGGAGCGGCGTCTTGAAGACGATCGAGATCAGGTAGTAGGCGGGCGAGCCCTCGCGCGACCAGCGGCCGAACAGGTACTCGGGGAACTCGCCGGCGTCGTTGATCAGCTGGAGCGCGTCGAGCCCCCGCAGGTAGGCCGCGGGGAGTGGGACCGGCAGGCCCGCGGGCAGGACGGACACCACCGCGCGCAAGGCCCGGCTCTCGAAATGGAAGTCTCCGAGCGGGCTCCCGACCCCCTGGAACAGATAGCCGACGTCGAGCACCAGGAGGCTGATCAGGAAGATCGCGGCGAGACGGCCCCCACCCCTGGCCCCTCCCCCGCGGAGCGGGAGAGGGGAAGAAGAGCGGAAGAAGGCGACCGCGGCGAGGAGCAGGAAGAGCGGGTAGAGCAGGAGGGCCGACATCTTGGCGAGCTGCGCGAGGCCGAGCGCCACGCCGCAGAGGACGAGCCGCGCCGGGGTCGGCCGGAGCACGAAACGGTGGAACGTCCAGAGGGCGAGCACCGTGAAGGCCGCGAACCCCACGTCGGTCGTCGCGAGGTGGGCGTGCGCGACGAGCGACGGGCAGAAGGCGAGGAGGAAGAGCGCCACCAGGCCGGCCTCGTCGCCGTAGAGCTCGCGCGCCCAGAGGAAGGCGACCCAGCCGAGGAGCATCCCGAGCGCCACCACCGGCAGCCGGCCAGACAAAAAGATCCGGTCGTAGATCGGCCGGTTCCGCTCCATGAAGCCGGTGCCATAGACCCAGGGGAACCAGCCGGTGCTCTCGACGGGCGACGCCGTGTCGATCGATGGGTCCAGCGCCAGGAGCGGCAGGGCGGAGAGGACCTTGATCAGCGGCGGGTTGAGCGGAAAGAGGTCGAAGCGGCCGGTCTTCAGCGTCCAATAGCCCGCCGGCAGATGGGCGAATTCGTCGACCGTCGGCGAGTCCTGGCGCAGGCCATGCGCGCAGAGCGCGGCGAACGCGGCGAGCAGAAGAACGGCGGCGGCCGTGACGGATCGAGGGCTGGTCATCGCGAACCTGGCTTAGAGTCTAGACCATGCGCGGCATCGTCCTCTTCGTCGTCCTCGCCGGGCTTGCCTCCGTCATCGCGGCCGGGTTCCTCGGCTATTCCTACGACGACGCGTTCATCACCTACCGCTATGCGCGCAACTGGGCGGAGGGCACGGGGTTCGTCTTCAACCCCGGCGAGCGGGTGCTCGGGACAACGGCGCCCGGGTACGCGCTGCTCCTCGGCGTTCTCTCGGCTCTCACCGGAGTGGACGTGCCGGTCTGGGGGACGCTCCTCGCTGTGGCCCCCCTGGCAGCGGTCGCGCTGGTCCTGCGGAGCGTCCTTTCAGATACGGAGGCGCCGCCGGCCATCCGTGACGGGGGGCCGCTCCTCTTCGCGGTCGCCGCCTTCCTCCTCCAGTGGAACGTGGAGATGCTGGGCGCCGAGACCCTTCCGATCCTCGCGCTCGGAGTGACGGCGGCCCACCTGGCGCTCCATCGCGACCGGCCGCTGGCCGCCGGCCTGCTGATCTCCGCGGCGATGATCTGCCGGCTCGACGCCGGACTGCTCGCGGCGATCCTCGGCCTGGCGCTCTGGCGCGAGCGGCGGCGGTTCCCCTGGGCCTTCGCCTTGGCCGGCCTCCTCCCCCTCGCGGCGTTCCTCGGCTGGCTCCACGCGGAGCTCGGCGCGATCATCCCCAACACGATGAGCGCCAAGCAGTCGGAGCTGAAGCTCCTGGCGGACGCCCCCTCCTACACCGCGCGGGAGTGGCGCTGGCTCCGGCGCGGCCTCTCGTGGACGGGAGGCCTCACGCTCTGCGCCCTGGCGCTCTGGGCCGTGGGCGAGGGGGGCCGCGCCGTCCTGAAACACCGGCCGATCCCCGGAGGCCGGCTCGCCGCCGTGCTCGGCCTCTGGCTCCTCTCCCACGAGGCGGCCTACCGACTTCTGGGAGTCCCCTTCGCCCCCTGGTACCACGTTCCGCTGATCAACGGCCTCCTCGCCGCCGCGGCGCTCGGCGCAATCCTGCTCGCTTCACGCTTCCTGCGGGGCACGGCGCTGCCTGTCGCCGGAGCGGCCGTCCTCCTCCTACCGATCCTGATTCCCTCGGCCGTCTGGGTGACGCGGCAGTGGGGGCATCCGCCAGACCCGCGCTGGAATGGCTACGTGGAAGCGGCTCGGATCATCCGGCGGACCGGAGGATCGGTCGCGGCGGTGGAGATCGGCTTCCTCGGCTATTTCTCGGAGGCGCCGGTCCTCGATCTCATGGGCTTGGTGAGCCCGGAGGCGCTGGATGCACGGCAGCGGGGGAATCTGGCAGACCTGGTGGCGCGGGAGCGGCCGGACTATCTCCTCGACGTGGCGCTCTTCCGTCCGCAGGTCCTCGCGCCGATCCTGGCGGATCCGCGGATCGCCGCGGAGTATTGGGAGGTGGCGGAGCTTGCGGATGAACGGTATCTGGGGAGCCGTATCCGGGTGCTGCGGCGGTTTTGACGGTTCCCGCGGGTTGGCCTATACTTCTCCTGGAGGTTGTCAATGACCACGCAGCGATCCAAGATCATCGTCAGCGTCGATCCCCGGGATGTCGGCGGGCGTCCCCCAAAAATTAAGTAGACTCGTCTCACTTGGTCTTGCCCAGCTCCCGCCTGCGCTCGATGATACCCCGCATCAGACGCTCGGTGGCGCGGCGCCATTGGGCTTCAAGCATCCGCGGTAGAAACTCTGCGTCTTTGTCATACCAGGCCAAGATGTCCTTGATCCCTTCGTCCAATGGACTGAGGGTTTCGAGAACACGAAAAGCATCTCGGCAAGAGCCCAGCTTCAAGTGCGAGATCGCCTTGTTGTATTTTGCCGGCGCGAACTGGGGACGGCGCTTCAGCGCTTCCGCGTTGCTGCGCACGGCTTCGTGCCAATACCCCAATTCGTCCTGCGCGTAAGCCAGGAAGAAGTAGGTCCGGTGCCGCGCATCGCCGCCACGAGCCAGACCACGCAACCGTGTTCTCGCCTCGCCAAAATGGCCCTGACGCTCGCCAGGGTCCGTAGCCTCAAGTCCCCAGTAGCAGTAAGCCACGCCAAGAAAGTGGGCGACTTCCTCATGCCGATAGGATCCATCGGAGAGCTCTTCCAGACGGCCCAATCTCGCCGCCACCCGAGGCCAATCCTTCTTGAGGAAGGCATAGGCGCCAAGCTTGAGCAAGAGGGCAAAGTACTTTGATTGCAACCCGGGTTGCGTCGGCTCTTTCCCCATGGCGACCAGCATCGCAGCATAGAGGTCGGCTTGCTCGAAGGAGAACTTCTTTGCGGCGCTCAGGGGCACAGGCTGGACATCCACTGTGCTTTCTTCGGAGACCAAGATCTCGGGCATCTTCGCCGCAATCTCTTCGAGTGTGGAAAGCGTCTCTCGGATTTCCTCAAAGAGCTCTATCGGACCAACTTTCTTGAGGCGCCCCGCCAGGTCCTCGCCGTAACGGGCGAAGAGCGCCCCAGCGAGTATGAGAGCTCCTGCGGCACCGATCAGTGCGGCGTCGGGCTCGTCGGCAACCAGCTGCCTGAGCAGCAATCCCATCCCGGCGAGGATGACGGCGAGGGAGACGACAATGAAAAAGAGCTTGCCGATTCCGCGGGCAAGCATTCTCGTCAAGTGATGGAATTGTCGCATCAGACCTCCTCGCGTCAGGGCGTGAGGGTCCTACTCCATCTCGAACAGCGGAGCTCCCGTATCGACCGGCTGGCCGGTCTGGACGTGGACCTTCGTGATCCGGCCTTCGTGCTCGGCGCGGATCTCGTTCTCCATCTTCATCGCCT
>DATFPH010000327.1:0-3059 GCA_035264905.1 Thermoanaerobaculia bacterium
GTGGTCTATCTGAACGAGCATCAGGACGCCGAGGAGACGCGGCGCCTGGTGGAAGAGAAGGGCCGGCGCTGCCTGCTGATCGCCGGCGACCTGGGAGACGAAGACTTCTGCCGCGACTCCGTCGAGCGCACCGTGCGGGAGCTCGGGCGCCTGGACGTCGTGGTCAACAACGCCGCCGAGCAGCACGAGCAGAAGCGGCTGGAGGACATCAGCCGCGAGCAGCTCGAGCGGACGTTCCGCACCAACATCTTTTCCCAGTTCTTCCTCACCAAGGCGGCCTTGCGCCACCTGGGCGAGGGCAGCGCCATCATCAACACCACGTCAGTGACGGCCTACCGCGGCAGCGGCGGCCTGATCGACTATGCTTCGACCAAGGGCGCCATCGTCGCCTTCACCCGGTCGCTGGCCCAGAACCTCGCCGAGCGGAAGATCCGCGTCAACGCCGTGGCACCGGGGCCGATCTGGACGCCGCTCATCGTCGCCTCGTTCGAACCGGAGAAGGTAGAGAGCTTCGGCCAGGACGTTCCGCTCGGCCGTCCGGGCCAGCCGGAAGAAGTAGCCCCCTGTTTCGTGTTCCTAGCTTCGGACGATGCGTCCTACATGACGGGACAAGTGCTCCACCCTAATGGAGGTGAGATCGTCAACGGGTAGAACAACAGCACGGAGGAGCCACGATGCCTGAACCCAAGATCACGACCGACCACGACAAGATCCGGCGTTGGGCGGAGGAGAGGGGAGGCCGGCCGGCGGCCGTCGTCAGCGCAGAGGACGAGCAGCAGATCGCGGGCGGTCTGCGGATCGACTTCCCCGACTACGACAGCGGCGAGGATCTCCAGGAGATCACCTGGGCCGAGTTCTTCGACAAGTTCGAAGAGCAGAACCTCGAGTTCATGTACGAGGAAGAGATGGTCTGCTAGAGAAGGGTCCGCTGAGGAAGACCCGGCGGCCTCCGGCCGCCGGGCTCTCTCTTGCCTATCCCCCGTTACGCCCCTTCAACAACGACAGCACCTGGGCCTCGAGCCGGCGCAGGCCGGTCGGGTCCTCCGTCTCGGGAGAATCCTCCACGGCATCCGCCAGCGCGTTGGGCAGGGAGCCTTCCAGGAAAGTCTCGATCACCGCCGGGTGGACGTAGTACTTGCGGCAGATGGCGGGCCGGTTGCCGAGCTCGCCGGAGACCCGCTTGATCACCTCCACCACGGCCTTGCTGGCCTCCCTCTCGCTCTCGCAGGCGCCGATCTCGAGCAGCGCCGAGAGGGCGAGCACCGTGCCGCCCCAGGTGCGGAAGTCCTTGGCGGTGAAGTCCTCGCCGGTGGTCTCGCGCAGGTAGGCGTTGACGTCCTCGGAGCTGACGCTCTGGCGCACGCCGTCGTCGTCGAGGTACTGGAAGAGCTTCTGGCCGGGCAGGTCGCGGCATTGCTTGACGATGCGGGCGAGCCGCCGGTCCTGGATCTCCACCGAGTGCTCCTTGCCGCTCTTGCCGCGGAACTCGAAATGCAGCTTGGAGCCGGAGACGTCCACGTGCTGGTCGCGCAGGGTGGTCAGGCCGTAGGAGTTGTTCTGCCTGGCGTACTCCTTGTTGCCGACGCGGATCAGCGTCGTCTCGAGGAGCTTGACCACCGCGGCGAGCACCTTCTCCCGCGGCAGCCCGCGCAGGGACAGATCGCTCTCCACCCGGCCGCGGATCTTCGGCAGGGCCTCGCCGAAGGCGATCATGCGGCCGAACTTGGTCTCGTCCCGTACGTCGCGCCAATCGGCATGGTAGCGGTACTGCTTACGGCCCTTGGCGTCGCGCCCGGTCGCCTGCAGGTGGCCGTTGGCCCGCGGGCAGATCCAGACGTCCGTCCAGGCGGGCGGGATGGCCAGCTTCCGGATGCGCTCGAGCTCTTTGGCTTCTTTCACCGTGCGGCCCTGGGGATCGACGTAGGTGAACCCCTTGCCGCGCTTGCGGCGGCGGATGCCGGGCTCGTCGTCCGTGACGTAGCGCAGGCCGGCGGCCTTGGCGCTCTCGACCGGGTCGACGAAGACGGCGATGGTCAGGCCGGTATCGAGCTTTTCGCTCTCGTCGATTGCGATGGCGGTTGACATGGTCACCTTTGCCGGACACGCCGGCGTTCCGTTGCAGGAATTACTCGAATGACACGCCTCCCGGGCAAACTAGCCAGATCGTCCGGCCGTCCGCCCCACGGAATCGATCTGCCCTCCTGCATCGCCCGTGCCCGAAGTCCCTGGAACGACAGCGTTTTGCCGAGGGCTCCAGAGATCCGCCCGCCATGGCATGCAACCTGCATTTTAGCGGGTCACGCGCCAGACTCGAAGTGGATTCCGCCTTCGCATCTCTGACATTTCGACTCTCTCGGACCAAGGGGCTCATGAGCACCAACGCCTCCGTCTCCGCCGTTCCCGACTTCCGGCTTCCGGAACCTGCCCCCATGGGCAGGCCGGCGGGGCGTTGCGTCGTCGTCTCCGACCGCCTGCCCATCGTCCTCAGCCGTGAGGGCGGGCAGGGGTGGCGAGTCTCGCCGGCCGGCGGCGCGCTGATCTCGGCGCTGACGCCGGTCCTGCGCGAGCGGCGGGGGGTATGGATCGGCTGGCCGGGAGTGGCGTCGGAGGAGGTCCCCGAGTTGCGCAAGGTACTGGCCGGAGCCATTCAGGAGGGTGGCTTCTCGCTGCGCCCCGTCCTGCTCGATGCCGAGGAGCAGTGCCTGTGCTACGGCGGCTTCTCGGGCGAGACCATCTGGCCGCTGTTCCACGACCTGCCTCTCGACTGCGGCTTCTCGCCGTCCCACTGGCAGGCCTTCCTCAAGGTGAACCGGAAGTTCGCCCGGGTGACCGCGCGGACGCTGGCGCGCGGCGCCGCCGATCCGGACCTCGTTTGGGTGCACGACCACCTGCTGATGAACCTGGCGGTGGAGCTCGAGCGGCTCGGCGTCTCCTGCCGCACGGCGTTCTTCCTCCACCTGCCGTTCCCCACACCCGACCTGTTCCTCAAGCTGCCGTGGCGGGAGCGGCTGCTCGCCGGACTGCTCGCCTTCGACCAGGTGGGTTTCCAGACCGAGCGC
>DATFPH010000328.1:0-26035 GCA_035264905.1 Thermoanaerobaculia bacterium
TCTCTTCCACCCTCCGTCTCCGCCGGCCGCGCGGACACCGGCGCTCCGCTGAGCGGGTTCGCCACGAGCATGTCGAGCGTCCCCCCGGTCCGGCGGTACGCCGACCAGGCGATCCACAGAGCCACCAACGCAATGAGCAGCGCCAGCCAGGCCGGACCGCCGCCGCCTTTTTTTGATCCCCAAGTCATCGTTCAACCTCCTGCCTCATCTTAGAGGAAGCGGCACCGGGTTGAAATCCTGCGCGCCGTCCACTAAACTTTGTGCGGCCACCCCTCCCCGCGCGGGGAATTCTGCGCGTGGGCACTGGGTTATTGCCGAACGACCCATCAGGCTTGATGGGTTGAGCCCCAAACACTCAAGGAATCGTTCTGGAGCATAGAGGAGGAGCCATGACCACTGCGACCGTTGAGACCCTTCAATTTCAGGCGGAGACGAAACAGCTTCTCGACCTGATGATCCACTCGCTGTATTCGAACAAGGAGATCTTCCTTCGTGAGCTGATCTCGAACGCGTCGGATGCTCTCGACCGCCTCCGTTTCGAGGCGCTCACCAGGCCGGAGCTGCTGGAAGGGGACGAGAAGCTGGAGATCCGCATCGATGCGGACCGCCAGAACCGCACGATCACCATCCATGACAATGGCATCGGCATGAGCCGGGACGAGGTGGTCAACAACATCGGCACGATCGCCAAGTCCGGCACCCGCGAGCTGGTCGAGCGGCTGAAGAAGGGCGAGTCGCAGCAGTCGATCGCCGAGCTCATCGGCCAGTTCGGCGTCGGCTTCTATTCGTCGTTCATGGCATCGGACCGCGTGGTGCTCGTCACCCGCCGGGCCGGCGAGGCCGAGGCGACCCGCTGGGAGTCGACCGGCGACGGCACCTACACCATCGAGCCCGGCGAGAAGGAGAAGCGCGGCACCTCGATCACCCTCCATCTCAAGCCGGAGGACCGGGACAACGGCATGGACGAGTTCTCCGACCGCTGGGTGATCAGCCGGATCGTCCGCCGCTACTCCGACTTCGTGGGCTATCCGATCGTCTTGACCGCCGAGAAGGATCCGGAGATCGAGGACCTCGCCAAGGAGAAGGAGACCGGCGAGAAGCCGAAGATGCCGATGGAGGAGAAGGTCCTCAACTCCATGAAGCCGATCTGGGTCCGGCCGCAGTCCGAGGTCACCCAGGACGAGTACAAGGAGTTCTACCGGCACATCTCGCACGACTGGACCGAGCCCCTGAAGGTCATCTCCTACAAGGCCGAGGGGCGCATCGAGTATCAGGCCCTGCTGTTCGTCCCGACGCAGGCGCCCTACGACCTTTACTATGTCGCGTCCAAGCCGGGCCTCCACCTGTACGTCAAGAAGGTGCAGATCATGGAGAGCTGCGAGGACCTGCTCCCCCGCTATCTGCGCTTCATCAAGGGCGTGGTCGACTCGCCGGATCTCGCGCTCAACGTCTCGCGCGAGATGCTGCAGCAGGACCGCCACATCACCCTGATCCGCAAGGGCCTGACGACGAAGCTGCTCAGCACGTTCGACGAGATGCGGGAGAACGATCACGAGACCTACCTGAAGTTCTGGGACCAGTTCGGCAAGGCCATCAAGGAAGGGCTCTCCGCCGACTATGAGAACAAGGAGAAGATCCTGGAGCTGCTCCTGTTCTACTCCTCGAATGATCCGGAGAAGATGACCACGCTCAAGGACTACGTCGCGCGGATGAAGGAGGATCAGAACGAGATCTTCTACCTGACCGGCGAGTCGCGCGAGGTGGTGGAGAACTCGCCGCACCTGGAGGCCTTCAAGGAGAAGGGGATCGAGGTCCTCTACATGACCGACACGGTCGACGAGCTCCTGGTGCAGTCGCTCCACGAGTACGGCGGCAAGAAGCTGAAGTCGGTGGGCAAGGGGACGATCAACCTCGGCAACGAGGAGGAGAAGAAGGCGACCGAAGAGGCGCTCAAGGAGAAGGAGGAGCAGCTCCGGCCGCTGCTCGACCTGCTCCAGAAGAAGCTGGACACCTGGGTCAAGCAGGTGCGGCTGACCAACCGCCTCACCAGCTCGCCGGTCTGCCTGGTGGGCGCCGAGCACGACTACAGCCCGCAGCTCGAGAAGCTCCTCCAGAAGGGGAAAGGCGGTGGTCCGAAGCAGCGCCGGATTCTCGAGCTGAACCCGAGCCACGACATCCTCGGCAAGCTGCGGGAGCGCTTCGACCAGGATCAGAACGATGCCTCCATCGACGACTACGCGCACCTGCTCTTCGGTTACGGCCTGATCGCCGAGGGCTCGGAGCTGGAAGATCCGGTGCGGTTCAACAAGGCGATGGCGGATCTGATGACGAAGAGCCTGTAAGAGGCCTTCCCCGCCCGCCCCCTCCCCGACCCTCCCCCGCGTAGCGGGAGAGGGCGCCCCACCCTTCCTGAAATTAGCCCAGAATTCCCCTCTCCTTCAGGGGTTGGGAGGGGGTGCCCCTCTCCCGCTACGCGGGGGAGGGGTCAGGGGAGGGGGCCCCACCCGCCCGAACCGCCTTTCCCGATGCTGGAAATCGCGGATGGCCTCCGCCAGGTCGGTGGCGCCGAAGTCGGGCCACATGCGGTCGGTGAAGACGAGCTCGGCGTAGGCGCACTCCCAGAGGAGGAAGTCGGAGAGCCGCTTCTCTCCGCCGGTGCGGATCAGGAGATCCACGTCCGGGGCCGGACCGGACTGCGGCGCATCGGCGAGGAGCCGTGAGAAGAGCTCGCGGGAGGGCTCAACCGCTTCCGCCCCACGCCACCTTTCGGCGGCGCGCAGGATGGCGTCGCGCCCGGAGTAGTCCACGGCGATCCGCAGCCAGAAATCGCGCTGCGTCGCGGTCTTCGCTTCCGCCTCCTCGATCGACCGCACCAGGACGCTCGGCAGCCGGTCGCGCCGGCCGATCACCGAGATGCGGATGCCGTTCGCGGCGCAGCGGTCGGCTTCCGTGCCCAGATAGCGGCGGAACAGCCCCATGAGCGCCCGCACCTCGCGGTCGGGCCGCTGCCAGTTGTCCGAGGAGAAGGCAAACAGGGTGAGCGTCCGGATTCCCAGGTTGGGCGCGGCCTCGACGGTGCGGCGCACGGCGTCCGCGCCCGCGAGGTGGCCGGCGGTGCGCGGCCGGCCCCGGGTCACCGCCCAGCGGCCGTTGCCGTCCATGATGATGGCAGCGTGGAGAGTGTTCATAAGTGCTTTGCGGCGCAAAGTGGAACGGGAAAAAAATTTCCCGCCGGCCTAGCTTTCCCCGACCCGGGTGGCCTGGATGATGGCTTCCATGTGGTCGAGGTAGCGCTCGAGCGCCCGGCGCCCCGGCGGAGTCAGGCGGAACTCGGTCTTCGGCAGCCGCCCCTCGAAGTACTTCGCGCAGGTGACGTACCCCGCCTCCTCCAGCTTGCGCGCGTGGACGCTCAGGTTGCCGTCGGTCGTCTTGAGGAGCTTCTTCAGATCATTGAAGCTCAGGTGGTCGTTGACGGCGAGCGCGCTGACGATCCCCAGGCGGATCCGCTCGTGGATCAGCCGGTCGAGATCGAGAGCCGCGCGGGGTGCCGCTTCGGGTTGCATCTCGTCGGGACCTCCGGGTCCGTCTTCGGACGGCAGGTGCCGCGAGGCCCGCCTAGCCACCGTGCCTCCCGGCGATGATCGCTCCGAAGACGATGTGGAGCCCTCCAAAGCCGGCGGCCAGGAGCGCATCCCCCCAGGTGGCCGGAGCCAGCAGGGTGAGCCCTCCCAGACCCATGAACGCGATGCCCATCACCGGCACGATGCGCACCGAATACGAGCCGCCGGTGACCACTCCGGTGCCGTAGAGCAGCAGCCAGAGCCCCGGCAGGAAGAGAAAGAGTCCTTTCCAGAACAGGACGGCGGTCAGGACCCCTCCGGCGACGAATGGGGGCAGGAGCCCCAGCACGAAGCGGCGGACCGGCTCCGAAATCAGCGCGACATTGGTACGGCGCGCCTTCCGGACAATGGCGGCGATGCTGACCAGGGCGCCGACCACGGCCTCACAGAGCCAGACCGCAAGCCAAGCCGCCCGGCTCTCCTGGATCGACCCGAGATAGGCCGCTCCCAGCGCCGTCAAGCCAACGGCGATCTCCCCGCTCCCGGAGACCGCGGTAAAACGGGCCGCCCCCTCCATGGTCTCGCGGATGAACCGCAGGTTGTCCATGGCCCGGAGATGGAGAGCACGGGGAAGAGCGAGCGGGGTCGGGGGAGGAAGACGCTGCGGATCGGCCACGATACAAACTGTACTCCCGGGCGGGAGCGCGCGTCAAGTACTTTGCAATGCAAAGCCAACCGGGGATCAGGGGGCGAGGTGCTTCTTCGCCAGGTTCTTCGCCAGGTTGTTGACCATCGACACCATTCCCATCAGGCCCATCGACTTTCCCATCGAGAGCTCGCGGCCGAAGACGCGATAGACGACGTCCTGCGGAACGGCGGCAACCTGTTCGAGCGGGGCGCCGGAGAGGCTGTCGCCGAGGAGGACGGCCATGGCTTTGGCGGAGATCCCCTGCGGGTTCTCGACCGCGAAGTGGAAGTCGAGCGTGCCGTCCGGCCGCGGCTCGCCCCAGACGTAGGCTTCCGACTCGCAAGCCGGGACCCGGCATTCTTCGGGGAAGGGCCGTTGCGCGATGCGCGGCGAGACGTCCTTGAAGCGCTCTGCGATGTCGATCAGCAACTGGATGCGCTCCGTGCGGTCCGGGATGGAATCCAGGACGTCCAGCGTGCTCGACAGCTTCTCAGGGATCTCCGGCATGCGACGTCCTCGCTCTCAGCGCTCGATGGGAACCCCGACGAGGTTCCCCCACTCGGTCCAGCTCCCATCATAGTTGCGGACCTTCTCGTAGCCCAAGAGGTGGGTCAGGACGAACCAGGTGTGGCTGCTGCGCTCGCCGATGCGGCAGTAGACGATGACGTCGTCCTTCCGCTTCAGCCCGGCTTCCGCTTCGTAGATGGCGCGCAGCTCCTCGGCGGTCTTGAAGGTGCCGTCCTCGGCGTTGATGGCCCGCGCCCAGGGGACGTTCGCCGCGCCCGGGATGTGGCCGCCGCGCAGGGCCCCCTCGTTCGGGTAGTCCGGCATGTGGAGCCGCTCGCCCGTGTACTCCGCGGGGCTCCGCACGTCGATCAGCCGGCCCCTGGTCTCGACGTGCCGCAGCACCTCGTCGCGGAACGCCCGGATGCGCTCGTCGTCCCGCTCGGCCGCCCGGTAATCGCTCGGCGGATACGCCGGGACGTCCCGGGTCAGGGGGCGCCCCTCGTTGACCCACTTGATCCGCCCGCCGTCCATGATCTTGGCCTTGTCGTGCCCGAAGAGCTGGAACACCCAATAGGCGTAGGTCGCCCACCAGTTGTTGCGGTCGCCGTAGAACACGACGGTCGTGTCCCAGGTGGCGCCGATCCGGCGCATCAGGGCTTCGAACCCATCGCGGCCCAGATAGTCGCGCCGCACCGGATCGTTCAGGTCGCGGGTCCAATCCACCTCGACGGCCCCGGGGAGATGGCCGCTCGAATAGAGGAGCGGATCCTCGTTCGACTCGACGATGCGGATGGCCGGATCGTCCAGGTGGCTCGCCACCCACTCGGTCGAGACCAGGACCTCCGGATGGACGTAGCCTCGGCTCTCGATTTCGCTCACGTAGTCTCCTTTCGCGGGGCCCGCCGGCAAGGGGTCCGAGAATTGTGAGCAGCTATCTCATCATTCAGAACCGGCGGGTGCAAGCCCCCTGGACGGAACGAGGCCCGGAGAGCCCGCCGCGCGGGCTCTCCGGGCCTCTGGAGGGGTGGGGATGCTCAGAGCCGGGTGGTGCCCGTGGTGGTGCCGCCCGAGAAGTTGCCGGCGCTGACCTCCTGGCCGAGGTACGTCTGCACGGTCATCGGCAGACGGCTCTCCAGCCAGCGGGCCATGTCTTCCTCGTCGCGCAGGATCTGCTCACAGATCTGGGCGACTTCCTGGATGCCGAGCGCACGCGCGCCTGTGATCAGGGCACGGTAGCAGGCGATCTCGAAGTGCTCGGCTGCGTAGTCGGACAGCGCGTTCTTGACCAACTCGTCCGGCGCGGCTCCCGTGGAGCGGCCCTGGAAGAAGCCGGCGACGGTTCCCATCGCTGTCTTCAGGCTCGAGGTGCTGCCGCCCAGGCGGGCGACGCACTGCTCGACCATGTCGGCGTGCCGGCGGGTCAGCTCCAGATGCTCGGCGAGCTTGCGGTGCACGTCCGGCTGGCCCTCGGCGTCCTTGACGTGGTTCTCGAGGACCTGGACCTGGCCCTTCTCCATCGAATATGCGTCATTCAACCAGCTGAGGAGAGTCTCTTTCTGATCCTTCATGCGGTACTCCTTTCCGATGTAATTTCGAGATGTTCGACCGGATGCCGGGTGACCGGCACCATCGGATAAAGAGCTGCAACATGTGTGCCGCTACGCGGTCTTCTTTTTGTTCTTCTCCTGCTCCTCGGGAAGGCACGGCCGGCGATTCTGCAGGTCGTAGCGGTATCCTTCACTCAGGAGATGAAGCTTGATGTCGAAGGTGGAGAGCATCGTGTCCATCTCTCCCTCGACGAGATTCGAATACGTGGTTCCGGCCGCGTCGAGCACGTAGACCGATCCGTGACCGATCACTTGGAAAAAGTCGTTTCCCTGCACGATGATCGCTGTGTCCTCGTCGATTCCCACTCCGAGCTGACGCGGGTTTTGCGTGATCGCGGCGATCAGCCTCCCGATCCGTCCTCTCTCCGCGAAGTGCTGATCGACCACGGCATCCGGAAAAAATCCGAGGCCGGGCGCCATGTGGACGGCGGAATCGACGTTGGGTGATTTTTCGCCGTCCCCGGCGACCAGCATGGTCGTGCTCATCACGGAGGCCCCCGCCGAGGTCCCCGCGACAGTCCCCCCGCTCTCCAGGAGCTGGTGCGTCCAGCGGTAGACCATCGAGTCGCCCAGCTGGCTCGTGATCTTGAGCTGGTCTCCCCCGGTAAAGAAGAGGACAGACGCGCCCTGCAGACACCGGATGCTTTCGTCCGAGAGAGCGTCCGCCCGGCTCCGAATGTCCAGGTGCTTGACGTTGCGAACGCCCAGGTCGCTGAACAGCTTCCGGTACTCCTGCCAGACCTCGTCGGGGACGTCGGTCGCGACCGTGGCGACGACCAGCTTACCGGAGGCGACCCGACGAGCGACCTCCTGGAGAATCTTCTTATCCCCTTCCTTGTCTTCCTTGCCTCCGATGATGATGAGAGTGCCCTTTGGGGCCACCTTCTTCGCAACCGCCTTCACAGGTATCTTCAAGGACCTCTTCGCTGCTTTCTTCGCAGGCGTCTTCCCAACCTTCTTTCCCGCCATTGTCTCACCCTCTGAAAGGAACGATCACTTTTTTCCCTGCAGCTCGAGCGTCCGCTCGCTTTCCTCCAGGAACTTCTCCCGCACCAGGATCTCCCCGTCCCGGACCAGCGCCCGCCCCTTCGCGATCACGTGCACGATGTCCAGGATGTCCTTTCGCAGGACCAGCACGTCGGCGTCCGCTCCCGGCTCCAGGCGCCCTTTCTTGGAGAGATGCAGCGCCTCGGCCGCGTTGCGGGTCACCAGCGGCAGCGCCCGTTCCAGCGGGATCTTCTCGTCCAGAACGCACTGCCGCCAGCGGAGGAAGAGGTTCGCCGGGGTGTTGCCGTCCGCATCGGACGAGAGGGTCAGCCGGTCCTCCCTCCCGCCCTGCTCCAGAAACTCCCGCACCTTGACGGCGAGGTTCTCCTGAGCCGCATCCATGTCCACGAACGATCCGCGCCGGGAGAGATCGACCGACTCCTTCAGGAGCTCGTCCGTGCGGTGGACGTGCGATGGATAGAGCAGCTCCGGCTTGATCCCATAATCGTCGAGGAGAGAACGCACGGGCGAGAGGCGGTCCGGGCGCTCTCCCATGTGGAAGTGGGTCACCCCGGCCTTGCCGGAGAGCCGGCCGCCGATCATGGCGTCGGTCGCCAGCCGGGCCAGATCGCGCAGGGTCGGCTGCACCGCGCGCTCGTCCGACAAAGCGATCTCGCCGACGCCGATCACCTTCTCGACGAAGAGCAGGTCTTCGCGCACGGAGCCAGTGAGTGTCGGAGGAGGGACGTCGTAGGCGCCGGTGTACATCCAGGCCGAGATCCCCTCCTCCTCCAGCCCCTGCACGCGGGCGAGCAGGTCGGGCAGCACCCGGGTGGTGGCGTCGACCCCCAGGACACCTACGACCGTCGTGATCCCCCACGGGACCAGCTCGGTCAGGTGGATGCTGGGGCTACGGGAGGCGAAGCCCTCTTCGCCGCTCCCACCGGTGAGGTGGATGTGGGGATCGATCAGCCCCGGGACCACCCAGCATCCCTTCGCGTCGATCACCTCCAGGTCCAGCCCCAGCGCCTCGGCGCCTCTGGCGTCCACCTCTCCGAGGCGGGCGATCTTATCCCCGGCGAGGAGGACGGATTGCCGCCCTCGCGGCTCGGGCGCAACCACGTCACCATTTTCAATCAGCGTCAGCAAATAACCGGTCAACCTCCCTTCCCAACCAGCGACACGGTGCTCGCCTGTGGGCCGTCGATCCCCTGTGTCTCGGCGTAGCGGACCCGCATTCCGACCTCCAGGTCGTCGAAGCTGGGCTCGATCACGGCATTGCGGTGGAAGTAGACCTCGGTGCCGTCCGGGCCTTGCAGGAAGCCGAACCCGTCCTCCTTGAAGAGCCGGATGACCTGTCCCTCGGGCGGGCCGACCTGGGTCTTCACCTCACCGCGGCGGCGCTGCGAGAACTCGTCGACCTGGCGCTCGGCCGCCTGGAAGGCGTCGCGGATGGCCGTGTTCAGGTCCTCCGCCTGCTTGTCGGCCACCAGCTCGCTGCCCGGCACGGTCATGTCGATCCGCACGCGGTAGGGCCCGCCTTCATTGTGATGAAAGCTCGGCCGCTCCACCGCGATCCGGCAGCTCGTCATGCGGTCGTACAGACGGTCGAGCCGGTCGGCACGACGCCGCAGGTCGGCTTCGAGAGCTGGTGAAAGGTCGATCCGTCGCGTCGAAATTTCCAGGGGAACCTGCATGGACACCTCCTTCTCACGACCCGCGCCCGCGGGTCTTGGCGTATCCATGAGGAACCGCAAGCGCCGTGCCAGAGGGGATAGGTGGTGTAGGACCTGCTTCGGAATCAGTAATGGAAGCGGCAGGCGAGAATGCGGATCTTGGATTCCTTCACTTCATAGATCAGCCGATGCTCCGCATCGATGCGGCGAGACCAGCAGCCGGCGAGATTGTGCTTCAAGGGCTCCGGTTCTCCCAGACCCTTGAAAGGATCCCGCTGAATGGCCTCGATCAGCCGGACGATCCGAAGTGCTTTCCTGCGGTCTTGCTCGATCCACCAAGCCAGGTCTTCGAAGGCGGCGGAGTCAAATTCCAAGCTTCTCTCGGACTTCGGCAAACGGTATCCCCTCCCGCCGCTCCCTTGCCTCCAGGAGCCGCCGCTTCATGGTCTCGCTCTGCAAAAGATGCGCGGTCTCCCGTTCCGAGGCGATCTCCCGCCACAGGTCGATCGGGATGATCACACCGGTCGGCTTTCCTTCCTCGTCTGAGATGTACTGAATATCTGTGAGAATCATCTCCGCCTCCGGGCCATGAGCCCTGCGAATCATCATACCTGACTCGCCGGTCTTCCTGTTTTCCCCTACCCCGTCTTCACCCAAGCCCGCAGCACCTCGGCGACACTCCAGGCCTGGGCGATGCAGCCGCGGGGGAAGTAGGGCTCTTCGGCGTCGAAGATCTCGGCGATGCTGCCGAGGCAGAACTCGTCGAGGTGCGGGACGAAGCCGTCCAGGAAGTGGCGGGCTTCGGCTTTGTCGTCCGGATGGACGCGCAGCCAGGCGTCGATGAACGGGCCGATCAGCCAGGTCCAGACAGTCCCCTGGTGGTAGGCGGCGTCGCGGGCGCGCAGGTCGCCGTCGTACTGCTTCTTGTAGTCGGGATGACCCGGCGCCAGCGAGCGCAGCCCCACCGGCGTGAGGAGACGGGTGCGGACGACCGCCAGGACCTGCTCCCAACGCTCCCGGTCGAGCACCGGATAGGGCAGCGCGATGGCGAAGACCTGGTTCGGACGGCACGCGGGATCGTCTCCCGGCTGCCCCTCGACCACGCCGTCGACCACGTCGTAGAGATAGCCCCCCTCCTCATACCAGAAGCGCTGGTTGAACGACTCGCGGCAGCGGAAGGCCTGGTCGGCCAGGCGGCGGGTCACCTCGCTGTCGCCCTGCCGGTCGCGCACCCATCCTTCGAGCAGCCGCAGGGCGTTGTACCAGAGGGCGTTGAGCTCCACCGCCTTGCCCCGCCGCGGCGTCACCACCCAGTCGTCCACCTTGGCGTCCATCCAGGTGAGCTGGTACCCCTCGGCTCCCTGGCGCAGCAGACTATCCTCCGGATCGATGCCGATCCCGAAGCGGGTCCCCTGCACGTGGTGGTCGACGATGCCGAGGAGCGTCGGCAGCAGGATGTCGAGCGTGACCTGGTCGTTCGTGACCTCCAGGTAGCGGGAGAGGGCGTGGAAGAACCAGAGGGTCGCGTCGGCCGTGTGGTAGACGCCTTCGCGGCCCCCCTCGGGGAAGTAGTTGGGGATCAGGCCGTCGCGCACGTGGCGCGCGAAGCTGCGCAGGATGTAGCCGGCTTCGAGGTGGCGGCCGGTCACCAGGGTCAGCCCGTCGAGGCAGATCATGGTATCGCGCCCCCAGTCGGTGAACCAGTGGTAGCCGGCGATGATGCTGCGCGCCTCGTCGCCGGCGGCGCGGGCGCGGGCCGCGTCCTCGGCCCGGCCGGGCGTCACGATGAACTGGTCGGCGGCCAGGACGAGCTCGGCCGGCGTGCCCTCGCGGGCCCGCGGATCGGCCATGACGAGCAGCCGCTCGCGGCGCTCCATCTCGGCGTTGAACGCTTCCTGCGCGGTAAGCGCCTCCACGACCTCCCAGGCCTCGGTCGAGGCGACCAGGGAGGTTTGATCCCCCGCTCCCAGGTCCGCCGCGAAGTAGCCGGGCGCCCATAGGTCGCCCACGGATTCGTAGCCGCGGCCGTGCTCGACGCCGTAGAACAGCCCCTCGAACTTGCGGTTGGTGATCGTGAAGGCCGGGTTCGCCCCGATGACCCGCAGACGGAGCGGTGGCAGGGCCGGCCACGACGAGCAGACCTCGTACTGCCCGTCCACCGCCTTGACGACGAAGGGCTCGGCGAGCGGCTTCGACACCGGCGCGTCGTGCGGCCGGAAATGGATCAGCGGATGGATCTCCAGGCGCACCAGGCCCTGTCCTTCGAGGAGTTGGTACTGGACGTAGGCGGTGTTCTGCATGTGGACCAGGAAGACCCGCTTCTCCAGGACGTAGCCGTCGATCTCATAGCGCCAGACGGGCAGGCCCGCCTCCAGGCGAAACTCGCGGAAATATCCGGCCCCGGGCAGGTCCGGCGTCGGCTGGTCCTGCCGCGCCAGGCCGCCGAGATCCACCATCCGGTAATCGGGCAGCCGCACGACCTCGGAGATCTGACCGAGCATGAGCGTCCGGCCGAGCGGCGCGGGCAGGGCCGCGACGAGGAGGCCGTGATAGCGCCGGGTGGGAACCCCGGAGAGGGTGCCGGAGGCATAGCCGCCGAGGCCGTTGGTGACCAGCCACTCCCGTGCGGTGAGAGTCTCCGGGGACGGGTCGGGGCTGAGGCTCTCGTCGACCCGGGCCGCGATATGCCAAGGCATGCTCCGCGAAGGCCGCACGCGCTGTTCCTGCAGGACGTCGACTGTCATGATCTCCCTCCCTGGGTTCCCGGTGCGAAGACCGGCCGCAGCACCACAGCCGCGTATCCGGGCAATCGCCACCCGCCTCCCTCGTCTTCCGCCGGCGGCGCGCCGCTGCCGCCATACTTGGGCTGTTCGCTGTCCCAGACCACTTTCCAGCTCCCCCCCTCGGGCGGTCCGAGGAGAGGCTCCGGCGCCGGCGCGAGCTTCAGGTCCTGGCCGAGGTTGACCAGCAGCAGCCGGTCCCCGGACTCCTCCCCCTCGGGCGCGAAGAAGCGAAGGACGAAGGCCTGCGGCCCGACGACCGCGCCATCGATCCCTCCGGCTTGGGGGGCGCGGAAGACCGGGTCCTCGCGGCGCAGCCGCAGGAGGTCCTCGTGCATGGCATAGCAGGGGGCATGCTTCTCGCGCTCGCCGAGGTCGAGCTTGCTGCGCTCGAACGTCTCCCGGGCTGACGGGTCGGGGAGCTGCTCCCGGGTCTCCGGCTGTGCGACGCTGGGAAACTGGAGCAGAAACTCCTCCCGCCCCTTGCGCACCGCCCGCGCCAGCTCTTCGTTGTGGTCGGCGAAGTACAGGAACGGGCTCGACGCGCAGAACTCCTGGCCCTGGAAGAGCATGGGCGTGGCCGGCCCGAGGAGCAGCAGAGCCGTCAGGGCACGGAAGGCCCCCGGGCTGGAGAGCTTGTGGCAGCGCTCGCCCCGCGCCGAGTTGGCCACCTGGTCGTGGTTCTGAAGGTAATTCACGAAGGCCCAGCCAGGCAGGTCGAGCCCGGGCGTGCCCCGCCGCTTCTCCTGCCAGGTGTAGCGCTGCCCCTGGTAGAGGTACCCGTACTTGGCGGCCGAGATCAGCTCCTGCGGTGAGCCGCAGTAGTCGGTGTAGTAGGCCTCGCTGCGGCCGGTGAGAGCCACGATCGCCGTGTGGTGCCAGTCGTCGTTCCACAGGACGTCGATGCCATACCCCCCCTGGCCGGGAGGCCGGATGAGGCGGGTCTCCTGGGGCTCGTTCTCGGCGACCAGATAGGTCGAGCGCGCGCCGCCAGCCTCGCGGACGCGCCTTGCCACGGCCGCCAGGATGTGGTCCTCGGAGGCGTCCTTGACGTCCTGCGTCGCGTCGAGGCGCAGACCGTCGAGATGAAACTCCTCGATCCAGTAGCCGGCGTTGGCGAGGTAAAACTCCCGCACCGGCGCCGCGTCCTCGCCGTCGAAGTTGATCGCCTCGCCCCAGTCGTTCTCGTAGCGGTCCGTGAAGTAGCTCTCCGAGAGCTGCTTCAAATAGTTGCCGTCCGGACCCAGATGGTTGTAGACCACGTCGAGGATCACCCCCAGCCCCGCCTCGTGGGCGCGGTCCACGAAGCTCCGGAAGTCGTCCGGCGTGCCATAGAGGCGGGTGGGCGCGAACAGATCGACGCCGTCGTAGCCCCAGCCGAAATCGCCGGGGAACTCGGCCACCGGCATGATCTCCAGCGTGGTGATTCCGAAGCGTGCCAGCTCGGGAAGCTCGCGGGCGGCGGCCTCCCAGGTTCCCTCCGGGGTGAAGGTCCCGACGTGCATCTCGTAGAGGACCTGGCCCTGGGGGCGGATGCCCTTCCAATCGGCGTCCCGCCATGAGTAGGTCGACGGATCGATCACCTGGGATGGTCCATGCGGTCCCTCCGGCTGGAAGCGGGAGGCGGGATCGGGATAGAGAGATTCGCCCTCATCCAAGCGGAAGCGGTACAGAGCTCCGGCGCCGGCCCTTTCGGCCAGCCCCGAGAAATAGCCGCCGTTTTCTTCCTTCAAGGCGAGAGCGACCGGCCAGTCCCCCGAAGGCCCCTCGAAGACGATTTCGACCTTTTTGCAGCGGGGTGCCCAGACGCGGAAATGGACTCCTTCCGGGACCACTTCGGCGCCGATGGGCAGCTGGCGCGCGAAGCTCTGGGCAGCCGCGGGCTTCCGGCGGCGCCCGGAGGAGGCGGCCGGTTTCGCGGCGGCTTTTTTGGCGGAGATTGCGCGTTTCGGAGAAGCGGTCTTCGTCGGCATCGCCTCGTACAGAAATGCACGAGGTATGCCGGGGGGGAGGGAGGGCTCCTACACGTTGGTCCGCAGGACCTCCGTCCCGTCCGGCCGGTTGGAGCTCGGGTTGCGCTCGAGGGTGAGGACCACGTCGACGATGCCGGCCGGCATCTCGTCGGAGCTCATCTGGACTCTTTCGCCGCTCTGCGCCGCCAGCGAGCCGGCGTCCAGGGATCCTTCCTTCGTCACCCACCAGAGCTTGTAGACCCCGCCTTCCGGCGGCGGCCGCAGCCCCTCCACGGAGAGATACCAGTGCTGGTGGTCCGCGGCGACGAAGAGCATGCCGCGGGCCTGCGTCTGGCCGCCGCCCACGGGCCGCAGGGGGCGAACCTCGACGGAGGGCGAGGTCACCAGTGCGAAATGGGATCGCATCTTCTCTATCTCGGTGCGCGCCTGCTCGCTGTCCTGGCTCACCCGGGCGGCGAGCTGGCGCTGCGCTTCCAGCTCGTGCCGGAGCTGCACGATTTCCGTGCGCTGCTCCTGCTGAAGCAGCCAGAGCCAGGCGGCTGCTCCGGCGAAGGCCAGGGCCAGGGTCGCCGCGAGAGCCAGCGGCCAGCGGCTGTGGCGCCGCGGCAGGGGACCCGGCGCGATGCGCGGCGCCGGACGGGAAGCCTCGGTGATCGCGGAAGCGACGGCAGGTGCGGGCACCGGCCGGGGCTCGGCAGCCGGGACGGCCGGAGCGGCACCGATCGCCGCGAGCAGCCGGTCCCGGGCTCCGGCGCTCGGCGCCACCGGATCGAGCTCGGAAGGGACCAGACCCAACACCTCGGTGTAGAGGCGCGCCAGAGTCTCGGCGGTCTCATCGCCCCGGGGGCGTTCCGCCTCCGACGGATCCACGCCGCGCTCGAGATCGTCGAGGGCCGCGAGGATGGTCAGCTCTTCCGTGTTCGTTTCCTGGCTCACAGCATTCAACTCACAATAGCTGCCTGATCTCGGTGCGCAGAGCGCTCCGCAGCTTCTTCATGGCCAACAGGGTGCGCGTCTTGACCGTCCCCAGGGGGAGGTCCGCGCGCTCGGCGATCTCGGTCTGGGAGAGCCCATCGTAGAAGGCCATCTCCAGGACCTGCCGCTGCTCGGGAGGCAGATTCTCGAGCTCGCGCCGGACCCGCTCCCGCCTTTCTCTGGTGAGTACGGCTTCGACCCCGTCGGGAGATGCATGCTCCTCCGGCGGCACGTCGCGATGGGCCGCCTCGTGCGACCGATCGACGACCTGGCGGTGGCGCAGCCGGTCGATGGCGCGGCTGCGGGTGATCAGCACCAGCCAGGTAGAGACCGACGAGCGGGAGGGGTCGTACCGCGAGGAGCTGTTCCAGACGTGGACGAAAACTTCCTGGACCACGTCCTCCGCCTCTCCGGCGGTCCCCAGGATGCGCCGGGCGAGGGCGAGGAGATGCGGCGCGTGCCGGTCGTAGAGCGCGGTGAGGGCCTCGGGCCGCCGGTCCGCCACGAGGCGCAGCAACGCACCGTCGGTGACGGTGGCCGCGGAGCCGTTCTGCGTTGTGATTGAACCCGTTTCCGGCATGTCTGGACGCGCCGTCCCAGGAGTCGCCTAGGATAGCATGGTGCGCCATGAGCGAAACCCACTTCGACGGCAGCACCGGACCCGTGCAACCGGCGATCCGCGTTCTGATGATGCCCAAGGACACCAACGCCCTGGGCACGATCTTCGGAGGCATCATCCTGTCCTACATCGACCAGGCGGGAGCGGTGGAGGCCCACCGGCACGCCGTAGGCCGCCTGGTGACGGTGGCCATGCGCGAGGTCGTGTTCCACGCTCCGGTCTTCGTCGGCGACCTGGTGAGCTTCTACACCGAGACGCTGCGCCTGGGCCGGACGTCGATCACGGTCAAGGTGACGGTCGAAGCCGAGCGCGGCTTCCACGGCGCCGGCCGCGTGAAGGTGACCGAGGCGGAGATCGTGTACGTGCACGTGGACCGCAACAACCGGCCGGTGGCTCTGGGAGGTGAGGAGGAGGCGGAGAGCTAGCTCCCAAACACCTCGTAGCATTCCCTGCACCGCGCCTCGTAGGAGTCCCCGTCCCCCACCTGGAGCTGCTCGGTGCCGCCGGCGATGCGCTGGCTGTACTGGGCGGGGGCTCCGCAGCGGACGCAGACCGCGTGCATCTTGTCGACGTACTCGGCCAGGGCGAGGATCCGCGGCATCGGACCGAAGGGGCGGCGCATGTAGTCGAGGTCGAGCCCGGCGACGATCACCCGGATGCCCCCGTCGGCGAGCTCGCTCACCAGCTCGATGATGCTGTCGTCGAAGAACTGGGCCTCGTCGATGCCCACCACCTGCACCTCGGGCAGAAGCCTTTGGCGGAGCTCGCCGGCGCAGGTGACGGTGACCGCCTGAAGCTCGCGGTTGTCGCGGGTGACCAGGCGCTCGGGATGGTGCCGGGTGTCGGCGGCCGGCTTGAAAACCTGCACGACCTGCCGGGCGATGGCCGCGCGCCGCAGCCGGCGCACCAGCTCCTCGCTTTTACCGGAGAACATCCCTCCGGCAATGGCCTCGACGTGACCCTGCCCACGGGTCTTTTCCATCTGGCGCCCCTCGATACTGACGATACTCATCGGCGGGGGGACTGTAACTTAACTCAAGCGACAAACGCTATGCCCAGGCGGGCCGCGAGGGCCTGGGCCTGCTCGGCGTAACGCGGTACCTTGAGCGCCAGGAAGGCGGCGCGGGCCTGGCGGAGCTGCTCGAATCCCTCCTGCTTGAGGCCGCGGGCCTCGGCGAGCGCCGCGAGGTCGAGGCGCGTCCGCGCCACCTCGAAGGGGACCTCGAGCTCCAGAAAGCCATCCAGGGCTTTTCCGAGCCGCTCCGCCGCCTCGTCCAGGTCGTCTTGACCGCCTTTCGCCGCGGCGATCCGGCCCACGGCGCGCTGCGCCAGGCCGATCCCATACCAGAACTTGACCTCCTGGGTCGCCTCCACGGCTTCGAGCGCCGCCGTCCGCGCCTCCTCGAACCGGTACAGCCCGAGATAGGCCTCGCCCAGGTAGGCCGAGAACCAGCCGAGGAGCTGCTGCATGCCCGTCCCCCGCAGCCGACCGACCGAGTCCTCCAGCGTCTCCACGGCGCGCGGAAAATCCCCCTTCTCCAGATAGGCGTAACCGAGGAACCCCAGGCCGGCCGACGTGTTCAGCGGATCCTGCGCCCGCGCCAGCCCACCCTGGCACTCCGCGATCCCGCGTTCCCAATCCCCCAGCGAGGCGTAGAAGTAGCCGGTGCTCCAGGACGGATCCAGCCGCGGATCGGCCAGGGCTTTCCAGATCTCGTGGGCGCGCTCCATCGACTCCAGGGCCGCGTCGAACTGGCCGAGCAGGAAGTGATGGAACCCGGCCACCCAGTGCGCCTGCCCCGCCCACCAGCGCTCGCCGCTCCGATCGAGCAGCTCGACGGCCCGCAGTCCATCTTCGATCCCGCGGGCGAACTGGCCGGCCCAGAACGCGTCGCGGGTGAGCACGTAGCAAGCCTTGCCTTCGGTCGCTTCGTCGCCGCAGCGGCGCGCCTCGGCGATGGCGAGGCGGGCGCAACGCGCGGCCTCTTCCTGGTTCCCCAGGTAGCTGTAGGTGTGCGCGAGCCAGAAATGGTACCGCCCCGCGACCGACGGATCGGCCAGGCGCTCCACCCTCTCGCCGTGCCGCAGGAGCAGCTCCAGCTTCTCGGGGAAGCGGGCGAGCGGGAGGAGCGAGCCGGCGAGCTGGAGAACCAGCTCCAACGTCCGCCGGTCCCGCCGCTCCTCGGGCAGCCGCGGAGCCAGCTCCAGCGCCTCGGCGAGCGCCTTCGCGGCCTCGGCGTGCGCGTAGCTCTGCGCCGCCTTCTCCGCGAACAGGCTCAGGTAGTCGACGGCCTTCTCCGGCTCGTCGGCGCGAGGAGCGTGGTAGGCGAGACGGTCGTAGACGTCCTGGAGACGATCGGCATAGAGATCCTCCAACGCCCGCACGGTCGCCCCGTGCAGAGCCTGCCGGCGCCCGATGAGGAGGCTCTGGTACACCGCCTCCTGGGTCAGGGCGTGCTTGAAGAAGCAGGCCGGTCGATCCGCGGGCGTGTTCTCCGGCGCCTCGTAGAGAAACTCCCAGCGCTTGAGGTCGGTCAGGAGCGGCGGCAGGGAAGCGCTCTGGTCCCAGATCGCCTCCAGCAGGTCGAGCCCGAACTCGCGGCCGAGCACGGAGGAGGTCTGCAGAAGCCGCTTGTGCTCCTCGGGCAGCCGGTCGATGCGCGCGATGAGGACTCCGTGGATGGTGTCCGGCACCGAGACGTCGCCCTGCGACTGGCGCTCCAGGAGCGACCGGGTCAGCTCCTCCAGGAAGAACGGATTCCCCTCCGCCTTGTCGAGGATCGTCTGCGCCAGACCCTCCGGGAGCTGGCTCCGGCGCAGGACCGAATCCACCACGATCCGGCTGTCGCGGGCGGTGAGGCGGCGCAGGGCGATCTGGGTGGCGTACGACTTGTCCATCCAGCGGGGCTGGTAGCCCGAGCGGTAGGTCAGGACGAGGAGCACGGGCACCACCGGGAGGCCTTCGATCAGATAGGCGAGGAAATCCTCGGAGGTCTGATCGATCCAATGGAGATCCTCGATCTCCAGGAGGACCAGACCGCCCCGGCCGGCGCGGAAGAGGGTCTGGCGCAGGATGGCGAAGGTCCGCGCCTGCAAGGCCTGGGGGCTCAGCTCGGCCAGCGCCTCGGTGCCCGTCTGGACGTCCAGCAGGCGCAGGAGGTACGGCAGAGCCTCCTGCGGGTCCAGGTCCGTGCCGGTCAGCCCCTCGCGGATCTTGGCGGCGACGGCGCCCGGGCCGTCCCCTTCGTTGATCCCCCACTCGTTCCGCAGCATGTGGCGCAGCGGCAGGAAGGGGCTGCCGGTGCCGTAGGACAGGCAGCGGCCGGTGAGCCAGGCCGCGGGAGCGCTCCAGGCGCGATGGCGGATCTCGTAGAGCAGGCGCGACTTGCCCGAGCCGGCCTCGCCCGCGATGCCCACGATCTGCCCTTGGCCGCTCTCCGCCTGCTCGCGCAGCTCGTCGAGGACCGCGAGCTCGCGCTCGCGCCCGACGAACGGGGTCCGGAGGCCGGTGCCGAGGATTGTCTGCTCCGCCTGGCTCGCGGCGAGGCCGAGCACGCGGAACGCCTGGACCGGCGCCGCCTTGCCTTTGACCTGGGTGGGGCTCAAGGCCTCGGCCTGCACCTCCCCCTGGACCATCCGCCAGGTGGTTTCGCTCACCAGCACCGAGCCCGGCTCGGCGATCTGCTGGAGGCGGGCCGCCAGGTTGGTGGTGTCCCCCACGGCGGTGTAGTCGGTGCGGAGATGGTCGCCGATGCCGCCGACCACGACCCAGCCGGTGTTGAGCCCCATGCGGACCTTGAGCTCGATGCCGTAGCGCTCGCCGAGGTCGGCGCGCTGGTCGCGGATCGCCTTCTGGAGCCCCAGGGCAGCGAGCACGGCGCGCCGGGCGTGGTCCTCGTGCGCGATCGGAGCGCCGAACAGGGCCATGAGGCCGTCGCCCAGGAACTGGTTGATCGTCCCTTCGTAGCGGTGCACCTCCCCCAGCGCGAGCTCGAAGAACCGGTTGAGCAGCAGGTGCATGACCTCCGGCCCGAGCCGCTCCGCCAGCGCCGTGGACCCGACCAGATCGCAGAAGAGGACGGTGACCTGCTTGCGCTCCCCTTCGAGAGCGAGGCGGGATTGCAGGACCTGCTCGGACAGGTGTGGCGGCGTGTAGCTCTGGCGGGCGGGCGTCGCGAACGGCCGGAGCACGGCGGGGGCTGGAGAGGCGGGCGGCTCGACCGCGGCCGGCGGAGCGGGAGCCGGAGGCGGCGCCGGTGCTGAAGCGGTGGCCCCGAGCGGCTGCCCGCACCCGCCGCAGAACTTGAACCCCGGCGGGTTCTCCGTGCCGCAGTGCGCGCAGACCGGGGAGAGCTTGGTCCCGCACTGGCCACAGAACTTGAACCCGGGCGGGCTCTCGAACTGGCACTGGGGACACTTCATGGCTTCGGCCTTGGAATAAAGTTCCAGACCAGTGTAGCAGAGGCCCCTCCCGGAGAGGGGGAACCCATCCGACCGATCCGACCGATCCGTCGGATGGGTGAGGGGCCTACAGCAGGATCAGCGCGACGCCCGCGGCCATCAGGAGCGCCGCAGCGAGCTTTCCGGGGGTCACCGTCTCGCCGAAAACGGCTCGTCCCAAAATCACCGCGAGGAGGTTGCCGATGCCGCGCTTGAGCGTCTCGATCAGGCTCACCAGCACGACCTTGAGCGCCACGAGCTGGAACCCAAGGGCGAGCGTGCTGGAGGCGAGCGCCAGGACGAACGGCAGCCAGCCGCGGCGCAGGCCCGCTAGCTCCCCCCAGCGCTTCTGCACGGTCAGCACGGCCAGCGCGCCGAGGGCGATCCCGGCGGTCAGCACCAGGCCGTGGAACGGCGGGCTCGCGCGGCCCACCGCCAGCTTGTCGAGCGGGATGGTCAGCGACAGCAGCAGAGCCGTCCCGGCCATCAGCCAGGCGCCGGGCTGGGAGACGAACGCGCGCGCCGACGACTGCGGCTCCACGTTCAGCCAGAACGCCCCGACCACCACGAGCAGGATCCCCACGAGATCGAGAGGCGCCGGCCGCTCCCCGAGCAGAGCGAAGCCGAGAAGGGCGGTGAACACCGGGGTCAGCGACAGGAGCGGCACCGTCACCGACAGCGGCGAGATCCGCACCGCCTCCAGGAAGGTCAGGTTGGCCACCACGTTCAAGGCCACGGAGCCGAGCGCCGGCAGCCAGTAGGCGGTCTGCACCGGCGCCGGTTCCCCGAACAGAACGGCGGCGCCGAACAGGGGGACCGAGGCCGTGGCCAGCAGGAAGACCATCGGCACCGGCGCCAGGTGCCGCACCAGCACCTTGCGGAACAGGTCGAACCCCGACGAGGCCACGCTCGCGGCGACGACCAGCAGAAGGGGGAGCAAGCTCACGCCGCGAGCACCCGTTTGACCATCCGGTCGAAGCGCTCGCCCGCCAGATAGATACCATCCAGCACGTTGGGATCGAGCTCGTCCACGTCGTCCTGGACCTCGTCCAGGTCCACGTTTCCACCGGCGCCCAGCATCCGGTGCCGCTCGCGCACGGTGGTGGACAGAAAGATGGCGAGAGCGCGGTAGAAGCGCGCGGCGAACCCGGAGTCGCGGTCCAGCTTGCTCTGGAGCGCGGCCTTGGGGATGGCGAAGACGATGGCGTCCTCCAGCCCGCGCACCGTGGCCGACGGCGGCCGGGCGTCGACGAACGACATCTCGCCCACGATCTCGCCGGTGTTGAGACGGGCGATCTCCCGCTCCTTCCGGCCGAGGAGGACCGAGAGCCGCCCCTCCAGCAGGATGAACACGGCGTCGACGGGCACCCCCTGGCGGATCAGCACCTCGCCGCGGGCCACGGGCTGGCGGCGGCCGGTCTTGATCATCCACTCCACGTCGTCGTCGTTGAGCTGACCGAACAGGAAGAGAACTTTTCTCATTGCAAGCTCCTACGCCACCTGCCGCGCCACCAGCTGCGCGAACAGCCCCCCATGCCGCACCAGCTCCTCATAGGTCCCCTCCTCCACCACCCGCCCCCCTTGCAGGACGTAGATGCGGTCGGCGTTGATGATCGTGCTCAGGCGATGAGCGATGACGATGCGCGTCGCCTTGAGCCCTTCCAGGCTCCGGCTGACGATCTCCTGCGTGCGGTTGTCGAGCGCGCTCGTGGCCTCGTCGAAGAGGATGATCCGCGGCCGGGTCACGATCGCCCGCGCGATGAGCAGCCGCTGCTTCTGGCCGCCGGAGAAGGTTTCGGCCCCTTCGCTGATCACCGTGTGCATGCCCATGGGCATGGCCTTGATGTCGTCCTCGAGGCCGGCCATGCGCGCCGCTTCCCAGGCATCGTCGATCCCCAGGCTCGAGCTCCTCCCCACGATGTTCTGGAAGATGTCCCCCGCCATCGGCCGGCCGCTCTGGAGGACCACGCCGAGCTGCCGGCGCACCGACTGGAGGGAGAGGGAGGAGAGGTCCTGGCCGTCGAAGTAGATCGAGCCGGACACCGGCTTGTCGAAGCCGAGGATCATCCGCAGACAGGTCGACTTGCCCGCGCCCGAAGGCCCGACCAGGGCGATGAACTCCCCGGGCCGCGCCTTGAACGAGACGTCGTCGAGGATCACCGGCCCGTCCTGCTGATAGCGGAACGAGACGTGGCTGAACTCGATGTCGCCGGCGAGCTCGCCCGCGTCCGGCTTCGACGGATCGACTTCCGGCGTCTCGCGCAGGATCGGTTGCAGGCGCTCCCAGACCGGCACGATGGTCAGCACGCTCGAAAAGGCGCCGATCATGGCGAGGGCCGCGGCGAGGAACTGGCCGAAGGCAGCGTAGAAGGCCAGAAACTCGCCGATCGACAGCGTCTCCTCCGCGGAGAACCCCACCATGGCGAAGATGGCGAGCGAGGTGATCACCCCGTAGGTGGCGCTGAACGAGCTCAGGAGGATCGAGGCCTTCTGCGCTTTGATCGCGCGCTCCCGCTGCTCGGCGAAGCGCTCGGCCCAGAGCGAGAAGGCGCGCTGCTCGGCGCCGCCCACCCGCAGCTTGGCGACGCCCCCGAGGAAGCCGAGGAGGAGGCTCGCGATCTTCCCCTCCAGCTGCACGAGATGGCGCTGGTGCCGGAGCTGGAACCAGACGAGGCCGGCCGTCACCGCCATCAGGACCAGCACCAGGCCGGTCGCCAGGAGTGCCAGCCGCCGGCTGTACCAGAAGAGCAGCCCGAAGCTGAAGACCGAGAAGACCGCCGCGAGCACCGACGTCAGGATGTTGCCGGTGAGCAGGTCGCGGATCGTGTCGAGGCCGAGCGAGCGGCTCGCCAGGTCGCCCACGGTGTAGCGGCGGAAGAAGGCCACGGGAAGGGAGAGCAGCCGGTCCCAGACGGCGGCCTGGACCGAGCCGTCCATCTTGCCGCCGAGGCGCAGGACGGCGATGCTCCGCGTCACCTGGAAGATCGCCGCGGCCAGAGCGGCCAGGATGAGGGCGAGGGTGAGCTGAACGAGGCGCGGGCGGTCCGCAGCCGGAATGGCGCCGCCGAAGATGCGGCCGGTGACGATCGGCACCACCATGCCGAGCAGGCCGCCGGCGACCCCCATGAGGATGATGGTCGCGAGGTCGCGGCGGCGGTCGCGCAGGGCGGCCCGCAGGAGATCCCCGAGGCCCACCGGCCGGCTCGGCAGCGGCGCATAGAACATGAACCCCTCGCCGGAGAGGCTCTCCGCCACCCGGGCATCGACCGGTACGCGGGTGCGCTCGACCGGATCGACCATCTCGTAGCTGTGCGGCGAGGTGGGCAGCAGCGCCACCGCCCGGCGCGTCTTCTGCGCCTCGTCGAGGACGCGGAAGGCGACCAGGGGCCCATTGTCGCGCCGCCACCAGTCCTCGCGCAGGATCACCCGGCGCTGGCGGATGCGCGACGCGGCGCAGATGCGCTGGAGCAGGTCTCCCTGGCGAGAGGCGGAGCTCGATTCCGCAGGCGTCTGGATCTCCACCCCCAGGACCGCCCCCACCAGGCGGCAGGAGGCGAGGAGCGGCGACTCTGCGCCGCTCAGGGCCACTTCGTGGACCGGCACGGCGGCGAGCACGGAGGCGAGGCGGGTCGAGGCCTTCTCCAGGGCGGCGCGATCCAACCCGGCCTTGCGGCCGAGCCGCTCCCGCTCCTCCTCCTCGCCCTTCTCCATGCGGGCGCGGGCCCAGGCGAGGAGGAACCCGTGGAAGCGCGCCAGCCCATCCCAGAGGCTGCCCTCTCCCCCGTTCCGTAGCAGGTCCGGGGTGTCCACGACCGCGACCCGCGCCACGCCGCCGCTGACCACCCAGGTCTCGTTGGCAACGGGCAGGAAGGCGCCGGGCTCCACGGTCAGCTCGGGCCGGCCGAGGAACCAGAGAGGCGCGTCCTCGGAGCGCACCCAGACGACGCCGTCGAGGGTGCGCAGGACGAGCCCTTCCTTCTCCAGGCACTCCTCGGCGCCGGGCCGCAGGGCGCGGAAGACCTTGGGGGAGCCGGCGGCGCCGACCCCGCCCAGGAGGCAGCGCACCCAGCCGTCGAGCCTGGCGGCCAGCTCGGCCTCACAGCCGGCGGCGCGGGCGATCGCGACGAGCCGCCGGGTCTCGACCCGCAGCAGCCGCGTGCCGCGCGATCCCACCGCGAGCAGGCCCGTGCCCCCGCCATTGACCGCCGCGCCGTCGAGACCGAGTAGGAGCCCGCCGGGCCCGGCCGTCCCCACGTGCTCGCGCGGGCTCCCCTCCGCCCGCGGCACGGCGAACACCTCCACCTTTCCCTCGACCACGAGCCAGGCCGCGGCGCCGTCGAGAAAGAACGGCGCGTTGCCGCCGGCCTCCAGCTCTTCGGCCTCGCCGCGGAGGGCGTCCAGGAGGGGGGTGGTCATCGGAGGGGTCATTCCATGCTGATGAGCTGCGCGTACGGCCCTTCGACCGCCTTGAGCTGGTCGTGGGTGCCGCGCTGGGCGACCTTGCCGCGGTCGAGGACGATGATCTCGTCGGCGTCGCGGATGGTGCTCAGGCGGTGCGCGATGATCAGGCAGGTGCAGCCGCGCCGCCGCAGGCTCTCGTCGATCAGCTTCTCGGTCGTGGGATCGAGAGCGCTCGTCGCCTCGTCGAGGACGAGGAGCGTGGGGCGCTGCACCAGCGCGCGGGCGATCTCCAGCCGCTGCCGCTGGCCGCCGCTCCAGTTGGCGCCCCCTTCGTCGATCTGGCTGTCGTAGCCGCCCGGCCGCGCCGCGATGTCGTCGTGGATGCACGCATCCTTGGCCGCGGCCACCACCTCGGGCAGCGGCACCGTGGCATCCCACAGCGTCAGGTTGTCGCGCACCGTCCCCTCGAACAGGAAGACGCTCTGGTCGACCACGGCGAGCGAGTTGGTCAGGACGCTCCGCGGGATCTCGACGCGGTCCAGGCCGTCGAAGAGGATCTCTCCGTCCCATGGCTTGTAGAGGCCGGTGACCAGCTTGGCGAGCGTCGACTTGCCGCTCCCCGAGCCTCCCACCAGGGCGACGCGGGCGCCGGGCGGGAGCTTCAGGTTGAACCCCTCGATCAGCGGTGCATCGAGCCGGTTGTAGCCGAACGTCACGTTGCGCAGCTCCAGCCGGCCGGCGAGCTTCACCGGGAAGTCCGGCGGCGGCGGCTCCGGCTCGCCCTCGCTCCCCGGCTCCGGCGGATAGCGCAAAACGTCGTCGAGCCGGTTCATGTCCCCCTCGACCATCTGGAGGCGGCCGCCCAGGCTCACCAGGCGGTTGACCGGCGCCATGAAGCTGAGCATCAGCGCCTGGAAAGCCACCAGGGCGCCCAGGGAGATCACGCCGTCCATCACGCGCAGGCCGCCGATCCCCAGGATCAGAGCGGTGTTGACCGCGGCGAGCAGTGGCGGCACCGCGTCGAGCATCTGGGTGTAGCGCTCCAGGTCCTGCCGCGCGTTGACCACCTTGGCCTGGTAGCCCGACCAGCGGGCGTAGAGGTCCGACTCGCCGCCGGACGCCTTCAGCGTCTCGATCGTCTGCAGGCCGCCGATCGCCGTGCCGTAGAGCTTGCTCCGGTCCTGGAGGAGCCGGCGGTTGCCGTCCACCCGCTTGCGCGAGACCCAGCGCAGGGCGGCCACGTTGAGCGAGACGACCACCACGCCGACCAGGGTCAGCAGCAGGTCGTACTGGACCATCAGGAGGGCGAAGAAGACGATCATCACCGCGCCGAGGAAGTTGGTCGCCAAATCGCGCGACAGAAGCTGCGCCACGCGGTCGTTGATCCCGACGCGCGAGCTGATATCGCCGGCGAAGCGCTGGCTGAAGAACTCCATGGGCAGGCGCAGCACGTGGCGCAGGAAGCGGCTGGAGCCGGCCACCGCCATCTTGCTCTCCAGGCGCAGCAGATAGGACTGCTGGAGCCAGGTGAGCAGGCCGGTCAGGAGGGCCGCGAGCCCCATGCCCAGGAGGAGCGGCGGGAGCCACTCCCTGCGGCTCTCCAGGAGCACGCTGTCGAGGAAGACCTTGGAGAAGACCGGCACCACCAGGCCGGGGATGACCAGGGCGAGGCCGGCGAGGACCACGAACGCCAGCGCCGCGGTGGCCCCGATCAGGCGCCGCTTCAGGGCGCGCACGAGCTGCGGCGGCTCGCCGCCGGTCTGGAACTCCGGCCCGGGCTCGAAGGTGAGCACCACGCCGGTGAACGCCTGGTCCAGCTCCT
>DATFPH010000329.1:0-14801 GCA_035264905.1 Thermoanaerobaculia bacterium
GGCGGCAAGACCGCCCGCGAGATCGGCCGGGACATCGCTGACCTGCTGGTGCGCGGGCTCCTCACCCCCGGAGATCTCGCGGGAGATTTCGCAGCGCCCTCTCTCGACCTGCTGACACCCTGGACGGAGCCCACATGAACGACGACGTCACCACACTCCGCCTGCGGGTCAACGGCGAGACCCGTGCCGTGGTCTTCCCCACGCATCACACGCTTCTCGAGGTCCTGCGCGAGGAGCTCGGCCTGACCGGCACCAAGCACGGCTGCGAGCTCGGTGAGTGCGGCACCTGCGCCGTCCTGGTCGACGGCCGCCCGGTCCTCTCCTGCCTCGCCCTCGCGGCCGAGATGGAGGGGCGCGCCATCGAGACGGTCGAGGGACTCCAGAACGGCAACGAGCTGCATCCGCTCCAGGCCACGTTCGCCGATCTGAACGCCGCCCAGTGCGGCTACTGCACGCCCGGCATCCTGATGACCGCCAAGGCCCTCCTCGCCGCCAACCCGCAGCCGACCGGCGGCGAGATCCGCGAGGCACTGGCCGGCAATCTCTGCCGTTGCACCGGCTATCACAAGATCGTCGAAGCGGTCGAATGGGCCGCGGCCCGGATGCGCGGCGAGGAGGGGACGCCTCCGAACGAGGTGTTCTACGGATCGGAGCTGCCCGTCCCGGGCCCGAGGAGAGGATGATGGCCGAACCGATTCGCAAAACTGACGATGAGCCGGTGCCCGAGCGCGAGATGCGCCTCATCGGCAAGCCCTTCCGCCGCGTCGACGGCCGCGCCAAGGTCACCGGCGCCACCCGCTTCGCCGACGACCTCGCCTTCCCGCGCATGTGCTGGCTGCGGCTGGTCCGCTCGACCGTGCCGCATGCGCTGATCAAGAACATCGACGTCTCGGAAGCCGGGAAGGTCCCGGGCGTCCTCGGTTTTCTGACCGGCCAGGATTTCCCCGTCCCCTTCGGCATCCTCCCGGTCTCTCAGGACGAGCATGCGCTCTGCCCCGACAAGGTCCGCTTCGTGGGCGACCCGGTGGTCGCCGTGGCCGCCGTGAGCGAGGACGCAGCCTACGACGCGGCCTGGAAGGTCCGGGTCGAGTACGAGCCGCTCCCCACCATCTCCGGCATCCAGGACGCTCTCGACACCCCCGAGCCGCGCATCCACGACTACGGCGACCACGGTAACCTGCACAAGGTCGTCTCCATGACGTTCGGCGATGTCGAAGGGGGCTTTGCCGCGGCCGACGAGATCTTCGAGGACACGGTCTGGTACGAGGGGAACACCCATCTCCCGATGGAGCAGCACGCGGCGGTGGCCGTCCCCGAGGACGACGACCGGGTCACCCTCTGGTCCTCGACCCAGACGCCGCATTACGTGCACCGCGCGCTGACCAAGGTGCTGGGCTTGCCCGCCTCGCGCATCCGCGTCGTGGCCTGCTCGAACGGCGGCGGGTTCGGCGGCAAAAGCGATCCGTTCAATCACGAGATCGTGGCGGCCAAAATGGCTCTGAAGCTCGGCCGGCCGGTCAAGATCACGCTCACCCGCGAGGAGGTCTTCCTCTGCCACCGCGGCCGCCACCCCGTCCTCATGGACGTGAAGACCGGGATCAAGAGGACCGCGGACGGACGCGTTTCGATCACAGCCCAGCGGCTGCGCACGGCCCTCGACGGCGGCGCCTACGGCAGCTACGGCGTGGCCTCGACCTACTACACCGGCGCGCTCCAGACGGTGACGTACAAGATGCCGGCCTATGAGTTCCAGGGAGTCCGCGCCTTCACCAACAAGCCCCCCTGCGGGCCGAAGCGCGGCCATGGCACGCCGCAGCCCCGCTTCGCCTTCGAGGTCCACCTGGACAAGATCGCGGCGAAGACGGGCGTCAACCCGGCCGACCTGCGCCTCGGGATGCTCGCCGAGCCGGACACGGTCACAGCCAACTGGCTGCGCGTCGGCACCATGGGGCTGGGGCGCTGCATCGAGGCGGTGGTCGCAGGGAGCCGCTTCCGCGAGCGCTGGGGGAAGCTCCCCGAAGGGCGCGGCCTGGGTCTCGCCTGCGGCTCGTACCTCTGCGGCGCCGGCCTGCCGATCTATTGGAACCACATGCCCCAGTCGGGCGTGATGATCAAGCTCGACCGGTCCGGAGGCATCGCGGTGTTCTGCGGCGAAGCGGAGATCGGCCAGGGCTCGGATTCGGTCCTCGCCGCCGCGGTCGCCGAGATCCTGGGCGTGTCGCTCGCCGACATCCGCCTCTGCGTGGCGGACACGGACCTGACGCCGGTCGATCTCGGCAGCTACTCGTCGCGCGTGACCCTGATGATGGGCAACGCGGCCATCCAGGCGGCGGAGCGCGCCCGCGACATGATCGCCAAGGCGGCCGGCGAGCAGCTCGAGGTGCCCTCCGGGCGCCTGGTCTTCGCGGAGGGCCGCGTGTTCGACGCCGCCGATCCGGACACCGGCCTGAGCTTCCAGGACGCGGTGATCGCTGCCGAGGCGCGCTTCGGCACGCTGGCCACCACGGGGAGCTACATCCCGCCGCGCTCACCGGGCAAGTACCGGGGCGCCGGCGTCGGTCCCTCCCCCACGTACTCCTACACGGCGGCGGTGGTCGAGGTGGAAGTCGATCCCGAGACCGGCCTGTGGAATCCGCTCCACGTCTGGATCGCGCACGACATTGGAAAATGCATCAATCCGGTGCTGGTCCTCGGCCAGGTGGAGGGAAGCGTGTACATGGGCCTGGGCGAGGTGATGATGGAGGAATCCTCCTTCCGCCGGCTGCCGCGCCACCTGTCGAACGCGCTGGTCCACAAGTTCCCGTCGATGCTCGAATACAAGAGCCCGACGTTCCACGACATGCCGCCGGTGACCACCTATCTGATCGAAGACCCCGACCCGCAAGGCCCGTTCGGCGCCAAGGAGGTCGGCCAGGGACCGCTCCTGCCGGTGATGCCCGCGGTGGCCAACGCGATCTACGACGCGGTGGGCGTGCGGATCGATCAGAGCCCGATCCATCCGCACATGATCCTCAAGGCGCTGCAAGCCAAAGCGAAAGGCGATGAGCCGCGCTTCGGGCCGAAAGCATTTCCTGCGGTCGACTTCGGCGAGACGCTGCTCGTCCCCACGCCCGAGCAGGGCGGGGACGGCAAAGCGATCAACGATTACAAGGAGAAGCTCCGCGGCGGCATGCGCTCCGCCTCCGGCACGATGATGAGCCGCGAGGAGGCGCTGCGGAAGAAAAAGGTTTCCGTGCTGACGACTGAGCTGAAGGGAGCGAGGTAATGGCCGAGCTGCGCAAAACTCAGGTGCTTCTGGAGCCCGAAGAGTATGAGCGTCTCGAGGAGGTCGCCCGAAGGAGAGGTATTTCGATTCCGGAGTTGATCCGCATTACCGTCCGCGAGCGTTACATGCCCACCTCCCGCACGCGTCAGGAGGCCGCCGCGGCGATATTGCGAATGAGGATTCCTGGTGCGTGGAAGAGCTGGGAAGAAATCGAAGCGGATATCGAGGATGCTCATGACAGCGGTCTTTCTTGACGCAAACGTCTTCTTCTATGCGGCAGGTGCGGAGCACCCTCTGAGAGAACCTGCGCAGCAGGTCATCCAGAAGGTGGCCGCAGGCGAATTGGTCGCCACCACCAGCACAGAGATTCTGCAGGAGATTCTTTTTGTCATGCAGCGTCGCGGACAGGCTGACCTGGGGCTACAATTGGTCCGCAACACGGTCTCTCTCTTTCCGGACCTTCTTTCCGTCACTCGGAACGACATGCTCATTGCGTGTGACCTGCTCGAACGTTACCCGCGGATTCGCACCCGCGACGCTGTCCACGCGGCGACCATGCTTAACAACGGGTTGGACTCAATTGTTAGCGCTGACGGCCACTTCGACGAGATCGAGGGGATTCGGCGCATTCCCATGGCCTCCTGATCGGCATCCTACGAGGAAATCCATGCTTCGCCTTCCCGAATTCCGATTCCTCCAGCCGAAGTCCCTCGCCGAGGCGGCCTCGATCCTCGCAGGCGAAGAAAACGTCCGCGTGGTCGCCGGGGGGACAGACCTCTGGCCGAACATGAAGCGCCGCCACCAGAAGGCGCAGACGGTGGTCAGCTTGATGCGGCTCCCCGAGATCCGCGGCATCCAGATCAATTGCGCGGGCGGCCCGCTGCGCATCGGCTCGACGACGATCCTCTCGGACATCGAGATGGATCCCCAGGTGCGGGAGCGATGGCCCGCATTCGCGACCGCGGTGGCCTCGATCTCCTCGCCGCCGCTGCGCAACATGGGAACGATCGGCGGCAACATCTGCGTGGACACGCGCTGCACCTACTACAACCAGACCGAGGACTGGCGCCGCTCGATCGACTACTGCCTGAAAGCGGAAGGCTCGATCTGCTGGGTGGCTACCAGCTCGCCGACCTGCCTGGCGCACTCGGCCTCCGACTCCGCGCCCATGCTCTGCGCCCTGGGTGCGGGCGTGCGGCTGATCTCGCACGACGGCGAGCGGGTGATCCCGATCGAAGCGCTCTATAAGGATGACGGGATCGACTACCTGGCGAAGCGGCCGGACGAGATCGTCACCGACGTCATCCTGCCGGGCACCTCGGACTCCGCTCGCTGCCGTTCCGCCTTCTGGAAGCTGCGCCGCCGCGGCACGATCGACTTCGCGGTGCTCTCCGCCGCCGTGGCTCTGTGGACCGATCCAGAGGGGGTCGTCTTGAACGTCCGCATCTACCTGGGCGCCGTGGGCTCCCAGCCGGTGCCGGCCACAGAGTCCGCGCAGTTCCTGATCGGAAAGCCGCTCACCCCGGACGTCATCTCCGAAGCCGCCCGCCTCGCCCGCAAGCCCGCCTATCCAATGGACAACACGGATTTCCAGCCACAGTGGCGCGGCGCCATGGTGGTCAAATACACGGAAGCGGCGCTGCGGGATGCCGCCGGGTTGCCGGTGGAGCGGCTGGCGCCGAAGCATCTGCCGGTGGTGGACTGATGAATTTCGCGGCCGTCCTCCAGAGCGTCGTTGATTTTCTCGATGGCAAGAACGCCCGGTACGCGGTGATCGGCGGCGTCGCGATCGTCATGTACGGCCTTCCCCGCACCACTCTGGATCTCGACCTGATCGTGGAGTCGGCCGTCCAAGAAGACGTGATCGGCTGGCTCGAATCGTTGGGCTATCGAACCCTTCATCGCTCGATCGGGTACTCCAATCACATTCACCCGGAACCCGCCTGGGGCGAGTTGGACTTTGTCTATGTGCGGGGAGAGACGGCGGACAAGTTGTTTTCTGGTTGCCGGCAGGCGCCCGGCCCCGGCGGCCTGATGGTTCCGGTTCCCCGCCCCGAGCACCTGGCCTCCCTCAAGGTTGTTGCGATGAAGAACGATCCTCAGCGAGCTTTTCGCGATCAGGAAGACATCCGATTCCTTCTGAGCCTGCCCGGAGTGGACCGCCGCGAGGTGCGGAGCTACTTCGAACGGCATGGGCTCGTGGAGCGCTTCGATGAGCTCGTCTGACTTCGATCTCCTGGATCTCGAACGGGATATCCCGACCACCCCCGAGGACATCCGCGCCTTACGGGAGAACCGCCCGCGGGTGCCCGAGAACTGGTGGGATGTCCTGACTCTGGCATCGGAACAGCTCCCCGGTATCCAGGAGGCCTTGCGACGCCGCAAGACCTTCGAGGGATGCGAGCCCTTCGAGCTTTAGCCGGGGCAGCACACTCCATGATATCTATTCACGGCGTGAATGATTATCATTCATGGCGTGAAGGATCCGCAGCTCCTCCCCCGCGCTCTTCAGGCGACTCTCGACCTGGCAATGCGCTCGTTCCCGGTGGTCGTGGTCACTGGGTCCCGGCAGACCGGCAAGAGCACGCTCGTGCGCTACCTGGCGGACGACGAGCCGCGGCCGTACTTGACGCTCGACGACTTGGAGATCCTGGAGCGGTCGCGGCGCGAGCCGGACGCTCTGGTGCGCAGCGCCGACCGGATGACCCTCGATGAAGTCCAGCGCTCTCCCGACCTGCTGCTCGCGGTCAAGCGGTCCGTGGACGACCGGCGGGCGCCCGGCCGCTTCCTCCTGACCGGGTCGGCCAATCTTCTTCTCCTGCACAAGATCTCGGAATCCCTGGCCGGCCGGGCGGCGTATCTGACTCTCTGGCCGCTCACCCGGCGCGAGCAACTTGGCCTCGGCGGGACGGGAATCTGGTCGCGCCTCTTCTCGACTCCCGAGCGCGAGTGGCCGGACCTCCTCCGCGCCGAAACTCTGTTCGAGGATTGGCGCGCCCTCGCAGAGCGAGGCGGCTATCCGATTCCGGCTCGCGAGCTCACCGAGCCCGCGGCCCGGACGCTTTGGTTGGACGGCTACACCCGCACGTATCTCGAACGAGACATCCAGGAGCTCTCGTCGATCGCCTCCCTGGTGGACTTCCGGCGGCTCATGCGCGCAACCTGCCTCCGTCTCGGGAACCTGGTCAACCAGACCGAGCTCGGACGGGACGTGGGCATGCCGCAGCCCACGATCCTGCGCCACCTGGGGCTGCTGGAGGCCTCGTACCAACTCGTCCGGCTTCCTGCGTTCGCAACGAACCGCACCAAGCGACTGATCAAGACTCCCAAGATCTACTGGTGCGATACCGCCCTCGCGCTCCATTTGGCCGGCGAGACCGAGCCGCGCGGAGCGCATCTGGAGAACCTGGTCCTGAACGATCTCTTCGCCTGGCGCGAGACGCAGATCCCCAGATCGGAGATCTTCTATTGGCGGACCACCGGCGGCGACGAGGTGGACTTCGTCATCGAGCACCAGAACCGGCTCCTCCCGATCGAGATCAAGACGACGGAAAAGCCCCGCCTCGCCGACGCCCGCGGCCTGACGGTCTTCCGTCAGGAGTATCCCGCTGAGTCCCTGCCCGGCCTGCTTCTGCACGGCGGTCGGGAGATCGGCTGGATCGCCGACGGGGTGCTGGCGGCGCCTTGGTGGACGGTCATCTGACGCACCGCCTGTGCTAGCCTCTCCCCGCCTGACGCCAGGGGAGGAGGAGCCATGGAGCCGTCGTTCTCGCGGGACGAATCCGTCGTCGAATTCACGTTGCGCGCCGCCTTGGCGGGCATCGTGTTCGGCGTCATCTTCGGTGCGGCCAATGCCTATCTGGGGCTGCGGGTCGGGCTCACGGTCTCGACCTCCATTCCGATCGCCGTCCTGACGGTCGCCCTGTTCCGCTTTCTAGGGAGCCGCGGTCGCGGCAACGTCATCCTCGAAGCCAACATGTCGCAGACCATCGGATCGGCCAGCTCCTCGCTCGCTTCGGGGACGATCTTCACCATCCCCGCGCTGTTCCTCTGGGGGATGATCCCGCCCTACTGGCAGGTGGTGACGCTGGCCTTCCTCGGCGCGGTGCTCGGGATCTCGGCGATGATCCCGCTGCGGCGTCTCCTCATCGTCAAAAGCTCCGACGAGCTGCCTTACCCGGAAGGGACGGCGTGCGCCGAGGTGCTGCGCGCCACTGCCAAGGCGTCGAGCGGCGGACGCTGGATCTTCATCGGCTTGGCCGTGGGCGCCGCCATCAAGCTGCTGCTCGGCGCTCTCGCCCTGATCGATTCCGAGCTCGCGATGCACGTCGCCGTGCTCCCCAAGGCGCAGCTTGCGCTGGAGATCGCTCCGGCCCTCCTCGCCGTCGGTTACATCCTCGGCTACCGGCAATCGGCGATCATGGTTTCGGGGAGCCTGATCTCGGCGCTCGTGCTCACGCCGCTGATCGCTCTGGTGGGACAGGGGCTTCCCACTCCTCTCTTCCCGGAGGCGACGACGATCATCGGCGACATGTCCGCCGGGCAGATCTGGTCGCGCTACGTGCGCTACATCGGCGCCGGGGCCGTGGCCGCGGCCGGTATCGTGACCGTAGCGCGGGCGCTGCCGACCATGTACGCCTCCCTGGTCGCAGTCCTCGGTGGGATGCGCCGCCAAGGGACCGGGCCGGACAGGCTGGAGGAGAACGCCGCCGTGCCGCGCACCGACCGCGACCTGCCGGGCTGGGTGGTTCTGGCCGGACCCGCTCTGGTCGTCCTCGTCCTCGCGGTGTTTCCGCATGTCTTCGCCGGGAACATGACCTTCGTGCAACGCCTCGCCGCGGCGATCGGCGTCGGGATCTTCGGCCTCGTCTTCGTCGTAGTCTCCTCGCGCATCGTCGGCCTGATCGGCGTTTCGTCGAACCCCACGTCGGGCATGGCGCTGGTGACGCTCCTGGGGACGGCCGTGGTGTTCGTCCTGTTCGGTTGGGACGATCCGTCGGCACGGGCGGCGATCCTCACCGTGGGCACGGTCGTCTGCATCGCGGCCTCGAAGGCGGGCGACATCTCGCAGGACCTGAAGACCGGCTGGCTCGTGGGGGCCACGCCCGCGCGCCAGCAGGCCGGCCAGTTCCTCGGCGCGGCGTTCGCCTGCTGGGCGGTCGCTGGCACGGTACTGCTCCTCGGCCAGGCCTTCACCTTCGGCTCGCCCGAGCTTCCTGCTCCCCAGGCGACGCTGATGAAGACGGTGATCGACGGCGTGCTGGCCGGCTCGCTCTCCTGGGGCCTGGTGGGAACGGGCTCCGCGCTCGCTCTCTGCGCCATGCTCGCGGGGCTCCCCGGATTGGCTTTCGCGGTCGGCATCTATCTGCCGCTGGCGAGCCTGACGCCGATCTTCCTCGGCGGGCTCGTGCGGCGCGTCGTCGAAGCGCGCCGGGGCGCGGGATCGGTCGAGGGTGATCCCGGCGTCCTCGCCGCCTCGGGGATGATCGCGGGCGAAGGTCTCGCCGGCGTGACCATCGCCTTCCTGGTGGCGGCCCGGACGCGCTGGCCCGAGTCGGGTTGGAGCCAGTGGCTCGCTTCCTGGCACTTCGCGGAGAAAGACTTCGCTTGGCTGACCGGCCCGGCGGCCGCCCTCCTGGGGATCGCGTTCGTGCTCGGGATCGCCGCGCTGCTCTACCGGGCGGGCCGGAGCGCGGCGCCGAAGGCGGCGGAGGCACCGGAGGCGTAGCGCGCCTAGATCGTCGAAGCGATTCAATAACACCGATCGACGGATCGTGGTACTGTATACGTATGCTGGCCGAACGTCGCTCTGCCGCTGACTCTTTCGATAGAATCGGCTCTGGAAGCACGCCGATGGTCGAAGGAGTATCCCGACGGTTGTTCACGAGCGCCGAGTACCACGCGATGACCGAGGCCGGCATCCTCTCGGAGGACGAGCGGGTGGAGCTCATCGCGGGGGAGATCGTGAGGATGGCGCCGATCGGGAGCCGGCATGCGGGATGTGTCAAACGGCTGAACAGAAGGCTCTCTCGCTTGGGGGATCGAGCTTTGGTGTCTGTCCAGGATCCGGTGGCTCTCGGTACGTCCGACGAGCCCGAGCCGGACCTGGCGATCCTCCGCCCTCGCGAAGACGACTATTCGCAGTCCCATCCCGCTCCAGCCGATGTCCTCCTCGTCATCGAGGTGGCGGACTTCAGCCTCGCGTACGATCGCGACGTCAAGATTCCCCTCTATGCCCAGGCAGGAATCCCGGAGGCGTGGCTCGTCAACCTCCCCCAGCGCGTCATCGAGATCTACCGGGATCCAGCCGCAAACGGCTATCGCGAAGCCCGGGTCCTCCACCCCGGCGAACGCCTGTCCCCACAAGCTTTTCCGGATTTCGAGCTGACGGTCGAGATGATTCTGGGCTGAGGGGAGGAGACGGCTCCGCACAGCGGGCGTCCCTGGAAAGAACGATTTCGATGGGAGACAGACCATGAGTCAGCCAGCGGTCGCGGCGCTCGCCCCCCTTCCCTTCGGGCTCGTCTACGACGACGGGGAGCCTTTGGACAGCAACTGGCACCGTATCCAGATGAGTCTCTTCATCAACGTGACCCGCCAGGCCATGGCGGAGCGCGGGCGGACCGACTTTTTCGTCGGCGCCAACATGTTCGTCTATTACTCGTATGAGCAGGCCCGGGGAATCGCGGCCGATCCCGTGGGCTCGAAGCAGTTTCGCGGTCCCGACATCTTCTTCGTCGGCGACGTCCCGGCGCGGCAAGGGCGCCAAGCCTGGGTCGTGTGGGACGAGGGCGGCCGCTATCCCGATCTCATCATCGAGCTCCTCTCCCCCTCCACCATGAAGAAGGACCGCACGGTCAAGAAGGACTTCTACGCCCGGACGTTCGGGACGGCGGAGTACTACCTCCACCGGATCGAGACCCAGACGCTGGAGGGCTTTCGGCTGGCGGGCGGCGAGTACCAGCCGAAGAAGCCCGAGGCTCCGGGACGTTTCTGGAGCGACAAGATGGGCCTGGAGCTCGGGCTCTGGGAGGGCAGGATCGAGGATGAGGATGCGACCTGGATCCGCCTGTTCGATCGCGACGGCCGGATGATCCCTACCGAGGGCGAGGCCGAGCGCCAGCGCGCGGAAGTGGCGGAAGCACGCGCCGAAGCCGAGCGCCAACGCGCCGAGGCGGCGGAAGCGGAGCTCGCGCGGCTCCGCGCCCGGCTGAGAGAGAGGGAGTGACCCTCGCCGTCATCCCCGCCGCCGGCGCTTCGCGCCGGATGGGCCAGCCCAAGCTCCTCCTTCCCTATGGCACGAGCACGATCCTGGGCTCTCTCGCTTCCGCCCTGCGCTCGGGCGGGGCCTCGCCGGTCGTGATCGTGGCGGCTCCCGACGATACGGAGCTGCAGGAATGGGCGCGGGCGTTCGGCGCCAGGGTGGCGATCAATCCCGATCCGGACCGGGGGATGCTCTCCAGTATCCGTGAAGGGATCGCGGCTCTCGGCGGCACGGCCCGGCTGGCAGAGCGCCGCGAGGTCGTCCTCGTCGCTCCGGGAGACCTGCCCGCCCTCCGTCCGGCGACGGTCGCCGAGCTCCTCTGGCGCCGGGCCGCGGCCGGGGCTCCTCTCGCCGTGCCGACCTTTGGAGGAAAGCGGGGCCACCCGCTCGCCATCGCTCCAGACATTCTGCCCGAAATCGAGACCCTCGATCTCTCGGTCGGCTTGAAGGAGCTTCTGGAACGCCACGCCGCGGCGGTCCTCGAAGTCCCGGTCGACGATCCGGGCGCCATCCGCGACGTGGATACGCCGGAAGACTACGAGAGCCTGCTTCTCTGAGCACGTGGCACGGCGCTTGAAACTTCCGGAGGGAGGGAGGACGCATGGACCTGAACGTCGAGCTCAACGAGAAGGAACACAAGTATTTCGCCCGGATCGATGGAGCCGAGGCGGTCGCCGCTTACGAGGAGGACGGGGACACCCTCACCTTCACCCATACCCACGTTCCCGAGGCATTGCGCGGCCGGAAGATCGGCGAAGAGCTGGTGCGGCAGGCCGTGGCGGATGCACGGCGCCGTGGCCGCGACGTCGCCGCGAGCTGCCCGTTCGTCGTGCGCTACCTCGAACGGCACCCGGAGGCGACAGCATGAACAGCATCGAGGTCCGGCACGACGAAGCCGCGAAGAAGTACTACGCCGTGGTCGATGGCCAGGAATCGGTCTGCGAATATGGCGTGGCGGGCGACAAGACCCTGAATTTCTGGCATACCTACGTCCCGCCCGGCCTGCGCGGCCGCGGCATCGCCGAGCAGCTCGTCCACCAGGCCCTGGAAGATGCGCGCGACCGGGGCTACAAGGTGATCCCCTCCTGCTGGTACGTGCGGCTCTACGTCGACCGCCATCCGCAGCTCCAGGACGTGCTGGCCGGGAAGTAGGAATTTCCCGTCCGCCATCCGCTTTCTGAAGAGGGGGGCAGAAGCCCTGCCCTCGCCAAAACCTATGAGACAACGATTTCTCTCCCTGCTCCTCCTCGTCTCCACCCTGGTGGCTTCGGCCTGCGCCACCTCTCCCGCGTCGCCGCGGACCGTTTCCGCCGCCGCACTGTCCCAGGCGCTGCCCGACGTCCCCACGGACCCGGCGGCGGTTCTCCCCACCGATCCGGCCATCCAGACGGGCAAGCTGGAGAACGGGCTGACGTACTACGTCCGCCGCAACGGCGTGCCGTCCGACCGGGTCGAGCTCTGGCTCGTGGTCAACGCAGGCTCCGTCCTCGAAGACGAAGACCAGCGCGGCCTCGCCCACTTCGTCGAGCACATGGCCTTCAACGGCACCAAGAGCTTCGCCAAGCAGGAGCTGGTCAAGTACCTGGAATCGATCGGCATGCGCTTCGGGGCGGACGTCAACGCCTCGACCAACTTCGACGAGACGGTCTACACGCTGACCGTCCCCACCGACAAGCCGGAGTTCCTCGACAAGGGGATGCAGATCCTGGAGGACTGGGCGCACGGCATCACCTTCGATCCCGAAGAGGTGAGCAAGGAGCGCGGCGTCGTCATCGAGGAGTGGCGGCTCGGGCGCGGCGCCTCGGCGCGGATGCTCGATCAGCAGCTCCCCGTCCTCTTCCAGGGATCGCGCTATGCCGAGCGCCTGCCGATCGGCAAGAAGGACATCCTGGAGACCGCGACGGCCGAGATGCTCCGCCGCTTCTATACGGATTGGTACCGGCCGGACCTGATGGCCGTCATCGCCGTGGGCGATGCCGAGCCGGGGCGCCTGAAGGAGCTGATCCAGCAGCACTTCTCGAAGATCCCCGCCCCGCAGACGCCGCGCGAGCGCCCGCTCTATCCGGTCCCCGAGCACGGCGACACCCTGGTGGCCGTCGCCACCGACCCGGAGACCACGGATACGACCGTGAGCGTCTACTCCAAGCTGCCGGCCCGGCAGCAGGACCGGGTGGGCGACTATCGCCGGAGGATCGTCGAGGGGCTCTATCACTCGATGCTCAACTCGCGGCTCGAAGAGATCTCCCGCCGGCCGGACGCCCCCTTCCTCTACGCGGGCTCCGGGGCCGGCCTCTTCGTACGTTCCTCCGAGATGACCGCGCAGCAGGCGGCGGTGCGCGAAGGCCAGGTGGAGACCGGTCTGGCCGCTCTGCTCACCGAGATCGAGCGGGTACGGCGCCACGGCTTCACTCCAACCGAGGTGGAGCGGGCGAAGAAGACCTGGCTGCTCGGCTATGAGCAGGCCTATACCGAGCGCCGGGTGCAGCCCTCGGGGACGCTGGCGGCCGAGTACTCCCGCGGCTTCCTCGAAGCCGAGCCCCTGCCCGGCATCCCGGCCGAGCTCGTCCTGGTGCGCCGCTTCGTCCCCGAGATCGGCGTCGACGAGGTGAACCACCTCGCCGAGGAGTGGCTGCGCGACGGCAACCGGGTCATCCTGGTCCAGGCGCCGGCCAAGGCCGACGTGCCGCCGCCCTCCCGCGAAGCCCTGCTCGCCGTCTTCCAGACGGTCCGCCAGAGCGAGATCGCCGCCTACGTCGACCGCGTCCAGGCCGGCCCCCTGGTGGCCGAGACGCCCAAGCCGGGGAAGATCGTCAAGGAGACCAAGGTCCCCGAGCTCAACATCACCGAGTGGAAGCTCTCGAACGGCATCCGGGTCATCCTCAAGCCGACCAGCGGCCAGCGGGACGAGATCCTGCTGACCTCTTTCAGCCCCGGCGGCCACTCCCTGGTGCCGGACGAGGAGTACCCTTCCGCCGTGTTCGCCGCGACCGTCATCGGCGAGGGCGGATTGGGCAGCTTCGACAAGGTCACCCTGGACAAGGCCCTGTCCGGATCGACCGCGCGGGTCGAGCCGTACATCTCGCAGCTCGAGGAGGGGGTCCAGGGCACCGCGTCCACCAAGGACGCGGAGACCCTGTTCCAGCTCGTCTATTTGACGATCACCCAGCCGCGCAAGGACTCGGACGCCTTCCGCTCGCTCCAGACCCTGCTCCGCTCCGCCGTGCAGAACCGGCAGGCCGAGCCGCAGGCGGTCTTCGCCGACCGGATGAAGGAGGCGATGACCCAGCACCATCCGCGCTTCCAGCCGATCACGTCCGAGTGGATCGAGCGGATCGACCTGGACACCGCTGAGCGGATCTACCGCGACCGCTTCGCCGACGCCGGCGACTTCACGTTCGTCCTGGTCGGCAACGTCTCCCCGACAGCGCTCAAGCCCCTCGTCCTCACCTGGCTGGGGAGCCTCCCGTCCACCGGCCGGAACGAGACCTGGCGCGACGTCGGCATGCGCCCGCCGACCGAAGTGGTCAACGTCAAGGTCGAGAAGGGGATCGAGCCCAAGAGCCAGGTGGAGATCATCTTCACCGGCCCCGCCGAGTACAGCCGGCAGGGACGGCATGACCTGGGAGCCCTTTCCACGGTGCTGGAGACCCGGCTCCGCGAGGTGCTCCGGGAGGACATGGGCGCCGTCTACGGCGTCTCGGTCGACGGCGGCCTGTCGCGGCGCCCGTGGCCGAGCTACGAATTCAGCGTCTCGTTCGGCTGCGCTCCGGAGAAGGTGGACGATCTGGTCAAGGCCGTCTTCGCCGAGATCTCCGCCATCCAATCGAACGGCGTGGCCGAGCCCTACCTGCAACAGGTGCGCGAATCCGAGCGCCGCTCGCGGGAGCTCAACCTGACCGACAATCAGTTCTGGCTCTCGGCTCTGGAGCTCTACTACACGGAAGGTCTCGACCCGAAGGACATCCTGCGCTTCGACGAGATGATCACGACGATTACCTCGGACCGGATGCGCGACACCGCGCGGCGCTATCTCGACACGAGCCGGTACGCGCTGGGGGTATTGTCGCCGGAGCGGCAGGCGCCGGCGGCGGGAAGCGGGAAGTAAGAAGCCGGCTGCGCCGGGACCCTCACCCCCAACCCCCTCTCCCACACGCACTTCCATGAGAAGGCCTGTGTAAGTCAAGTCCGTGGGGCCGCGCAGCGCCCCCGGTCTCGCTGGGTAGGGCGGGGGGGAGATTGGCATGAGAGGGGCCGTGGGCCGCGCTTCCATTC
>DATFPH010000330.1:0-6270 GCA_035264905.1 Thermoanaerobaculia bacterium
ACAGCTACTGCACCGCCTGCTGGACCGGCGACTACCGCGTCCCCATCTCCGCCTGGGACCAGCGGCAGGCGGAGCTGTTCCCGGTGCGGGTGGAGGAGGGGTGACGAGAAGGCGCGCCGTGTCGTAGAATGGCGACATGAGCGCGCCGCTCCATCCTAGGTACAGCAAAGAAGAATTCGCCCGCCGGGGTAATGAGATCTACGAACGCGATATACAGGCTCGTCTTGAGACGCAGGACAAAGGGAAGTTCATCGTCATCGACATCGAGACGGGTGCTTATGAGGTCGACGCGGACGAGATGGCCGCGTTCGACCGGTTGCGTGCACGCAAACCGGAGGCGCAGATCTGGCTCCGGCGGGTTGGTTCCCCCTATGCCCGCCGCTTCGGACCGCGGAACAGACCAGAGCGTCCGCTCCGAGTCTCATGATCGTCGGTTCCGTGAATACCGACCGCGAGGCGATTGTACGTCTCATGATTCTCGGCCCTCAGGGAAAGGAGAGGGAGGTGGAGGCGATTGTCGACACGGGCTATACAGGATCTCTGACGCTTCCGTCCGACGTGGCGGCCGACCTTGAGCTGCCATTTCTCATGCAGGGGAGTGCGATTCTTGCGGATGGCAGCGAGATCTTGTTCGACATTCACGAGGCGACGGTCGATTGGGCTGGACGCCGCCGGCGGGCTTTGATCGACATTGCCGAGTCCGATGCGCTCCTCGGAATGGAGCTGTTGCACGGACACGAGTTGGCAGTTCAGGTGATTGCCGGAGGGACTGTCGCCCTCAGGCGGCTGAGGCTGGCTTGACGATCAAGCTTCCAGAATCATCACATCGCCCTCCCGCCTTCGCTGCCAACCTCCCCAGCTCTGGAGCCGGGTCCTCCGAATGCGGGCCAGGTCGCATAGACTTCCCCGCATGTCCGGTCGCCCCGACCTGCCTATCGTCCGGTCCTACCTCCTCGGTCTCCAGGACCGCATCTGCGCCGCCATCGAAGCGGAGGACGGCTCCGGACGTTTCCACGAGGATTCCTGGGAGCGGCCGGAGGGTGGCGGCGGGCAGTCGCGGATGTTGAGCGAGGGGGCGGTGTTCGAGCAGGCCGGGGTGGGCTTCTCCCATGTCCATGGCCCGGGGTTGCCGCCGTCCGCTACCGCGCAGCGGCCCGAGCTGGCGGGCCGAAGCTTCGAGGCTCTCGGTGTCTCCCTCGTCTTCCATCCGCACAACCCCTACGTGCCCACGACCCACATGAACGTCCGCTTCTTTCTTGCGGAGAAGCCGGACGCGGAGCCGGTCTGGTGGTTCGGTGGCGGGTTCGACCTGACGCCCTACTATGGCTTCGAGGAAGACGCGGTCCACTGGCATCGCACCGCCTGCGCGGCGTGCGAGCCGTTTGGCGCGAAGGTTTACCCGCGCTACAAGAAGTGGTGTGACGAGTACTTCTACCTGAAACACCGCGGTGAGCCGCGCGGCATCGGCGGGATCTTCTTCGACGACCTGAACGAATGGGGCTTCGAGCGGTCCTTCGAATTCCTGCGGAGCGTGGGCGACCACTTCCTCCCGGCCTACCTTCCAATCCTGCGGGGTCGCAGGGACGTTCCGTACGGCGAGCGCGAACGCGACTTCCAGCTCTATCGCCGTGGCCGCTACGTGGAGTTCAACCTCGTCTGGGACCGCGGCACTCTTTTCGGGCTCCAGTCCGGCGGCCGGACCGAGTCGATCCTCATGTCCCTCCCCCCGCTCGTCCGCTGGCGCTACAACTGGCACCCCGAGCCGGGCTCGCCCGAGGCACGGCTCTACGAGGAGTTCCTCAAGCCGCGGGATTGGGTGGAGGGGTAAGCGCCGCAGCTTACCCCAGCTCCCCCGGCTCCACCTCCCGACCTTCCAACTCCAGCTTCTCCTCGTGAACGAAGTCCAGCGCCTGCAAGGTGCGGTGGATCTGGAAGATGCCCGGGGGCGGGCCGGAAAAGGTGCCATGGCAGCGGTAGGTGTAGGCGTGCACCGGGGCGTACAGCTCAACCCCCTCGGCTTCGGGGTCGACGGCCTCTGATTCCTGGAACGCCTCCAAGGTGACGCCCGGCGGGAGAGGCGAGTGCAGGGCGTCTTTGATCTTTGCGGCCACCTCCGGGGAGAAGGCCTTGGCGGTGAAGGGAAAATGGCCGCTCGAGATTTCCCGCAGGCGCTCCAGACGGATCTCGGGCTTCCCCTGGATCGCGCGCACCAGCGGCCTCGCCTGCGTGCCCGGCACGAAGAGCAGATGGTGGGTCTTCGCACCGAGCAGCTCCAGGATGCGCTCCGGGAACGTGCCGGCGCGCAGATCCAGCTCCTCGCCCCAGACCGGCCGCTCCCCATCGGTGGCAACTCCCGGGAGGAGATCCCGGATGTCCTCCACCCTCCCCTGGATGACCATCTCGTACCACGCGCTCATCGCCGCTCTCCTAGAAAAAGACCCAGGTCGCCAGCAGGAAGACCGGAACCAGGATGAGAAGAGAGTACTTCATGTAGCCGAAGAAGGAAGGCATCTCGACCCCCGCCTCCTCGGCGATCGACTTGACCATGAAGTTCGGCGCGTTGCCGATGTAGGTGTTGGCGCCCATGAACACCGCGCCCGTGGCGATGGCTTTCAGGTACTGGTTGTTCTCGGTGATGAGCCGCAGGATCGCCTCGCGCTCGGGCAGCTCCGGATAGAGCCGGCCCAGCGCCGTGGAGAGGAAGGTCAAGTAGGTCGGCGCGTTGTCCAGGAAGGACGACAGGATGCCGGTCGCCCAGAAGAACTGGGCCGGCGTCTGCACGGCCCGGATCAGCCCGGCGAGGGCGCCGTGCTCTCCCGCCTTGAGGATCGCGAGCGGCGGGATGATCGTGGCGAAGATCGCCGCAAAAAGGATCGCCACTTCCCGGATCGGACCCCAGGAGTAGCCGTTGGCCTCGCGGACCGGCCGTGGCGTGACGAGCCAGGAGGCGGCCAGCATTCCCAGCACGAACGCATCGCGGGCCAGGTTCTGGATCCCCTGGTGAATGCCCAGGACCTCCACCTCGCCCGGGTGCCAGTTGCCGGAGGCGATCACCGCCAGCAGGACCCCCGCGAGGAACAAGAGATTGATCCCGCCGTCGACGCGCAGCCGCTCGCTTCCCGGTGACGCTGCGCGGACCTCGGGGCTCTCCTGGGTCCAGAAGTACGTGTCGACGGCCAGATACAGCCCGAGCACCAGGGTGGCGACCAGCAGGAGCTCGGAACCGAGGCTGAACGTCCAGAAGAACGGGACGCCGTGCAGGAAGCCCAGGAAGAGGGGCGGATCGCCCAGAGGGGTCAGCGAGCCGCCGACGTTGGCGACCAGGAAGATGAAGAAGACCACCGTATGCGCCCGGTGCCGCCGGCCGGCGTTGGCGCGCAGCAGGGGGCGGATCAGCAGGATGGCGGCGCCGGTCGTGCCGATCCAGGAGGCAAGGAAGGTCCCGATCAGCAGGATCGTGCTGTTGACCAGCGGCGAGCCGCGGTACGAGCCGCGGACATAGATGCCGCCCCCAATCGTGAACAGGGCCGCCAGCAGGATGATGAACGGGACGTAGTCGACCAGGGCGACGTGGAGGATCTCGTGGACTGCGTCCCCGCCGTAGGCCCAGACGAACGGGACCACCAGGACGAGCCCCCACGCCAATGCCACCTTCGGGTAGTGGTGGTGCCAGAAGCGCGGCGCGAGCAGGGGGAAGAGGGCGATCGAGAGGAGGATGCCCGCGAACGGCAGCGCGCTCCAGGCCGGCAGCACGGTGCCGAGGCTCGCGGAGGCCGGCTCGGACGGCAGGGTCTGCGCCAGGGACGGAGCGGCCAGGCCGAGGCCGGCGCAACAGAGCAGAGGAAGCAGGTGGCGCGGAGGGGCGGGCATCGGGACGGTATTCTATGTCGCCACTTCCCTCTCACCAGTGCGCAGGGCGAAGCGAGCCGGTTGCCTTGGAGAGACGCGGTATCATCCCGGCCGGACGTGGACCGCCATCTTCCTTCGACCGTCGAGATCCGGGAGGTCACCAAGCGCTTCGGCGAGGTGACTGCGGTGGATGAGGTGTCCCTGGACATCCGCCGCGGCGAGCTCTTCTCCCTCCTCGGTCCGAGCGGATGCGGTAAGACGACGCTGCTGCGCATGGTCGGCGGCCTCGAGGCGCCCACCGCCGGCACGGTCCGCATCGCGGGGATCGACGTGACGCGCGTCCCGCCCCACCGCCGGCCGGCGCACATGGTCTTCCAGCAGTACGCTCTCTTCCCGCACCTCACCGTCGCGGAGAACGTGGGTTTCGGGCTGCGCTATAAGGCGGACATGCCGCGCTCGGCCCATGCCGCCAAAGTGGGGGAGGCGCTCGCCCAGGTCCGGCTGGCCGGGCTGGAGAAGCGGCTGCCGCACCAGCTCAGCGGCGGCCAGCGCCAGCGGGTGGCCCTGGCCCGCGCACTGGTCCTGGAGCCGCAGGTGCTGCTCCTCGACGAGCCCTTGGCCGCTCTCGACCCCCAGCTCCGCGAGGAGGTCCAGGTCGAGCTCAAGCACCTTCAGCGCACCCTGGGGATCACCTTCCTGTTCGTGACGCACGACCGGGAGGAGGCGCTTGGGATGAGCGACCGGGTGGCGGTGATGCGCCAGGGGCGGGTGGAGCAGGTGGGGACGCCCGCGGAGATCTTCGAGCGGCCGGCGACCCGTTTCGCCGCCGAGTTCCTGGGCGCCGCGAACTTCTTTCCGGCGGAGGTGGCCGGGGCCGCGGGGGGAGGCCGTTTCCTGGTGCGCCCCGAGAAGCTCAGGCTGTGCGCCGATCGCTCCGAAGATCCCGGAACGCCCGCCGTTCCGGTCACCGTGGAGGAGCGGATCTACCAGGGGATCGGTACGACCTGGATCGTCCGCGGCCACGGCGGGGAGCGCTTCGTCGTCTGGGAGCAGAACGCCGCGTCCGCGCTCGACGAGCCTCCTGCCTTCCATCCTGGAGGACCGGCGTTCCTCTGTTGGAATCCCCGGCATGCGGTCTGGATGAAGGAGGAAGACGAAAAGTGAGTGCCCGTAAGGACCGGAGCGGCTGGCTTCTCCTGCTGCCCACCTGGCTGGTGCTGGGGGTCTTCTTCCTCGCGCCTCTCGCGCTGACGCTCGTCTTGAGCTTCCGGCAGCGCGGGGTCTATGGCGGCCTGAAGCCGGTCGAGGATCTGGGCGGCTATGTCGCCTCCGGGGCGTTCCTGGCGAGCTACGCCCGCTCGCTCCAGGAGATCTACCTCGGGATCGGCTGGCGCTCCCTCTGGATGGCCCTGCTGACCACCGCGCTCACGCTGGTGATCGGCTATCCGGTCGCCTACGCCCTGGCCCTGCGCACGCCGCGCCGCTGGAAGGACCTTCTCCTCGGCCTCGTGGTCGTCCCGTTCTGGACCAGCTTTCTCATCCGCACCTACGCCTGGATGTTCCTCCTGCGGACGGAAGGCTTGCTCAATCACCTCCTCCTGGGCGCCGGCTTGCGGGACCGTCCGCTGGAGATCCTCTACACCGAGCTGGCGGTGATGATCGGGCTCGTCTATGGCGAGCTGCCGTTCATGATCCTTCCTCTCTATGCCTCTCTGGAGAAGCTGGACCGCACGCTCCTCGAAGCGGCGGCGGACCTGGGGGCGGGCCGGGCGGCGGTGTTCCGGCGGGTGACGGTCCCGCTGACCGCGCCCGGCATCGCGGCGGGGATCGTCCTGGTCTTCATCCCCAGCCTGGGACAGTTCGTGGTCTCGGACCTCTTGGGCGGCGCCCGGAGCATGCTGCTGGGCAACCTGATCCAGAACCAGTTCGCGGTGGCCCGCAATCATCCGTTCGGCGCGGCGCTGGCCTTCGAGCTGATGGCGGCCGTGCTCCTCCTGCTCCTCGCGTACGCTCTCTACATGAAGCGGAAGGGAGAGGAGGTCCTGCTGTGAGCTGGGGCCGGCGGCTCCTCGCGGCGCACACGGCGCTGGTCTACCTCTTCCTCTGGGTCCCGATCGCCGTGCTCGCCGTCTTCTCGTTCAACGCCGGCCGGCAGACCGCGGTCTGGCGAGGCGTGACGCTCGACTGGTACCGCCGGCTCCTGGCCGACGACGCGCTCCTCGCCTCGGTCCGCAACAGCCTCGCCGCGGCGGCGCTCACCACGGTGATCGCCACGGCCATCGGCACCCTCGCGGCCCTGGCCCTCCGGCGCGCGACTGCGCCAGGCCGGGGAGCGACGCTCGCTCTGCTCTTCCTGCCCATGGTGATCCCCGAGGTGGTGCTCGGCGCGGCGTTGCTCACGTTTTTTGGAGCGATCGGGCT